>CAIQJJ010000152.1 GCA_903872065.1 uncultured Anaerolineales bacterium | reverse complement strand
CATCCCAAAATTAGTAATCGCTTTTTGGATTGAGATCAACGCAAGTTTTTGACGTGCAGTAAAAAGGTCGGCGAAACCCATCATTCCGTATTTCTGTACCGAAAAAGCACGTCCCGCGCCCGATCCGCCCCCGACAGGAGTAGGTTCATCCGGCACGGGACTAAGGCCATTGGGCAGCGGCGTTTGAATAACCTCTGCCAGGCGTTGTTGGGCTTGCCAGACGGCGCGGTAGTCGGCCTCTGTGGGCAGGCGATAATGGCGGCCGGCGTCTTCTTGATGCGTTTTTCCCCTGCCTCGTTCGGGGTAGATCGTTACTACTGCCAGCAGGCGCGCCCCGCCGGCGCGCTGGCCGTGTTGATCGAATAGCACGTCTGCTCCGCCGCGCTGGGCTTTTAGTTGTTCGCGCACGCGCTGGGCCGGCAGGACTGCGCCGCAGCACAGGCAGGTGGCGTTGGCGCGCTGTACTGTTCCGCTGTGAACTTCGCTTTCGCTGGAGGGGGTGAAGATTTCAAAGTCTACTGCCGGCGCGGTCTGCTGCAGCGCGTCTGGCAGAGGCAGGTCTGCCTGGTTGTCGTCATCCCAAATGGTTGTCCAGTCGTTGTAATCGGCGCGGTTGTCTTTGATGTGGTGGGCGGAAGAAGACCGGTCTGATGGGGCGGAAGAAGACCGGTCGCTAACGCTGACCGGCACAGATGGTTCCGGCACGGATGATTCCGGCGCGGATGGGTATACGGACATGGGAACGCCTTGTTTTTCCAGGACGTAGTGGATGGCGTTCTGGATGCTGTCGGGTTGCCACAGGTAGCGTGTGCTGCCGTGGCGCGCCCAGCGTTTGCGGTCGCGGTTTTCAAAGCCGGCGGCGGTCAGGCGACGGCTGGCGTAGGCTTTGAAGTCGTTCATCACGCGTTCGGGTTTAGCGTCTGCTTGTACCACTGTGTGCAGATGTTTGGTGCGGATGTGGGCGGCCAGCAGCGTCCAGCCGCGGTAGGCGCATACTTCCTGGATGGCGCTTAAGACCACCTGGCGGCGGGGCGCGTCCATTTCGTAGGGCGGTTGATCCATTTGTTCGCGTTCGGCCTGTTCGCGCTGCGGGTCAGGCGGCAGAAAGGGCGCGCCGTACACATTGTGCTGGCGGTCTACTGAGCCGGCTTCGTCGCCGTGCAGCCGCGCGCCATAGCAGCTAAATGTGATCAGGTATGTGAGCCGGGGGTTGTCCGCGCCGCGCGCGCCGTAACCGTTATCCGCGCCCCAACCGTCAGGGCGGGGTTCGCGCACGACGACCACTCCCTGACGGTCGTGGCACGGTTGACGGTCGTGGCACGGTTGGTCGTCGTGGTATGGTTGGTCGTCGGGACGGCGGACGATGGGGCGCAGCGCGCGGCGGCGGTTGGCTTTTTTGCTCAACCAGAACGACCGCATCAGTGGGATTTCCGCGCCGCAGTTGGGCGCTTCGCAGCGCACAGTGCGCGCCCACAGGTAGGCAATCGGACGGGCGCCATCGGGGTCGGTCGGGTAGAACGGGGCCAGTTCTTTCTCGGCTTGTTTCTTGATCTCGGCCCCGGCGATGCGCAGCGCCGCGGCCAGCCCATCGGCCTCCACTTCGCCCGCTTCGGTCTGCACCTTGATCTTCTGCCGCCCATAGCGCGGGATATCTTCGAGCATCACCTTTTCGATCAGCCCGGCCACCGGATTCAGATCACTGGCGAAGGCATCGCAGCCCAGGCGCAGCGCCTCGAGCGGGATCGAGCCGCCCCCGGCGAAGGGATCCACCACCAGCGGGGTCTCATCGGGGTGGGCGGCGCGCACCAGGCCGCGGCCCACGCTCAAATATTGTTGGTTGGCGGCCAGATCCCAGTTGGCAAAGTCGCCGATGAACTTGAGCAGCCCCGCCCGCAGACCGTCATCGCCGGCCGCCACCTTTTGCACCTGGCCGAGCAGCTCGCGCGCCTGAGTTTTGAACTCCGCCGGGCACAGAGCGTCCACCGGATCGGGCAGCAGCAGCGCCAGCAGCACCGCCCGCGAGGATGCCAGCGGCCGCCGCGCCCACCACAGGTGCAGCGTGGAAGGATGCCCGTGGCGGATAGATTTCTCCCGCGCCGCATGTTTGGAGACTTCGGCGATCGGAAAGTCCACCTCGGCCAGGCGTTTGCAGTCTTTGGGTAAGGTCATAAGCGAGTCACACAGCTTTCCAGGGCGAGCGCCGCAGCGCCAGCGCGACCAATAGATCTACGCATCCTCATAAGATGTCCCCTCTTCCCGCACCTGCATCGGGCGCGTCATGGCGTTCACTTCCAGCCAGTAGTGCTGCACCTTCACCACCTCGTGCCAGGGCTGGCGCGCCGGGTCCTGGATCGGCTCTTGCAGGATGGGCTGATCGGCGCAGTGCGTCACCACATACAGCCAGTAGCAGTCACGGCGGTCTTCGGCCACACGGCGCTCGTTGGGCGTTAGCAAAATCGTGCCGTTGGCCGCGGCCAGGCCCTTGACCTCGATCAGGCGCAGTTCACCCGAGTTCACATCCAGGCTGGTAATATCGTAGCCCAGGTTTTTCTCGTGGACATCATACACCTGGCAGCCGCGAGAACGCTCATAGTCCATCACCGCCTGCATGGCTTTGGCTTCAGTGGCGAAATCCGGGCGCAGGCGGCGCACTTCGGGGGCTTCACGTTCGGGGTGCGGCAGGATCAAAGCCCTGGTCAATAACTCTACGGCTTGCAGCGTGAGGGAACGCTGGCGCTCCAGGGCCTGGCGGCGGCGCTCGCGCCGCGCCATCAACTCGGCGTGGCGGTTTTCAGCCTGCGCCAGGCGGCCCTCCGCCCCTTGCACGCCCAACTCCACCTCGGCGGCCGCGCGGCCGATCTCATCATCGGCCTTTTGCAGCAGTTCCGTCAGCGAAAGCTCGACATGCTCCGCCACACGATCCATCTCCACCAGGCGCTCGCGGCGCACTTCTTCCAGAAAGGGCAGAAAGGCATGTTCATTGAGCCAGGTGGTGGGGGTGGGATGCTCGCATACCGGCGGCAGGCTGGCAGGCAGCGCCGCCGGGGTGAAATTGCCCATCAGGGTGGCGTCCGTCAGGCGCGGCGCGCCCTGGGTGGGAATTTCCACCGCAAACAGGCGCTCATGGATGGTCAGCCCCAGGCCATCCACCACGCGCCCGCGGTAAAAATCCACGCGGGCCGGGGCGTCATGCTGCAGCGAATAAAAACACGCCCCCTGCCCAAAGGCTTCGGCGGCCAGTTCGGCGGTATTGCGGCGCAGCGCCTCGAACAACGGGTGGCCTGGCATCACCCATTCCAGAGCGTTTTTGTCGGCGGTCTCGCGGTCGGTGGTGCAGCGTGAGTAGCGCACGGCCAGGGCGGGCAGCTTCCAATCGGCGGATTGCTCATAACGCCGCAGTGCCTGGGGCGTGCGCCCTGGATCGAAGGTGTGCGGCAGGTTTGCAACCGGCTTAACCACGAAATTGGCGTATTCAGCGGCCTCGCCGATAAAACGGGCAATCGTCTCTGGCACCACGCGCCGCTCCTGGGCGCGGGCGCGGCGCTCGATCAGCAGTTCCAGGTTGAACTTTTTGGTGGCCAGGCCCTCCAGCGCATTCTGGCAAATGGCGCGGAACTGACCCTCATCCACGTTGCGCAGCAGGCGCTCTTCCAGGTCAGCGTCGCCGAGCCGGCCGGCGTAATACTCGCGCAGCACGCGCTCCACCTGGGCGGCGGGCAAAATCTCGCCCACCACGTTGAACACCGCGTCATCGTCCAGCGCGTTGCGAATTTCTTGCAATTTCTCCAGCAGCCTTTGCAGCACACGCCCCTCGATGGTATTGGTGGCGACGAAGTTGAAAATCAGGCAGTCTTTCACTTGGCCGTAGCGGTGAATGCGCCCCATACGCTGCTCCAGGCGGTTGGGGTTCCAGGGAATGTCATAATTGAACAAGATGTGGCATACCTGAAGATTGATCCCCTCCCCGGCGGCTTCGGTGGCGACCAGGATTTGAATCTTGCCCTCGCGGAACTGCTGTTCGGCGTGCAGGCGTGTGCCGGCTTCATCGCGCGAGCCGATCCTCATTCCGCCGTGGATCACTCCTACCCGAAACCCCCACGCTTCGAGCCTGGCGGTCAGGTAATCGAGCGTGTCTTTGAACTCGGTGAAGATCAACAAACGCTGATCGGAGTCGGTATAAAAACCCTGCTCGCGCAGCAGCGTCTCCAGGCGGGCCAGTTTGGCTTCCTGGTGATTTTCTTCCACCGACCTGGCGCGCTCGGCCAATGCCCGCAGTTCGGCAATTTCTTCACGAACGGCATCGGCGTCTTTGGCCAGGGAGATGGCTTCCAGAAAGCGCTCCAATTCCTCGCGCTCCGCTTCTTCCATTTCCTCGATCTCTTCCGCATCAGGAATGTCCGGCGGAGCCATACGCGCCAGCTCTTTGGCCCGTCGCAAACCGTCCTCCAGGCGGCGGGCGCGGTTTTCCAACGAATGGCGCAGCGAGTAAGCGCTGGAGGCCAGCCGCCGCTGGTAGAGCGACATCAAAAAGCCCACCGCCCGGGCGCGCGGGTCGTCGCCATCCTGGGCTGCTTTGGCGCTCTGGCGTTTGACAAAGCGGGTCACATCCCGGTACAACTCAAATTCATCGCCATCCATCTTAAAGTCCACACTGTGAGGGATGCGCCTGGTGAAAATCTTGCGCGCCACCCATGCGCCGTCCGCCTGGCGTTCGGGGAAGTAAACCATCGCTTCTTTGGTGCGGCGCAGGTAAAACGGGGCGCTGCGGCGTTCCATTGCCTGGCGGATCGAACGAATATCAGCGTAGGCGTCTTCATCCAGCAGTTGCAAGAACAAGTTGAAGTTTTCAGGATCGCCCTTGTGCGGCGTGGCGGTCAGCAGCAGAAAATGGTCGGTTGTATCGCGCAGCAGCTCGCCCAGAGCATAGCGCGCCGTCTTGCGCGAAGGCGGCATCCACGACATGCGGTGGGCTTCATCAACAATCACCAAATCCCAATGCACCTGGCGCAGGCCGGGCAAAATATCCTCCCGCTTGGCCAGGTCGAGCGAGGTGATCACCTGGTTTTGCTCCAACCACTGGTTCATGCCAAACTGTTCGCGCAAATCGCCCCCTTTGAACACCATAAACTTCTCGTCAAACTTATCCTTCATCTCGCGCTGCCACTGAAAGGTCAGGTTGGCCGGGCACAAGATCAGCACCCGGTCGGCCAGGCCGCGCAGTTTTAACTCGCGAATCAACAAACCGGCCATCACCGTCTTACCCGCCCCGGCGTCATCGGCCAGCAAAAAGCGGATGCGCGCCAGTTTGAGCAGGTGATCATACACCGCCGAAAGTTGATGCGGCAGCGGATCCACGCGCGAGATCGAAAGGCCGAAATATGGGTCAAACTCATAAGCAATGCCCAAAGCGTATGCCTGCAAACCCAGGCGCAGCAGCCGGCCATCCCCCGTAAAAGTCGCCGCCGAGTCCAGAATGGTCAGGGCGGCCAAATCCTGGCGCGTCAACGTCACACTGCGGAAGCGCTCCGTCCGCAGGCCCACCAGCCCCACCGTCCAGGCCGCATCCCCTGCCGGGCGGAGCGTTTCCACCCGCATCGGTTCGCTAAACAGCGGCCCCTTGAGCACCTGTCCAGGCTGGAGGGATAGATTTTCAGCGTTGCGAGAAGCGGTTTCTGGCGACATAGATGACCACCTTGTTAACTATACTCGAATTTGTGAAGGGATGCAAATATTTTCAGTAGCGAAGTTTCCTTTCGAGAGGACGCAGCCAGACCTGCAAGGCATGTTGATAGGTGCCATACCATCTGTTTGTCGCTGCCCAAAATAAACTGGACTCCCAGGGCAGCCAGGGAGGCGGCAAGTTGTTCACCAGCGGCAGGCGGTTGTAATGGCATGTTTTCCTTTTCTGCACCTAACGGAAATTGATCTCAGTCATAACCCTTCACCAGTTCCCCTGCATCGGTCGGTTCCGGGGAACCCTTGACCTGATTTTACAGGATCGGATGGATGGTGTCAAACAAAAACGAGGCATTGGTTTGGCGATCGAGTTTTGGGTGAGCGATTTGCCGATTCCAGTTACATCCCCATTGACCACAACGCTACTCAGTAGATAAAAATTATGTTTCATGACATACTACCGATAGAACGAACCAGGTTCAAGGAGTATGTCATGAAACATAGCCCATTATCATCCAATTCAGCTTGCGTGCAAAGTAAAGACCTACACCGATTGATTTTGGAGCAGTTGTTCCACTCCTACCATTTGGTCTTCTGCATTGATGCTCAACTCACTCTGCTAGATCCATGATCAGCAATTTTCATCTACTGAGACTGTATCATTTCATGCAATGGAAGGGTTATACAGGGGCCAGGGTGCCAGTCCAGATCAGCCAGCAGAGAACGGTTTTGGCCGACAGGCTGAGTATGATGTAAACGCGCTCCCCGAACAGGTAATCTTTCCAGGGGCCGATCTTCTTGTACTGTAACACCATGTTGATGGCAAAAATGTTGAAGAAGACAAACAGCGTGGGAACGATGGCGTAGACAAAATCGGGCGGCTTGGCATCCCCAGAATTGATCGCACCCACGAAGTAGAGCGTGATCACCACCCACGGGACGAACCCGGCGATGCAGCCATAGATAAAGGCTGTCCAGTTTGTTTTTTGGGTGTGCTGATTGTGCAGTTCCATCATAATGCCAAACAAGTTCATCGTGGCGTTGAGGGTAAAGATCAGGATGATTGCACCCAGATCCCAAATCCCGATCAACATGCCGATCAGCACAATCATCAGCGATGAACTCAAGGCATACTCATAGAAACGCACTGGGTTCATGCCCTTCTTGAGATTCTGCACATAGCCCTGATAGCCAATGGTTGATAGATAGAAGTGCGCCACAGCCGAAATGAGCAAGAAGCCCGCAACCGCAGGGCCAAAGGGCACTTCATAGAAAAGTTCGCTGCTCGGTTTCAATGAACGCGTGGCGAGGTCAAAATTCAGGTAATTGGTGAAGATGGGGTAGGTAGTATCTCTGCTGACAAGGATCATGAAGATGCCCTGAAACAGGTGCAAGAAACCCATCACCAGGTTGAAGCGTCGCAGCCCAATAAACCGGCTGTCGGCTTCATCGGTTTTTACGACGGATTGAGTAGCGTTTTTCGCCATAAGAAAATCTCCTTTTTTAGATTGGACGGTTGATTTCAATGTCGGTCAAGACATCATCCTTGAGCCCGAGGCTCAGTTTATCGTTCTTTCCAACATGCTTTACGCTATGTAGGTATAATTTTTGTATAACTTATTATAACATATTGTATAGTATAATGGGGCAAATCAAAAGAATAATCACTCGAAAATTGGAGAAAAAAATGAAAATTGTGAAGTGGATTGGATTAGGTTTGCTGGCGGTTGGGCTGGGATTGGTTCTTGTCCTGGTTGGCTCAATTGCTGTTGATTTTGCCATCGGCAAAGACCGTATCAACCAGGTCACCAATACGATCATCTCTGGAAAAGACGGCGGTCCCGATGTGCGCGCCTACGTCGCTGTCCCGCCGGGCGAAGGGCCATTTCCGGTGGTGATCATGATCCATGAGTTTTTTGGTCTCAACCAGAGCATGGTTGGCAAAGCGCAAGGGTTGGCAGAAGAAGGTTATTTGGTCGTTGCCCCCGACACGTTTCGCGGCTCAACCACCGAATGGATTCCACGCGCGATTTACCAGGTGATTGTCAATAAACCCGAACAGGTCAACCAGGACCTCGATTCGGTCTACGCCTGGATTGCAACACAGCCCAATGCGCTGGCGAATCGCATCGGGATTGTGGGTTTTTGCTACGGAGGTCGCGCCTCGCTGAGCTACAGCTTGCACAATGATCAATTAGCTGCCACGGCAATCTTCTACGGATCGCCAGAAACAGATGTTGAGGCGCTGCGCGCCTTGCCTGGCCCGGTGCTGGGCATCTTTGGCGGGGCCGATAACTCTATCCCGGTCGAAGAAGTGCGCGCTTTTGATGCTGCTTTGGACGAAGCCAGCATCCCGAACGAAATTACCATCTACGAAGGTCAGCCGCATGCCTTTATGACCGACATTGACTCGATCCGTTCTGGCGGCGTACAAGCGCAGGCCTGGGCGCAAATGATCGAGTTTTTCTACCAGAATCTCAAGCAGGGCAGCGGGCATCAGGAACCTGGCCTGCGCCTGGGATATGTTCAGCCCTTTGATTGGGGCTACTATCTATTGTTGGTGTACGAACATGCTTTTGGGACAGCCAGCCATCATCATTAGAAATGATCCCGTTTGCTTGACCTGTTGTTGGACGTTCGGAGTACAATAGCCGTAGAAAATAATGAGAAAGTGGTTTATATCCGATGTATCCTCGAACCGCAGCCGCGTTTGCACGTGCTAATATCGCCTTCATCAAATATTGGGGCGATCTCGACCCCTGCTGGCGGGTGCCGGCCAATGGTTCGATTTCGATGAACCTGGCCGGTCTCTCGACGCGCACGCGGGTGACGTTCGATCCGCTTTTGGGGCGCGATACGCTGTTGTTGGACGGCGAGCCGGCCAGCGCCGCCGCGCTGGAGCGGGTGAGTGCTTTCCTCGATCGCGTGCGCCAACTTGCCGGGCGGCAGGAGTTCGCCGCGGTGGAAAGCGCCAATAATTTCCCCATGGGGGCCGGCCTGGCCTCGTCCGCCGCGGCGTTTGCCGCGCTGAGCCTGGCTGCCAGCGCCGCTGCCGGCCTCAGCCTGGCCGAAAAAGACCTCTCGCGCCTGGCGCGCGCCGGTTCCGGCTCCGCCTGCCGCTCGGTGCCGGGCGGCTTTGTCGAGTGGCAGGCCGGCGCCGGCGATGAGGATTCTTACGCTTACTCGATCGCTCCCGCCGGGCATTGGGATTTGGTGGACTGTGTGGCGGTCATCAGCCAGGAGCATAAGCGCGTCGGTTCGACCGAGGGCCACGCCCTGGCCGCCAGCAGTCCCATCCAGGCGGCGCGCGTGGCCGATGCGCCGCGCCGGTTGAATATGTGCCGCGCTGCCATTTGCGAGCGCAATTTCGCCGCGTTTGCCGAGGTGGTCGAGCAAGATTGCAATTTGATGCACGCGGTGATGATGACTTCTTCGTCGCGCCTGATCTACTGGCAGCCGGCCACTCTGGCGGTGATGGCCGCTGTGCAATCCTGGCGGCAGGCTGGCCTGGAGGTGTGTTATACCATTGACGCCGGGCCGAATGTGCATGTGCTTTGCCGTTCGGCCGGTGTGGAGACCTTGCGCGCCGGCCTGGGCGCTCTGCCGGGGGTGCAGATGGTCTTGGTCGCCGGGCCGGGCGGCGCGGCGGCGCTGGAACAGGATGTGTGACCGGTGAGCGAGCCAGGCGATTTATTAGATGAAGCGCGGCGCAAGCGGCTTGGGCGAGGAGATTTCTTAAAGCTGGCCGGCGGGGCGCTTGGCCTGGGGGCTCTGGCCTATTACGCCGGCCGTTACAGCGAGCCGCTCTCGCCGCAGAGAGACGGCGCACAGCCCCTCTATGTGGACGATGAGGTGGGCTTTCCGGTCTTCCGCGGACCTTATTTGCAGTCGCAGGCGCAGATGGCGGTTTTCTTTTTGCCGGCCGACCGGGCGCAGTTGAGCGCTCTGTGCGACCGTTATTTGAATCTTCCCACCGGCGGGGCGCTGCGCTACACCCCGCTCTTGTCGAGTGTGGTGATGATTTACGCTGAGATGCGGGTCGCCTCGCAGGATGGGCGCGACCAGCAGGTGGGCCGCCTGGCCGAGACCGAACTGAGTTTTTGGCTCTTGACCGCCGCCGCGCGCCAGGTTGGTTCGACCTACCTGCCGCAGCATTTGGCCTGGTTCTTGCCCTATTTGTTGGTAGATGAGAGCAATGCTATTGCCACCGGGCGCGAGGTGTATGGCTTTAACAAACAAATGGCCGTCTTTGAAAAGGCGGCGAACATCCAGCAGCCTGAGTTTGCCGCCGATGTGCTGGGCTTTCAACAGTTCGATCCCGCTGCAGAAGCGCAGCCGCAGCGTTTGTTGACGCTGCGCCCGGCGGCGGGGTCGTCCGTGGGAGCCGGCGGTGGGGGCTGGGCGGATTGGGAAGCGGCCCGCGCCGCGTTGAGCGGCGAACTGCTGCGCCGCATTGCCGGCGAGGCGGACGATCCGACGATTGAGATGGCCGCTCGCCTGGCGACGCAGAGCGCCCCGCTCGTCTTTTTGAAGCAGTTTCGCGACGCGGCGGATACCAGCCGCGCTTGCTACCAGGCGGTGATTGAAGCGCCGGTGGGGGTTGAGCAGTTTGCCGGCGGCGATTATTTGCCCGGTGTTTCTACCTTGCGCGTCAATCCACTGGTCAGCCATCCCCTGGCGCGCCGGCTGGGGCTGCGCCTGGTGGATGGCGAGCAGCAAACCACCCTGGGCGCCTGGCTGAAGCTGGATTTTACCCTGGGGGCCGGGGTGGAGGTGTGGCGCGCTGTGTAAGGAGCAGCAGCCATGAAAATTCTCGGTTGTGAATGGCAACCTTGAGCAGAATGAATAATAGACTTTTTGCGTTTTTCGTGTATGATCAAGGGGAAGATGTTTTAATTGTTTATCGTAGAAGGAAAATACATCATGACCCAACATACACCGAAATGGATCGTCAACAGCGTAGCTCCTATTCGCATTTGTGACAATGGCGGTTGGACCGATACCTGGTTTGCCGGGCATGGGCGGATTTTTAATATCGGGGTTTACCCTTACGCC
The DNA here is from genome assembly GCA_903872065.1 of uncultured Anaerolineales bacterium. Classification (GTDB taxonomy): domain Bacteria; phylum Chloroflexota; class Anaerolineae; order Anaerolineales; family UBA4823; genus CAIQJJ01. The sequence continues at coordinate 12,006 of CAIQJJ010000152.1, read as the reverse complement.
GAAGTGCAGTTGGCGGTGTATGAGGAGAATGTGCATGAGCGTCGCGTGGTGATTAACGCCGAGAACTTCGGCGAGCGCTATGTGGTCAATCCTGAAATGCGTTGGGATCGCCATCCCTTGTTGGAGGCGGCGATTGAATACGTGCGCGTGCCGAAGAATTATTTTTTTGAAGTGACCATTTATTCCGAAGCGCCATCCGGCGCTTCCACCGGCACCTCCGCCGCGGTGACGGTGGCTTTGATCGGCGCGCTGGATACGCTTTCGCCCGGCCGCATGACGCCGCATGAGGTGGCTTTGGCCGCTCAGAAAGTGGAGACCGAAATGCTCGGTCAGCAGTGCGGCATCCAGGATCAGCTTTGTTCGGCCTATGGCGGCATCAACTATATTGAGATGTATCAATATCCTTACGCCTCGGTCTCGCAAATCCAGGTACCAAATGCCATCTGGTGGGAGTTGGAGCGCCGCCTGGCGCTCATTTACCTGGGCAAATCACACAGCTCATCGGATGTGCATGGGATGGTCATCCGCGGCCTGGAGAACGCCGGCCCCGATTGCCCACAGTTGGTCGCCTTGCGCAGCACCGCGCCGCGCTCGCGCGATGCGCTCTATAACGGCGATTTTGTCGAACTGGGCAAAGCGATGGTGGAGAATACGCGGGCGCAGCAAGATTTGCACCCCGCCCTGGTCAGCGCTGAGGCGGCCCAGGTGATTGAGATCGCCAAAGCTCATGGGGCCTTGGGTTGGAAGGTGAACGGGGCCGGCGGCGATGGCGGCTCGCTCACCTTGTTGTGCGGCGACAATTCGCAGCAAAAGCGCGCCATGCTGCGGGCGATTGAACAAGAAAATGCGCTCTTTAAAAGTATCCCTATTTATCTAAGCCGTTATGGGCTGCGAGTTTGGAAAACTTCCCGAACCTGAAGCTCTTTCCAGACCTTTAATGGTTTCCGCGTTGTTGGTAATGAGAGGTATTGTTATGAACAAGACTTATTTCGATCGGTGGTTAAAAGGGGGCATGATGCTGGGAATCCTGTGCATGGTTGGTTTACTGTTGGGGTTGGTGCAGGCGGTGAATGCACAAAGCGCCAACGCGGCGGGGGTCGCTGTCGCGCAAACTCCTCCACTCACCTTCAGTCCTCAACAAACGCCCCCTCCTACAAGCTATGTCACATTGTATCCTATCGCTCAAATCGGCGGTAAGGTGGGCGCGGTCGCGTACCAGAACGGTTATGTGTACATTGGGGTTGGCGCGCGCCTGGTGATCTTGAACGTTTATGATCTGGCCAACCCTTATGTGGCGGGGCAGGTGGAATTCACTCGCCCAGTGTTGGATATCGTCGTTTCGGGCAATTATTTTTTTGTGGCGATTGGCACAGAGTTGATTGGGTACTTCTTTGACCAGGCCGCTCCTGCCGCTCCTGTGTGGCAGTCTTCGTCGTCCGGCCTGTTCAGGCAGGTGTTTTGGGATGTTTCCAACCAACAGATTTACGCGGTGGGCGGCAATTTGCTGCAAGTCCTGAATACTTTCTACCCCAACGATGTTTCCCTGTTGGGATCGTATACCCATTCTTCGTGCTGTTTCAAAGATGTTGTCGCCTCCGCCGATCGGGCCTATGTTTTGGCGTCAGACGGCCTATTGAGCCTGGATATTACTTTTCCTTACTCGATTACCCGGCAGAACACGGTGAAGACGCCGGCCGCGATTGCCGGGCAGGGCCTGGCGATCGCCAGTGGGATGGACGGTTCTTACCTGTACCTGGCCAGTGGGGACCTGGGACTGTACACCTATCAGATTGTCGCCTCGGATACTTTGGTGGAAACCGGCCACGTAGGTCTGGCTGGTGAGCGGGCAAACGACGTGCGTGTGGATGTCAGTACGGCGTATGTGGCTGCTTCCGTGGGCGGCTTATTTGTGGTGGATGTGACGGATAAGGCTGCCCCGTCGATCGTTGGCCATTTCGATACGCCGGGCTTTGCCTGGTCATTGGACGTCACGCGCACCGAGGTCTACCTGGCGGATGATGACGCTTTGCGCATCATCAATGTGGCCCCCCCGAACAACCTCTATGAAGTGGGACAGTTTGTTACCCATGGGCCGGTGCATGAATTGGCGGTGCAGGATCACACGATTTACGCCATGGACTCTTGGAGCGCCGGCGGTTTGCGCACGTTTGATGTGTTATCGCCCTCTGTTCCTACCTTCCAGAGCGCCATGCTTTACAATTTGGAAAAAACGACGAATGTCAGCATTCTGGATGGCGCGGCTTATTATGGCTTGCCGCCTGGCGGTCGCCTGGCCGCGACGGATGTCAGCGATCCATCCAATCTGCAGTATTCCTGTGAAAATCCTTTTTCGTTTGTCCCGGTGGCTGTGGATGCGTTTGACCGGCCGCAGGGCGGGCGACGTTTCCTGGCGGTGGCGGCCGGCGCAGATGGTTTTAAGGTTGTGGAGGCTACGGATCCTTGCAACATGCGCCTGGTGAGCCAGTTGCTCTTGCCAGGTACTGTGCAGCAGGTGACGGTGCAAGGGCGCTTTGCCTATGTGGCCAACTCGGCAGGGCTGGGAATCATTGATCTGAGCGATCCCTTTAACCCTCAACCGCTCGATTCTTACCCTCTGTCGGATACGCAGCACATTGAGGTGGTTGGCAATATCGCCTACGTCACAGCCGGTGGAAATAATTTAACGATCTTGGATGTTTCTAGCCCATCCAATATTCTGCTGTTGGGAAATTATTACGCCTCCAATCGAGTTTTGAGCGTGAACGTTTTAGGGCGTTATGCGTTTTTGGCAGAGGGGGAAGGCGGCATCGAAGTGGTGGATGTCGCCGATCCGGCTATGCCCACCTGGGCCGGTTCTTCTTCCACCGCCGGTTTTGTTCAGCAGATTGTGGCGGCGAATGGCTATCTTTACCTGGCAAATGGCGATGGCGGTTTGCAAGTGATGGAAGTGTACTACGATCCTGTTTCGACCATCCAGGGAAGGGTGACGGATGCAACCGGCAGCCCGTTGAGCGATGTGACTGTCCGCGCCGGCAGCGGACACGCCGTTCATACCGATGCAGATGGGAGGTATTTCTTGTGGAATATGCCGGGGGGACAGCATTTGGTTATCCCGCAGAAATGGGGCTATGAATTCACCCCTTCGTTCCTGTTAGCTGACGTGTACACATCAACCTACCAGCAGGATTTTGTGGCTGCGCCGGTGCAGTATTCAGTCAGCGGGCGGGTGACGGATAGCGCCGGGCGTCCGCTGGCCGGGGCCGTGGTCTTCGATAATCTGGATCATCAGGTAACGACCGGCGCCAGCGGCGAGTACACGCTGCCGGTCACGGTTAATTCAGTTTATGTCACTGCCATGTATCAAGATCTGTCGCTCGCCCCTGGGACTCAGTACATTCAAGTTCCACCCGACCAGAATTTCGTAGATTTTACCGTCCCGATCGACCTGGTCAAACTGGCGCAGGTCAGCGGGGGGAGCAGCCGCGTGGTGGGCAAATTGGGCAATATTGTTTATACCAGCATTGATCGCCGGTTGGCGGCTTTTGATGTGACGGATCCGGCGACGCCTACGCAGACTGGTCGCACCGTTCCTTTTGGCGCGATGATCACGGCGTTGGCGATCAATGGCTCGCGCGCCTACGTGGGGACGGACTCTGCCGGCCTGGGGATTGTGGATCTCTCTGATCCGGCGCATCCGGTCTTTTCCCAGACGGTTGCCACAGGCTGCCTCTCGGTTCATAACCTGGCGCTCGACGATCGCGCCTTTCTCTACCTGGCTTGCGATTATGGTTTGCAGGTGCTGTCGCTGGCCAACCCCGATCTGCCGGTTCCGGTGGCCTGGCTGGATACGCCGAACGCTTGGGCGATGGCGATCGGGTTATCCATTCCGCGTGGCAGAGACCCTGCCGAGGAAGATTACGTTCCGGGGACGACCGGCTACCTTTACATGGGGAATAACCAGTACGGCGGGGATGGCAGCATTGGCGGCCAGGATGGGCTGTACGTGATTGATATCACCAACCCCTATTCGCCGTCGCAAAAGACTCTGATTTCAGGCACAGGCTGCGCAGGGGATATTTATGTGTTGGACTCTTACGCCTACCTGGCAAACTGCAACGATCACTCAAGCCTTTTAAGCGTGGTGAATTTAATAGATGGCGTAGTTGTCAATAGGTTTGAGCCTGCCGCGTTGACCTGGCGCAGCGGCGCCTTGACCATGAACTATGACTCTAACCAGGTCTATTTCAGCAACGGCGCTCAGTTATACACCCTGGATTACGCCCTTCCGTACAGCCCATCGCTGCTCAGTACATTGGGCGGCATTGGCTTTGTGGATGATCTGGCCTTAGATGCCGGGCTGCTTTACCTGGCGAAGGACAATTATGGCTTACAGGTGCTGGATGTCACGAACGCGGCCAATCCGCTGGTCAAGAGCAGTCTGCCGAATGACGCCCCGGTCTTGTGGCCTTTCCGCCTTGCGCTGCAAGAACCATACGCGTATCTTGCGGATGGCGATGGCGGCTTCAAGATCTTCGATATTTCCAATCCCCTGGCGCCGGCTTTGCTCAGCCGGTTCAAAGTTGGGCATGACGCCCAGGGCCTGGCGGTCAGTGAGACAAGCAGCGCTGGTCAATATGCCTATATCGGGTTCTCGAACGAGGGCCTGTCGGTGGTGGATATCACTGACCCGCGCCAGCCGCAAGAAGTTGCTTTTCTACCGCTGACTGAGAAGCGCATCCTGGATATTGTCATCGAGGGGAATTACGCCTACCTGGCCGGCGAGACGACTGGCCTGCGAGTGGTCAAGATTGCGCCTCTGAGTGAGTTAGGCGTTGTACAAGAATTTCCGCTCCCCTCCACGCGTAAAGTTGAGGTGGTCAAGTCGGCGCTCCAGGGCGGGCGCGTCTATGCCAGCGCTACCGACGGCTTGCACATTTACGAAGTAAGAGACCTGGCCGCCCCGAACCTGGTGGAAAGGGGCCTGGCGGCGGTCTCGCAGGCTATGGGCTTTGTGACGCGCGGCAACCTGGTCTATCTCGCCAGTTTTAACGGGTTTTCGATCCTGGATGTCTCAGTGATCTCCGCGCCGGTGCGGGTGGGGTTCTATGACGTTGGCGTTTGGGATGTTGCATTGGTAGATCAGCAGGCTTACCTGGCTGGCAGCGGCTATATCAAGGTGTTGAATGTGGCCGATCCGCGCCGCCTGGTCGAGTCTGGCTTTGCTGGCTCAGAATGCGCCTCGATTTTTACCCTCTCCAGGCGTTACTTGTATGCGACTGGCTGCAGTGATGGTTTGAGGGTCTTCCGTTTAGCGTCCCCGCGCCCGTTGGATGTGACGCCAGCCTGGGGGTTGAACGATGTGGAAACGACGATTACCGTGCATGGAGCAAACTTCCAGCCGGGAGCAGTGGCGCGCTTGAAGGATGTTACGCTGCAAAACGTAGCGGTGAGCAGTTCGGAAATACTCTCGGCCAATGTTCCGCCTGGACTGCCGGCGGGAACCTATCCGTTAATCGTTGTCAACCCGGATGGCGGCATGGGATTGCTGCCTCTGGCTTATACCGTGTTGACCAGTGCGCCTCCAGATGTGACGGAGGTCGATCCGGGGATTGGGCCAGACAATTTGCCAGTGATGTTGAATATCTATGGCAGCAACTTCGCTCCCACCACAACCGTTGAATTGTTGAGCGGCGATCAGTCCTTCCCGCTTATGGAAACGGCGTTCATCAGCGCCACCCATCTGCGCGCCCTGGTTCCAATCAGCCTCACTGTGGGGTCGTATGATGTATTGGTCGCGAACGGGGCTTTGACGGATGTTTTGCCTGCCGCATATACGATCTTTGATATGGCGCAGTTGGATGATCTGTATGCGCTTCGCTTCGATCTGTGGGCCGATCCGCCGCAGCCGCAGCGCGATGCCCCGGCCGTCTTGGGGCTTACCCTGCGCCGCCGCGGCGGGCAGTCTGTTCTAAACAATGTGCGGGTAGATTTCTATCGCGGCGATCCCGAAGTGGGAGGCGCGTTCCTGGGGTCGGGGATCGTGGCTGAACTTCAGCCAAACAGTGAAATGACCGCTTCGATTGCAATCACGCCTCGTTTGAGTGGGAACTTTAATATCTATGCCGTGATTGATCCCATGAATGATGTCTCAGAGACTCTGGAGGGCAATAATATTCTGCATCGCATCATAACAGTGCTCCCGCCTGGCGGCGATATAACCCCCCCGACGGTGGTGGGATTCAGTATCAACGGCGGGGGATTGGCAACGACTTCGCCCCAGGTCTTGCTTAACACCGAGGCGGTGGACGATTCGGGAAGTGTGGCGTCCTTGCTCTTTATCGAATATGAATTTGTGCAGAGCAGCGCCGACTGGGTGGTGACTCAAATGAGCGAGTGGCTGCCCTACACTGCTGTGGCGCAAGATTATTCCTGGCAGTTGACGCCCGGCGTCGGCGCGCATTACATCCAGGTCTGGGCCGCGGATGCCTCTGGCAATATCTCGTTGGAGCCGGCGATGCAGTTCATTAACTACTTCCCGGTGGATATGACAGTGGTTCAAGGCCAGGTCTCCTTCTTCCGCATTTACTTGCAGGCCGGGGATGTAGTCAGGGCAGCGATCGACTCACTCTCGGGGGATGCTGATCTCTATGTGTTTACGCCAGATGGTTTTCTGGTTGGGAAGAGTGAAACTGGCAATGCCTCGGAATGGGTGGATTTTGTCGCTGAGGTGGGCGGCATCTATCAGGTTGAAGTGGAGGGCAGTCTGGATACGACCTTCGGGTTTATCTTGACCTGGAATGGAGTCCCTTATCCCGATCTTGGCGCCGGACGCGTCTCCAATGTTCTTCAGAGCATGGAACTGCGCCGTTTGCCGGCCTCTCCAGGCGACATTCTGTCGCGTGGACGGATTACCCCCTATTGCGCGCCGGGCGATGATCCGGGCAACGATGTGGGTGTGCCAAATCTTGGCGTTGAGCCAGGTGTTTTGCAAGTTTTCATGCCATTGGTGGTGCGATGACCTTAGAGAACAAAGAAAATTTTAACAACCATGCAAAGTGGCAGTCTTTTTTGCCCTGGCATGTTCTGGATGAGCTGGCCGCCGCGGGGACGGCCAGCCAGCCCGCCGGGGAGGTAGGCCAGGCGCGTGTCTATCAATGCGTGGCCTTATTCGCGGATATTTCCGGTTTTACTGCGATCAGCGAAGCATTGGGAGCGGCCGGTCATTTGGGGACGGAAGAACTGACCGGCATTTTAAACAGCTATTTCGACCCGATGATCGATCTGATCCATCAGTACGGCGGCTCGATTGGCAAGTTCGGCGGGGATGCCATGACGGTTCTCTTCCCGTTTGTGGTCGAGCGAGGCGGCGGGCGGCAGGCGGCGCGCGCCGCCTTGCAGTGCGCCCTGGAAATGCAGGCGCGCATGCCGGCCTACGCCGCGATTGCCACCAGCGCCGGCGTGTATCGCCTGGCGATGAAAGCCGGCCTGGCCGCCGGGCCGATCTTGTGTACTTTGGTGGGCGACCCGGCGGTGCGCCTGGAATTTGTGATCGCCGGCGCCGTGCTGGATCGCTGCGCCGAGGCGGAACATCACGCCGCGCCGGGGGATGTGATCGCGCATGAAGAAGTGTTAGCCTTGGCTGAGGAGGCGCTGCCCGAGGCCGCCGCGCCGCCCTGGATCCACGTGGCGTGTTTGGCGTCCACCACTGCGCTGATGGGGCTGCCGGAAGTCGGCGATCTCTCAGCGGTGCCAGATGAGGTCGCCTGGGCGTTCATTCATCCCTCGATTGCCGAGCGGCTGCGCCAACGCCAGGAGAGTTTCATTAATGAACACCGGCGTGTGACGGTGTTGTTCATGAGCTTTGCCGGCTTTGACTATGACGGCGACGGCAGCGAGGCGCATGGCCGGCGCGTTTGCCGGGAATTGCAAGATTATCTTTCACAAGTTTTCAAACGCGTTGCAGCTTACAGCGGCTATATCAATAAAGTAGATATGGGGGATAAGGGCAGTAAGATCATTATTTTGTTTGGCGCGCCTCTGGCCTACGAGGATGATATTCAGGCGGCGTTGTGCTGCGCCCTGGAACTGGTGCATTTGCCAGGGGCGCAGGCGCGCATCGGGGTCAATACTGGCTTTGCCTTCTGCGGCCAGGTTGGTTCAGATGTACGCCGTGAGTACACTGTCATGGGCGATGCGGTTAACCTGGCGGCGCGTTTAATGCAGAAAGCACAGGATGGGCAGGTTTTGGTCGGCGAGACCACGCAGCGCGCCGCTCCGCCGCGCTTTCGCTGGGGCGAGGCGCTCCAGGTGATGTTGAAGGGCAAGAAACAGCCGGTAGGCGTCTACACGCTCCTCGGTGAGCAGGAGCGCCTGACGCTGGGTTTGAAAGCCCCGCGCTATGACTTGATGATGGTGGGCCGCCAGGCAGAGTTGGAGATGACCGCCAATTGTATTGGATTGGCGCGCCAGGGCCAGGGCCAGGTGATTGGGATTACGGCCGGTATTGGCATGGGGAAATCGCGCCTGGCGGCGGAGGTGATCCGCATGGCTTTAGAGGCTGGCCTGGCCGGCTATGGCGGCGATTGTTTGTCGCATGGGGTCAATACCAGTTACCTGGTCTGGCGTTCGCTGCTGCATGACGCGCTGAATCTGCAAGGCCATCAATCGCTTGAGGAACAGATTGCTGTAGTGGAGGCCGCCTTATCCCACATTGCGCCGGGCCTGGAACGGCGCGCCCCGCTCTTGGGTTTGGCGCTGAATGTAGCCATCCCCGAAAACGACCTGACCCGTTCGATGGAGGCTCGCCTGCGCAAGGAATCGTTGGAAGACCTGGTGGTGACGTTTTTGCGCGCGCTGGCGCAGCGCCAGCCTTTGCTGCTGGCCCTGGAAGATTGCCATTGGATCGATCCACTTTCAGCGGACTTGCTAGAAACCGTGGCGCATGATCTGTCTGGCGAGGCGATCTTGATCCTGGTGATGTATCGCCCACTGGAACCTGAGCGCGCCCCGGCTTACACTCGTCTGCCTCATTTCCATGAGATCCGGCTCAAAGAGTTGACCCTGGCCGAGACCGGACAGTTGATCCGCCAGAGGTTGATCCAACTGGGGGTGCAGGCAGATAACATGCCTGAGAATCTGGTTGTACAGATCAACGAGCGCGCCCAGGGCAACCCGTTTTTTGTGGATGAGATGATCAACTGGCTGCACAAACACGAGAGCGTTCTGCGCGCCGCGCTGGAGGCCGGCGCTTTGCAGGAGATGGGGACGCTGGATTTGCCAGACAGTTTGCAGAGTTTGATCATCAGCCGCATCGATCAATTGCAAGAGGCGGCCAAGACCACCTTAAAAGTCGCCAGCGTCATCGGGCGTTCGTTTCGCGCCAGTTGGTTATGGGGCATTTTCCCTGACCTGGGCGCCCCTGACCGGGTGCGGGAACAGTTGGTTGAGCTCAGCCGCCTGGAGATTACTGCGCTGGATAGTATTTCGCCTGAATTGGAGTATCTGTTTAAACACATCGTCACGCGCGAGGTGGCTTATGAAAGCCTGGCCCTGTCCACGCGCCAGATGCTTCATGAACATGCCGGCATGTTCATCGAGAGCAATTTCCCGGCCGAGCTGGATCGTTTTGTAGATTTGCTGGCCTATCATTACAGCCTTAGCGCCAACACACTTAAACAGCGCGAGTATTTCGCCAAGGCCGCCCATACGGCGCAGCGCGCCTATGCCAATGCCGTGGCGGTAGATTATTATCAGCGTTTGCTGCTCCTGGTGGATGGTTTGGAAAAAGCCAGTGTGCTGCTGCACCTGGCTGAACTGTTGGTGATGATCGGGGAATGGGATCAGGCGGAGCAGGCCGGCCGGCAGGCGCTGGAGATTACTCAGGCGGTTTCCAGCGCCCATAAGGTGGCGGAATGCCAGTATATGTTGGGCGTGGTGGAGCGTCATCGCGGCAATTATCCGCAGGCTTTGCAGTGGCTTAAGAAAGCCCATCATGATTTTCGCCTCCTGGATGATTCGGCGAACCTGTGCGATGCGCTGCGCGAAATCGGGATCGTCCATTGGAGCCAGGGGGAATACCGATCGGCCTTAAGACGATTTCAAGATTGTTTGCGTCTGACAAAGAAGATGCAAGATTTACAGCGCATGTCGCGTGCTTTTGGCAATATCAGCAATGTCTATCTGGCGCAGGAAGACGACGCGCGCGCGCTGAAATACGCCCGCCGCGGTTTGAAACTGGCTGAACAGGTTGGCGATCGCGTGGGCGTAAGCACTTTTGTCGGCAATATGGGCATCATCTACCAGGGCACGGGTGATTATGTCCAGGCAATGGACTGCTTCTTGCGCTATTTAAGCATTTCGCAGGAATTGGGGTTTCGTATGGGGATCAGCATTGCGATTGGCAATATCGGCAATGTGTACCTCAATTCAGGCAGCTACGAACCGGCATTGAAATGCTATGCGTTGAATCTGAAGATGGCAATGGATTTGGGCGATCAATTGGGGGTGGCGATCGTGATGTGGAATCAAGCGATGGCGCACATCGCTCAGGATGATTTGATCGCCGCTGAACAGCTTTTGTCGAAGGCGATTGCCTTGGGGCGTTCGCTGGATACTCCGTATGAATTGAGCGATTTTCTTTCCACCCAGGCCGCTTTGTATGCAAAGGCCGGGCGTTGGGAGGAATCTCTGGCTGCTAACAACGAGGCTTTGCAATTGGCGCAGAGTGTTGATCGCCAGCCGCTCGTGTTTACAGCGCGGGTTTTGCATATCTGGTTGACCTGGAAAATAGACTCAGCCCAGGGCCACGAAGAGTCGGCCAGGCTGGCGGCGGTGCAGGCCCTGGCAGATCTGGCCAGCGCCGCCGCGGACGGCTCGCAGCAGGCAGCTTTAACCTATCTTCTTTGGGAGACGACTGGCGAGAATGACGCCCGTCAAAGCGCGGCGGAACAATACCAGGCGCTCTATGCGCGCACGCCGGACGCGCGTTACCGGCAGCGCTATCGCCAGTTGAGCGGCGTTGATCTTCCCGCGCCGATCTTGCCGCCCCTGCCGGAGTTGATCAAATAATCCTGTCTGAGGCGCTATCCTTCGGCTATCCTTCGACAAGCTCAGGATGCCTGGATGCCTATCGGCAGGCGCGCTGAGCTTGTCGAAGCGTGGCTTGTCGAAGCGTGACTTGATTACCACAAACTCTGGTTGACTTCTTCGAGATAGGCAAGAACCTCATCTGTAACCTTCTGCAAGCTGGCAGACGCCCAGGGATTGTTCAAGTTGAGAAGCTTGCCGTTCATTTGGCTATTCTCTTGCAGGTGTGTGACTAACTGATTTGCCCTCAGCAAAGTATCATGCCTGACATCGTGCTGCTGCTGGATCACGCGCGCCAGATCGAGGGCGCGCTGCCAATCCCCCTGCATCTCCCACATCGCGGCGGTTTTAAGCAGCAGTTCAACCTCTAAGGGTATGGCGTCAATCTTAGCCACTTGCTCAAGCGCCTCGATTAAATAGCTGCTGGCCTCGCCAAAATTTCCCTCAGCGCATGAAATTTTGGCCAGGGTGCCGGCGATCTCGGCCTGGAGGGTTGGAAAACTGCGATCGGCGAAGATGACCAGGCTTTCGGTGAGAAAGCTGCGTGCATGCGCATAGTCGTGCAGTTCGTAAGCGGTATCGCCCAGGTTATTTAGCGCTCTGGCGATCATCGCCGAATCCTTGAGGCGGCGGGAGATTTCCAGGCTTGCCTCGAAAACAGAGTACGCCTCTTGATAGCTGCTCTGTAAGAATAGCGCTACCCCCAGGCTGTTCTCAAGGTTGACCTCGAGCGTCAAATCGCCTGTTTTTTGCGCCAGGGGCAGACCCTGCTGCAGGAGGTGAATAGCGCTCGCGTAATCGCCGGTCGAGCGGACGATATTCGCCAGCTGCTGGATAACCGTCGCCGTTTCGGCCGGCAGATCGAGCGGCGTGAGGATAGCGAGCGCCAGTTCGAGTTCTTGCCGCCCGGCGGCATAACTG
>CAIQJJ010000151.1 GCA_903872065.1 uncultured Anaerolineales bacterium | reverse complement strand
GACCTGGCTGCCCCGGTTGGAACGCCCGTACAAGCCACAATGAGCGGAAAGGTAATTTACGCCGGTTGGAACAACGAGGGGTATGGCAACCTGGTCATTGTTGAAAACGGCCCCTATCGCACTTATTACGCCCACCTATCGAATATTCCCGTCGCGGTTGGGCAAAGCATTCAGGCCGGAAATGTGCTTGGGTTAACCGGCAACACAGGCAACTCCACCGGGCCCCATTTGCATTACGAAGTGCGCCTGAATGGGCAGCAAGTGGATCCATCCCTATGAAAACGAACGCTGCCGCCAATGCAACGGCAGAGCGATGGTTTGTCGCGCAGCCGCCTGAATTAACTGAAGAAGAGCTGAATGTTTTCTTTGCTGAAACCAATGAACAGCTTCAAACGCTCGACGAGGGATTGATGCAGTTAGAAATCGTGGGGAAAGAACTTGCACGTTCAGCAGGCAAAACGCCGCCAACCGAATCATCTGCTGAACTATTACAATCCCTCTTTCGCGCCGCCCACACCCTAAAAGGGTCTTCAGGAATGCTGGGCAACCAATCTATGGTGCGGCTGACTCACGCTCTGGAAAGCGCGCTGGACGGGGTGCGAAAACGCGAACTGGCAGTCACCTCTCCTTTGGTGGATACTTGCTTAGAGGCGGTAGATGTATTACGCCGTTTATGCCAGGAAGCGATAGGCTGCGCCGCAAATGGCGAGGCGGCAGCGGTTTGTCACGCGGATGAAAGTCTCGATGGCGCTTCTACCGTTTTATTCGAGGAAATTGGCCTCTTAGAAGAACGCTTTGCAGAATTTACCAAGGCAGTGATAAAACAACCAGGAAATCTCGGCGCTTTCCTGGTAGGCAGTGAAACGGTGACGGGATCGCCATTGGCAAGATCGCCGGCGGCGGAACTGCCATCAGTGCTGAACATCCAACTCAGGATTGCCGCCGATTGCGCCGCCCCAGCGGCGCGAATCTTTCTGATCTCCCAGGCTTTACAAGGACTTGGAGAGATCACATCCCAGTCTCCCGCGCCAGAAGCGTTTGAAGAAATTGCCCGTTCAAAACAGGTGACCTTCGGCCTGATCCCCAACCATCCCATCGAAAAAATCTGCCGCGTCTTGACTGAGATCAATGATGTGACCGAGGCGGCGATTCAACCGCTGCAGATGCCCCAAGCCGCCCTCGCCTCGCCGCCCCCAAACCCGATCAGCAATAACGGCAAAAACCGCGCCAAAGATTTTGCCGCCGCCGAAAAAACCGTTCGCGCCAGCGTTGAACGCCTGGATCATTTGCTTAACCTGACGGGAGAGTTGATCACCGGACGGAACCGGCTGCTGCAATTGCAAAACGAGATGAATAAAAACGGTTTCGGCAGAATCGTTGAGGGTAGACCAGGAGCGCCGCTGGCGGGATCGTCTCATGAACTCCTCAATCAGTTTGCCGAAGCAGTCACTCACATCAGCCGCACCACGGATGAACTACAAGCAGAAGTGATGGGGCTGCGCATGCTGCCCATTTCCAACCTGTTTCAGAAGTTTCCCCGCATGGTACGCGAGTTAACCCATCAGACGGGAAAAAAGGCGCAACTGATTCTGCAGGGCGAAGAAACAGAATTGGATCGGACGATTATCGAGACGATCAGAGATCCATTGATCCATTTGCTGCGCAACGCGATCGATCATGGATTAGAGTCGCCGCAAGAACGCCTGGCCGCCGGCAAGCCAGAGACCGGTGTCATCCGGCTGAGCGCGCGCAACGAACGCGGCCAGATCAACATCAGCATCGAGGACGATGGGCGGGGGATTAACCTGGCGCAGGTCAAAGCCTCAGCCGTGGAAAAAGGACTGCTGACCGCGGCGGAAGCCCAGGCTTTATCCGATGAAAAAGCGCTCGAATTGATCTTTCACTCCGGGTTATCCACCGCCAAGAACGTCACTGAAATTTCGGGGCGTGGAATTGGGATGGATATTGTACGCGCCAACGTCGAAAGCTTAAACGGCGCTATTCTGGTGAACACGACCCCCGGACGCGGCGCCCAAATTCAGATCCTCTTGCCCCTCACCCTGGCCATTTTACACACCTTGCTGGTGCAATCGGGGAAAAGCATCTTTGCCCTTCCACTCGCCGCTGTGACCAAAACATTATGGATATCTCCAAAAGATGTCCAAACCATTCAAGGGCATCCAACCATCCTCCTGCGAGGCGACCTTTTACCTCTGGTTGCCCTGGACAGCATCCTGGGGCTTTCAACGTCGCGCAGCGATAGTGTGCAAGGTTTCGCCGTTGTTGCGGTTCATTCGGGCAAATCGGAAATAGGTTTGGTAGTCGATTCTTTATTAGGCGATGAACAGGTGATGGTTAAGTCATTGGGCCACTTAACGGGCAAAACGCCCGGAGTTTCTGGCGCAGCCATTTTAGGAGATGGGCAGATTGCCCTGATTGTAGATGTGATGGCCCTGTCCAAGATCGTATGTTTACACCAGGAGACTGTACACCTGGCAACTTAGCCGCCCAGAGGTACATCTTCAAAGTATTTGCAACAGGAGAGCATAGTTACCGTGGCAGTATCCTATCGTCAATTAGCCGTCAGCTTGGGCGAACTTAAGACAAGCCATGATCCTTTGGATGTGCTTGTTGCTTATGGCCTCGGTTCTTGCCTGGCCATCTCGATGTATGACCCTGGCAGCCATACTGCTGGCATGCTGCATGCTGTCCTACCGGAAAACGAACGGGCGAAAGATTTCGGTGTGAAAGATTTCACCACGAAAGATTTTACTCTGGCAGGATCGCTCTCCACTCGCTATGTAGACAGCGGGATCATGGCGCTCTTGGGACAAATGCTCGGCTCTGGCGCACATCGTGAGCGATTGATCGTCAAATTGGCGGGCGGCGCTAAAATCCTGGCCACCAGCGAGCAAACTGCGCTCTTCAATATCGGGTCTCGCAATATCGCCATGGCCTATCAAAAACTGGCTTCTAACAATATCAGGATCGCCGGCAAAGAAATCGGCGGAAACGTAGGGCGCACAGTTCGCCTGTATGTCGCTGACGGACGGTTCACCGTCAGCATCGCCGGTCAACCAGAACAAGAATTTTAACCGGCAGAGGAGTAATTCAATGGCAAGAATACTGGTCGTAGATGACGCGCAGTTCATGCGCATGCGCATTTCACGCCTTTTGATGGCTGAAGGACACCAAATTCTGGAAGCGGATGACGGCAGCAACGCCATCGCGGTGTACAAATCCTCCAGGCCCGACATCGTCTTGATGGATGTCACCATGCCAAAAATGGATGGCCTCAGCGCCCTTCGTCACATCCGGGAATATGATCCGCAAGCCAAAGTGGTCATGTTGACCGCCTTAGGGCTGGAATCGGTGGTTTTGGAAGCGGTCAAAGCCGGCGCCAAAGATTTTATTGTCAAACCGTTTGAACTGCCGCGCGTTCTTAGCACCATTAACAAACTGATGCTCTAAAAGGGATTGTCCACATGGCCGCGCACGCATCCCAACCCGCCGACTTGGACAAATCCCCTGAACGACAGCTTGCGCCACGCTTGATCGTCGTCATTGGCGCATCCACTGGCGGCCCGCGCGCCCTGACCAAAGTGATCCCGGCGCTGCGTCATGACTTGCCGGCCGCAGTCCTGGTAGTACAGCACATGCCGGCTGGCTTTACACGTTCCCTGGCCGGACGATTAGACCTTTTGGCGGGGCTAAAAGTGCAAGAAGCTACCCAAGGCGCTTCATTAAATTGCGGAAAAGTTCTGCTGGCGCCTGGCGGTCATCACATGGCGGTTGGGAAAGATGGTCATGTCCTGCTCAACCGAGAACGGCCCATTCACGGAGTGCGCCCGGCTGTCGATATCACCATGGCCAGCGCCGTGAACTATTTTGGGCGCATGGTCATCGGCGTCGTCTTGACCGGCATGGGACGCGATGGCACGTATGGCGCCAGGTTGATCCGGCAGGCAGGCGGTTTCGTCATTGCAGAAGATGAGGCCACCAGCATTGTCTGGGGCATGCCGCGCAGTGTGATTGAGGCCGGCATTGCCAACGATGTGAAACCACTGGATGAGATCGCCACGGCGATTGAACGAGCGGTTCAGAATGTTGCAGGAATCTAACCAACTTGGGAACACGAGGAAAGAATCAATGGAAGCGGATGTTTATCAAAGGATCAAATACGCGGCTCGCACACTCTTGAATATTGATCTTGAGCAGTATAAAGACGCTCAAATGCGCCGCCGCCTGGATTCATGGCTGACTCGGAAGCAGATTGCAACCTGGGATGAATACATCCATTTGGTGCGCCGTGATGCAGAAGAGCGCGAGCGATTTCGCGCCTACCTGACGATTAATGTGTCGGCCTTCTTTCGCGATATTACCCGTTGGCAAGAGTTCGATCGCAAGATCATCCGCTCTTTACATCAAACCGCCTGCACCAGCCTCAACCCGACCGGGGCGCTGCGGATATGGAGCGCCGGCTGTTCCATCGGCGCGGAGATCTACAGCCTGGCAATGCTGTGCGAACAGTTTACGCCAGGGCAATCTCATTTCTTGCTGGCAACCGACATCGATCGCGATGCCCTGGCGCAGGCCAGGGCGGGCGGGCCGTATGCGAATACAGAAGTACAAAACATTTCAAAGGCCCAACGCTTGACCTATTTTCAAAAAGGCGGGCCTCCATTTTATATTAAGCATTCACTGGCGCAGAAAATTGAATTTCGCGAACACAACCTGTTAGCCGATCCGTTTGACTCTGGCTTTGACCTGATCCTGTGCCGGAATGTCATCATTTATTTTACGGATGCAGCCAAAGAAGGCTTATACCGAAAATTCAGCCAGGCCCTGCGCCCAGGTGGAATTTTGTTTCTCGGCAGCACTGAAATTATCTCCCGTCCGAGTGATTTTGGGATGCGCGGCATCGGCATGTCGTTTTACGAAAAATGTGAATAGACTTGCGCCCTGATAACCAGATCGAAAGAAGATTCTATGAACGTCAACTTTCTCAACCCCTTTATCGAAGCAGCCAGTGAGGTTATCCAAAGCGAGCTGCAAACGGCTGTTCAACGCGGCAGCCTGAAATTTCAGAAATCCGCTTTTGTCACCAATGATCTGGCGGTGCTGCTCAACCTGATAGGCCAGGTGCAAGGCATCGTACTCTACGAAATGTCCACCGAAATGGGCCTGGCTATCGTTTCACGCGTCAGCGGCCAAGCCTTCGATGAGTTAGATGAACTGGCGCAAAGCGGCGTGGCAGAGTTCGGCAATGTCATCACCGGGCGCGCCACCGTCAAGCTGGCGCAGGCTGGTTTTGATACCCGCATCTCAGTGCCTACCCTTATTCAAGGCAAAGGCGCCAAGATTTCAACCTTCGATTTCACCCGCTTGATCGTACCGCTTCAGACCGAGTTTGGCGAGGTGATCATACACCTGGCCTTGCGTGCAAGAGCGGAAAGTGAGCAGGAGATCGAGCGAGGCGCATTCTAAGGAGAACATACAATGAGTTTCTTCAACAACCTGAAAGTCAATGTAAAAATATTCAGCGGGTATTTAATTGCCCTGGCTCTAATGTTGGGCGTGGGAAGTTTAGCCATCTACCGGCTCAACCAGATGGATACGATTGTCACTGAACTGACCACCCACCTGGCAGTCGATCGGCAGTTGGGCAATGACATCGTTGCCCACATTCTATCAGCGCGCCTGTATGCCAATAAATACATCCACACTCACGCTGAACAGGAATTGGAAAACTACAATACAGAAATCAAGACGCTGGATGCGCTGATCAGCCAGGGAAAAGCCGATGCCGCTGACCCCACGCACGTCGCACGCATCCAAGAGATCGCCAATGGGTACGTTACTTACAAATCCAGTTTTGACGCTGTACGTCAGGCGATCCTGGAACAAGACCGCATTAAAACCGATATTCTGGATGTGCAAGGGCCGCTGATTGATGCAAAACTGAACCAATGGCGAGAAAAAGCCTTTAACGCCAATGACCTGGCCGCTGAGTATTCTATCGAGAACGTTCGCGCCGTGTTTAACGCCCTGCGCCTGGATGCTTATCAATATATTGCGACCAGGGACAAGCAGTATCTCGGTTCTTTCAACTTACTCTACCAGGAAACCCTGAGCGCGCTATCCCTGGCGCAGCCAAGTATCGAGCGGCTGTCAGCATCTCAACTGTCTTCACAGCAGGATTACACTGAACTTAAACAAAGCATTGAGACTTACACCGCTGTCTTCCAGCAGTTGGAAACTTCTTATGCGCAACAAGAAGATGTGCAAACCAACGCCTTAGATTTGTACGGCCCCAAAATCCATCAAGATGCCATTGCCATCGTCGAGAATATTGAAAAAGATTTCGAAGCTACAACCCAATCCACCTCTGATCTTGATTTACAAACACGCTGGATTTTGCTGGCAACGATGCTGATTGCATTGGTGATGGGGGTGGGGTTGGGGGCGATCATTTCGCGCGGGATTACCCGTCCGCTGGAGCAGGTTGCGCAACTGGCGCAGCAAATCGCCGAAACCGATCTGCGCCTGCTGGCCGCCGAGTTGGAAGCTCTGGCGCGAGGCGACCTGACGCGCCACTTTATACCCACCACGATCGAGATCAAAGTCAACAGCAAAGACGAGGTTGGTATGCTGGCGCGCAGCTTTAACCTGATGATTTGCAGTTTGCAAGGCGCGGGGCAGGCCTTCGAGGAGATGACCAAAAATTTACAAACGCTGGTGGGAGAAGTTGCTTCCAACGCCACGAATGTGAGCGTGGCCTCAGCGCAGTTAGCCACCGCCGCCAATCAAGCCGGCCAGGCCACCACACAGATCGCGGTCACGGTACAAGAAGTGGCCAAAGGGACAGCCCAACAAGCCGAATCGGCGACGCGCACCGCGGCCGCAGTGGAACAGATGTCCCACGCCATCAACAATGTCGCCCAAGGAGCGCAGCAGCAAACGAGAGCCGTCACCACGACCTCCAAACTGACCGTAGAAATCACCGCCGCCATCCAGCAAGTCGCCGGCAACGCTGAAATGGTCTCGAAACACTCCAACCAGGCTGCCAACGCCGCTCAATTAGGGGTGCAATCTGTGCATCGCACAGTGGAAGGGATGACTTCGATTCGAACCAAGGTGGGGCTTTCAGCAGAAAAAGTGAAGGAGATGGGACAGCGCTCCAACCAGATCGGCATGATCGTTGAAACAATTGAGGATATCGCCTCCCAAACCAACCTGCTGGCGCTGAATGCGGCAATTGAGGCGGCGCGCGCCGGTGAACATGGGAAGGGATTCGCAGTCGTTGCTGACGAAGTGCGCAAACTGGCTGAACGCGCCGGGGCGGCGACCAAGGAGATCGGCAGCCTGATTAACGCCATCCAGGCCACTGTTCTGGATGCAGTCAACGCGATGAATGAGGGCGCGCGCGAAGTGGAAAATGGCGTTATGTTGGTGAACCAGGCTGGCTCATCGCTGAATGAAATCGCCAAAACAGCCGAGGGGGTCCTGGCGCAGGCGCAGCAAGCGCAAGAAGCCGCCCTACGAATGCGCGCCTCATCCAATGAACTGGTCACGGCAATGGGATCGGTATCGTCAGTGGTGGATGAAAACACAAGCGCGGTCAAAGAAATGGCCTCCAACTCATCCGAAGTCACTCAAGCCATCGAAACCATTGCCAGCGTTTCAGAAGAAAACTCGGCGGCCATTGAGCAAGTCTCAGCCAGCGCGGAGGAAATGAGCGCCCAGGTGGAGGAAGTGACCGCCGCCGCCCAGTCATTGGCCGATATGGCCAGTTCACTGCAAGCTGTCGTTGGACAATTTAAGTTCAATGTCGCCCCGGCGCGGTCTGGCGCAAGATGAGATTCTGCTGAGCGGAAAGAGGCGCTTTACTATGGAACGTCAACTGGTCATCTTTGAACTCGCCCACGAACTCTATGGGGTAGAAATCGCGTTTGTTGAAAGCATCATCAAAATGCAGGCCGTCACCGCAATCCCTCACACCGAACAATTTGTGGAGGGGGTGATCAATCTGCGCGGCAGCGTGCTGCCGGTCATTGACCTGCACAAACGACTCGGCTTGCCAGCCAAAGTTCTCTCAAAAAACAGCCGCATCATTGTTGTAATGGCAAACAATACCAAAGTCGGCATGATTGTAGATATGGTTTGTGAAGTGTTAAACGTCTCCGGCGAGGCAATCGAGCCGCCGCCGGCAATGATCGCCGGCGCCGACGCCGAGGTAATCATCGGAATCGCAAAAATCGCCGATCGGCTGGTAATCCTTTTGGATCTAGGGAAACTTCTCTCCGATGTCTGAGCAGTGGTCGATCGCGCCGCCCAATCAGCCCTTCTGCTGCAGCAAGCGGGCGATCACTTCTTCCAACAATGTCAAATGCACTGGCTTGTTGATGTATTCATTGGCCCCGGCTGCCAGGCAGCGCTCCCGGTCGCCAGGCATTGTCAAAGCCGTGATGGCGATAATGGGTAACTGCGCAAGGGCTGGATCAGGCAAAGCCCGAATATACTGGATGGCATCCAATCCATTCACAACCGGCATTTGAATATCCATCAAAATGAGATCCGGCGCGGCGACAATCACCTTTTGGATCGCTTCACTCCCATTGTGTGCGACGATGATCTCGTAGCCCTGGGCGGTCAAATAATCACAAATCAGCATCACATTGGCATCGTTATCTTCCGCCAGCAAAATCCTGACCCCCTGCCCATGCACAACTTCGGTCAGCACGGCATTCTTCTGCCTGGCCGCCAACTGCGCCTGGTGGATTTTGCTCAGGGCAGTGTGCAAATCGTGGCGCGCAATCGGCTTTGGCAGGGAATCGGCCGCGCCTAACTGAATTGCCTTAAAGCGATCTTCCATGACCGAAATTACGATGACCGGAATATGCTGTGTTTCAGGCGCGGTTTTCAATTTTTGCAAAACATCCCAGCCAGATCCATCGGGCAGGATAATATCTAGCAAGATCAATGAGGGGCGAGTTTCCTGAACACGCTCGAACACACTCTGGGCGCGATGGTGGAGAACCACCTGCACGATCCCCAGGTTTTTTAAATGATTCTGGATATGTTCGGCGGCGATGGAGGAGTCATCCACAATCATAACCGTTTGAAAGGCTGTCGCTAAAGTAGCCAGGTCGGTTTGGGCCGGCGTCCAGGAAGCATCCCGGTTGTACCAGGGAATCGTAATGGTAAAACGACTGCCCTGCCCCGGGGCGCTCTCCACCTTAACACTGCCGCCATGCAGCTCCGCCAAACGCTGCACCAAAGCAAGCCCAGGCCCAGAGCCAGAATAGCTGTGCGACAGATGGGTGTTCGATGGCTCAAACGGCTTAAAAAGATGTGCAGTTTCTTCTGGTTTGATCTCGACCCCTTGATCCCAAACGCTGAGGTGGATCACCTGTTCCTTTTCCACCCCTTGCACTGCCAGGCCCAAAGAGCCTCCCTCAGGAGTTAACTTGACTGCGTTACTGAGCAGATTCCCCAGCATTTGTTTAACCCGGTACGCATCAGCCCGCAAGACCAAAGGGGTTGGATTCATCGAAAAACTGACCAACTGGCGTTTTTGGGCTGCGCTCTCTTTAATAGAGTGCAGACTAGACTGACAGATTTCGGCCAATGAGCAGATTTCAAAGTGCAGTTCCAGTTTGCCGGCCTCCAATTTCGATAAATCAATCACATCATTGATCAGATTCAACAAAAGGCGACCGCTGCTTTCGATATGCTGCAGCGCTTTTTCCTGCCGCTCGTTCAACGCGCCATAGGTGTTGATCTGCAAAGCTTCGGCCAGCCCCAAAATGCCCATGAGAGGGGTGCGCAGTTCATGCCCCACACCGGACAGAAATTCGTCGTTGACGCGCGCCGCCATGCCAATCGCGGCATTGACCACACTCATCTCACTGCGAACCTGCAGCAAGCGATTCTCCGAAATCCGCAGCGCCTCTTCAAGCTTCTTTTTTTCATTAGTATCCACCGAATAGCCGATAATTTCTTGCGGTTGGCCCTGGGCGTCGTAGATCAATTTCATTCCGGTTGACATCCAGAGATATTGACCATCCACCCGGCGAGTGCGGCACTGCCAGACGACCTGCCCGGTTTCAAACAAGGCGCGGTAACTTTCCGTCCCCAACGCCAGGTCATCGGTATGAATCAAACTCAGCCAAAAATGGGGATCTTCATAATATTGGCGCGGCTCAAAACCGAGTATCTCACGCACCGAATCGCTGATACAGGTGATGCGGATGAGTTCACCGGCCAGATCGGCGGTGAAGAACATGGCCGGGATTTGAGAAAGTAAGAAATTAAAACGCTCTTCAGTTGCCAAAACGCTATGATGCGTCATCTGATTGAGCTGATCTTCTACCTCAGCCAGGCGCTGGCGCAGGAGTGAATTCTCGTGCAAGAGGTCTTTACGGGTCGTCATGCTTGCTCCAAATCATAGGATGCCGTGGGATGCCAAAACTTCGATGATTGAAAAAAGTGCAATAATCTTTACACGGCGACCCCTTAATTATAACAACCTTTGGCAAGCGCGCCACAAAAAACCGCGATCAACGCGTCTGCATACCTTCTTCCGCTTAGAGCTTCAAGTCCCGCGCGATGACCACCAAGCCATGCGGACTTTTGACCCTCACCCGCTCACGGCCGGCTTCCACCAAACCTTGCTTTTCCCACTGATTCAAAATGCGACTGACCGTGAAAAGCGTTGTCCCACTCATCTCAGCCAGGTCCTGGCGCGTCAGAGTAATATCCAGCGCCATGCCCTCGGCCTGCTCTTGCCCCATCTGGCTGATTAAACGCAGCAAGGTGTGCGCCAGGCGCTGCTCGACGCGCTCAGTCGCCAATTGGGTAAAAAGCTGCTGCGTTTCTTTTACATGGTTGCTCATCCAGCGCGTCGCGTTGATGGCAATCAATGGATAGCGCTGGAGCAGTCCCTCCAAAACCGTGGTACTCCAGGACATCACGCGGCTGTCTTCGGCAACCATGCAGCAGACCGGGTAGATACCCCCGCCGACAATTGCCAGGCCGCCGATCATCTCCCAGGGTGCGGCAAACTTTAAGATCACCTGCTGTCCCTCGGAGGTAACCTGGCACAACTTGGCGCGGCCCTCCATCAAGACATACAAATGATCCGCCGGATCCCCCTGCATAAAAAGGAAACTGTCCTTTTCCACACGCCGCGCCTGGCTGTGCTGCAGAATATCGGTGAGAGCGGGTTCAGGCAGCCCTTGAAACAAAGGGATCTGGCTTAATTGAGGCGGGAGAGCAATACGATCGGCCACAACACAATTTTACCGCTATTTGCTCTAGCGCAAAGAACAAAACGCGAAGCAATGCTATCCTATAGGTAATGATCAATCCCTTTTACGAACCGATTGCGGAGGTGATTCGCATGCGCTTCCTACGACAACTCTCCCTGGCGCTGCTCCTGGCAGGCATCCTGCTGACAGCCAGCGCGCTCATTGTTTCCGCCAGCGACGTGACACAAGCGGCATCCACTGGCGAGCAAATTTTCAAATCGAAATGCACCGCCTGCCACACGATCGGCGGCGGAAAGCTGGTCGGCCCCGATTTGAAGGATGTACCCCAGCGCCGCAGCGCTCAATGGCTGACAGATTTTATTACCGACCCACAAAAGATGATCAGCGCCGGCGATCCAGACGCCGCGCAACTGCTCAAAGACTTCAACGGCGTGATGATGCCCACCTTGGGATTATCCACCGCCGAAGTGGAAGCAGTGTTGAGCTATTTGCAAAACCCTGCCGCCAGCGCTGGGGCGGGCGCGCCGGTCGTCATGGGCGATCCACAGCGCGGCGAAAAACTCTTTCGCGGGGCGATCAGCCTGGCCAATGGCGGCGCAGCCTGCAATGCCTGCCATACTGTGGCTGGAGTGGGTTTCTTGGGCGGAGGGGCGCTCGGCCCGGATTTGACCAAAGTTCTCACCCGCTACGGTGGAGCGGCCGGCATGGCGGCGGCGCTTTCGACCCTGCCTTTTCCTACCATGCAAGGAATATTCGCCGCCCGCCCCCTCTCCCCGGCGGAACAGGCCGATCTGCTCGCCTTTTTCGCCCAAGCCGATGCCAGTGGTCAGACGAGCTTTCCGCTGACGATTTGGCTATTGTTGGCTGTGGGCATCGCCGGCGCAAGTGGACTTTTCGGCCTCATGTACCGCTACTGGCCCAAACAAAGTGAAAGCTTATCAGAAAAATTAAGACGCACGGAGACCGTATGACCCCCTGGAGCAAAGATATTGTTTCTCCTACTGAACGCCAGTGGGAAGAGTTTTACCGCAATCGCTTCCAACACGATAAACGCGTTCGCACCACACACGGCGTCAACTGCACCGGTTCCTGCTCGTGGGAAGTGTTTGTCAAAGACGGGATCGTCACCTGGGAATTGCAGGCCACCGATTACCCCGAACTTGAAGAGGGTCTGCCGCCCTACGAGCCGCGCGGCTGCCAGCGCGGCATCAGCTTTTCGTGGTACCTCTACAGCCCACTGCGGGTGAAATACCCCTACATCCGCGGGGCGCTGCTCGACCGCTATCGCGCGGCCAAAGCGCAGCATGGGGAGGCGGTCGCGGCCTGGCAGGCGCTGCAAGCTGACACTGAGGAACGCCGCGCCTACCAACAAGCGCGTGGCAAGGGCGGTTTTCGCCGCGCAAGTTGGGATGAGGCGCTGGAAATCATCGCCGCCGCCACAGTTTCCACCGTCAAGCAGCATGGCCCGGACCGCGTGATCGGCTTTTCGCCCATCCCGGCCATGTCGCAGGTCAGCTACGCCGCCGGCAGCCGCTTTCTCACTTTGTTGGGCGGCGTAGCGATGAGCTTTTACGACTGGTACTGCGACCTCCCGCCGGCCAGCCCTGAAATTTGGGGCGAGCAGACCGACGTTTCAGAGAGCGCCGACTGGTTCAACAGCCGCCTGATCGCCGTCATGGGCTCAAACCTGAACATGACCCGCACGCCCGATACACACTTCCTGGCTGAGGTGCGCCACGCCGGCGCGAAGCTGGTGGTTTTTTCGCCCGATTTTTCTCAGGTGGCGAAATATGCAGATTATTGGATTCCGGCGCACGCCGGCCAGGACGCCGCCTTCTGGATGGCGGTCAACCACGTCCTTCTGCAAGAGTTCTACGTTGAGCGCCAGGTGCCTTATTTTGTCAACTATCTCAAGCAATATACCGACATGCCCTTCCTGGTGCAAATTGAGCAGGGGCGGCCAGGCAAATACCTGCGCGCCAGCCAGGTACACGATCGCCTGGAAAACGGCGATTGGAAGCTGCTGGTGTGGGATGGCGCGACGGGCAAACCGGGCCTGCCCCAGGGAACTATCGGCTATCGTTGGGCCAATCAAGAGCAGGGAAAGTGGAATCTCGAACCCCGCGACGCACTGACCGGCGCGGAGATGCAGCCTGAGTTGAGCTTCCTGGATCAGCATGACGCCGTGCTGGAAGTGAACTTCGATGACTTTCTGGGGGCGAGCACCTATACCAACGGCGTACCGGTGCGCTATATCGAGACGCGCCAGGGCCGCGTGGCCGTCGCCACGGTTTTCGACCTGATCATGGCGCAGTTCAATGTCCAACGGGGGGAGGCGCTCAAACTGCCCGGCGGGCAGCCAGGCACGGTTTTCACCCCGACCTGGCAAGAAGCGCTGACCGGCATTCATCGCGACACAGTGATCCGCTTCGCGCGCGAGTGGGGAATGAACGCTGAAAAGACGCACGGCAAAAACCTGATCATCATCGGCGCTGGCGCCAATCACTGGTACCACAACAATCTGCTGTACCGCTCTGGCATTGTGGCGTTGATGCTCACGGGCTCAGTCGGCGTGAACGGCGGCGGATTGGCGCACTATGTGGGGCAGGAAAAGGTGGTCAGCCAGGCTTCCTGGAGCGCCATCGCCTTCGCCGCCGATTGGAAAACCGCCCCGCGCCAGCAGAACACCCCCTCATTTCACTATGTGCATTCGGATCAATGGCGTTATGAGCGCGGCTTTCGCGCCTACGACACCCTGCCCGGCGGCGAACCAGACCAGGCTGCTGATCACACGCTGGATCAGCAGGTGCGGGCGGTGCGGCGCGGCTGGCTGCCGTTCTTCCCGCAGTTCGATCGCTCCTCGCTGCAAGTGGTCAGCGACGCGCAAGCCAGCGGGGCCGGCGACGACGCGGCGATTATCCGCTACGTGGTCAATGAACTGAAGCAGGGCAAGCTGCATTTCTCGGTGGAAGACCCGGACGCCCCCGAAAACTGGCCGCGGGTGTGGTTCATCTGGCGCGGCAATGCGATCGGCACCAGCGCCAAAGGGGAGGAATACTTCCTGCGGCACTACCTGGGCACGCACAGTGCGGCCTCCGCGCCAGAAATGGCGAAAGGCTATGTCCACGAGGCGCTCTACCGCGAGCCGGTTCCCGAGGGCAAAATGGACCTGGTCGTGGACTTGAATTTCCGCATGGACACCTCGGCCCTGTATTCTGACATCCTGCTGCCGGCCGCCACGTGGTATGAGAAAGACGATCTCAATACCACCGACATGCACACCTTCATTAACCCCATGCAAGCCGCCGTCTCGCCGGCCTGGGAATCGCGCTCGGACTGGGATATCTACAAAGCCATTGCCCAAAAGGTGAGCGAACTGGCGCGGACGCATCTGCCCAACCCGCTCAAAGATGTGGTCATGATCCCGCTCCAGCACGATACAGTGGATGAGATCTCGCAGCCCTGCATCCAGGATTGGAAGACGGGCGAGGTCGAGGCGATCCCTGGCAAGACGATGCCCAAGTTCCGCGTGATCGAACGCGATTATGTCCACCTGTACCAGCGGATGATCTCATTGGGCAGCGGGGTGGCGCAAAACGGCGTCAGCGCCCACGGCCTGACCATCCCGGTGGCGGATTTCTATCAAAGCCTGGCCGAGAAACAGCCGCGCCGCGCCTCTGGCGGCGAACCGCTGGAGGCTGGCTTCGCCGCCCTGCCCTCTCTGGAAGCGGCGCGCGAGGTAGCCAACGCCATTTTGAGTCTCGATCCCTGCTCCAACGGCGAACTGGCCTGCCGCGCTTTCGAGGCTGAGGAACACAAGACCGGGGTGAAACTGCTCGACCTGAGCGAAGGCTCGCGCGATGTGCGTGTCAATTTCGATGCGATTGTCGCCCAGCCGCGGCGTGTGCTGACCAGCCCCACCTGGAGCGGGAATATCAATCACGGGCGGGCCTACGCCCCATTTACGCTGAATGTCGAGCGGCTGATCCCCTGGCGCACGTTGAGCGGCCGCCAGCACTTCTACCTCGACCACGAAAACTATCTCGCCTGGGGCGAACACCTGCCCACCTACAAACCGCGCCCCGATCACACCATGCTCGACGAGACCCAACAATCCCTGGCAGAGGGCGCGGGCGGCAAGCTGCTGAACTACATCACCCCCCACGGCAAGTGGAGCATCCACTCCACCTACGGCGACAACCATCGCATGCTAACCCTGTCGCGCGGCGGCTACCCGGTCTGGCTCAACGACAAAGACGCGGCCGAACTGGGCATCGCCGACAACGATTGGGTGGAAGTCTACAACGACAACGGCGTTTTTGTGCAGCGGGCGGCGGTTTCGGTGCGCATCCCGCAAGGCACTGTCTTTGTTTACCACGCCACCGAACGCACCATCGGCATTCCAAAATCGCCCCTGCGTGGGCAGCGCGCCGGGATGAACAACTCGCTCACCCGCGCCCGCCTCAAACCGGTGCTGATGTCCGGCGGGTATGCCCAATTTTCTTACGCCTTCAACTATTGGGGGCCGACGGGCGTCAACCGCGACACGTATGTGTTTGTACATAAGGTCGAGAATGTGGAGTATTAGTCATGAATGTACGCGCGCATCTCAGCATGCTCTTTCACCTGGATAAATGTATCGGCTGCCACACCTGTTCCGTCGCCTGCAAAAATTTGTGGACGGATCGCAAAGGGGCGGAATATATGTGGTGGAACAATGTCGAAACGCGGCCGGGGGTTGGCTATCCCACCCAATGGGAAAACCAGGAACACTACCGCGGCGGATGGGAAATCAGCGCCGCCGATGGACGCAGCAGCAAAAAGCCTCCCCTGCAGTTGAAACTCCACGGACGGGCGCAAGGCCTCGCCAAATTGTTTTTCAACCCCGATCTGCCAACGCTCGATGATTACTACGAGCCTTTTACCTTTCGCTATCGCGATCTGTTCAACGCCCCGCAAGGCAAAACGCAGCCCACCGCCCGCCCGATCTCGATGATCACCGGCCAACCGATGGAGATCAAGAGCGGCCCCAATTGGGACGATGACCTGGGCGGGTCGGCGCTCTATGCGCGCAACGATATGGCTTTGGAAGGCGTCTCGGATACGGTGCGCCGCCAAATGGAAGAACTGGAACGCGTCGTCTTCAATTACCTGCCGCGCATCTGCAACCACTGCTTGAACCCGGCCTGCGTGGCAGCCTGCCCATCGGCGGCGATCTACAAGCGCGCCGAGGACGGGGTCGTGCTGGTCAATGAAGATAAGTGCCGCGGCTGGCGCATGTGCGTGGCGGCCTGCCCTTACAAAAAGGTCTACTACAACTGGAATACGGGCAAATCGGAAAAGTGCATCTTGTGCTTTCCCCGCCTGGAAAGCGGCCAGGCGCCGGCCTGCGCCCATTCCTGCGTGGGGCGCATCCGCTACATGGGCGTGCTGCTCTACGACGCCGATCAGATTCTCAGCCTGGCTTCCGCCCCGCTGCCCGAATTGATCCAGCGCCAGCGGGCGGCCATCTTGAATCCTTTTGATCCGCAGGTATTGGCCGCGGCGCGTGAGAACGGCATCCCAGAGAACTGGCTGCACAGCGCGCAGCAATCCCCGGTCTATCGCTTCGTCAAAGAATGGCAGCTGGCTTTGCCGCTGCACGCCGAGTACCGCACGGCGGCAATGATGTTTTACATTCCGCCGCTCTCGCCGGTGGTCAGCGTGGTGGAAGAAGAGTTGTTCAAGCTCAATATCGGCGCGGACGTCATAGACTTCGAGATGTTCGAGCAGCTCGACCTGGCCCGCCTGCCCATCCGCTACCTGGCCAACCTGTTCACCGCCGGCGACGAGCGCGCCCTGGAGAGCGTACTGCGCCGCCTGCTGGCAGTGCGCATCTACAAGCGCAGCCAGAGCGTGGATGGTGCGCCCTCGCAAAGAGCGCTGGACATCTTGCAGAAAACCGGCCTGACGCAAGCGGTGTGCGAATCGATTTATCAACTGACCACGCAGCCCAGCCTCAACGAGCGCTTTGTCATCCCGCCCTACCACCGTGAACTTGCCATCGAAGCGCTCAACGATCCGCTCTCCCACAAAGGGGAGGCCGGCTTTGGTTCACTCCGCCCGCCCAAGCGCGGCGAATAAGCGAGGCAAGTATGCCATCTCAATCCTCCTACGCACTGTTGGCCGAATTCTTCCGCTACCCGGCTGCCGGGCGGCTTGAACTCCTTGAACGCGCCCTGGCGGAGCGCAACAGCAAGCCCGCGCCGCACAAACTACCGCACTGCGCCGCGTTCATCCAGGATATCCAGCGCCTATCCTTATCCGAATGGGAAGAACTGTACACCTCCACCTGG
>CAIQJJ010000150.1 GCA_903872065.1 uncultured Anaerolineales bacterium | reverse complement strand
TGAGCATGCACCCCGAGTCCGGGCTGGCCGAAAAGATGGAGTATTACGTGAAAGACGCCGACCGCGCCCCGGCCGAAGCGCGCCCCGTCCAATCCATCACCCTGCTCGATCCGGCCGCCGGTTCGGGGCATTTTTTGCTGGAGGCTTTCGATTTGTTCTTCGAGATGTATCGAGACCTCATCCCTAACCCCTCTCCTGAAGCAAAGAACGCTTCAGGAGAGGGGAGAGAGACTCGCGCCCAGATCGCCGCCAGCATCCTGAACCACAACCTGTATGCGGTGGATATTGATGGGCGGGCGATCCAGATCACCGCCGCCGCGCTGTGGATGAAGGCCAAAGAGGCCGCGCCCGACCTGCCGGCCAGCGAGCTGACGACCTTCCACCAACACCTGGTCGCCACCAACATCCGCCTGCCGCAGGGCAAAGATCACCTGGCGGCCTTTTTGCGCCAGCACCCCGACGCGGCCGCCCTGCGCCCGGCGCTGGAGACCATCTTTGAGGGCCTGCAGAATGTGCATGAGTTGGGTTCGCTGGTGCAGATCGAAGAGCCGGTGGAGCGCGAACTGCAGCGCCTGAAAAGCGAAGCCGACGCCGCCCGCGGCCAGGCCTATCAGCCCGGCCTGCTGCCCGGCTTCACCCCGCCGCGCCAGGGCGAACTGCCGTTGGGCGTGGAAGATTACGCCGCCTGGAAAGCGAAGACTCTGCGCGCCCTGCAGCAGCATTTTGCCGCCGAGGCCCGCGCCGCCGACCCGCTGCAGGCCTTGTTTGGCCAATCGGCGCAGCGCGGCATGGCCTTGTTTGAGGTATTGGCGCGCAAGTATGAGGTGGTGGTAGCCAATCCGCCCTACATGGGCAGCAAAAACATGGGCGCAGTGACCAAAAGCTACACCGAGCGGCATTACCAACCCGGCAAGCGCGATCTGTATGCGGCGTTCATTTTACGCTGTTACGAATTGGCGCTCCCCGCCGGGCGGGTTGCCATGGTGACGCAGCAGTCCTGGATGTTCTTGCGTTCCTTCGCTGAACTGCGCGCCGCGGCGGAGGCAGACCTCGAAAAACTGGCCGCAGGCGATTTCAAAGGGCTGCTGCGTGACGCTGCCATTGAGACGCTGGCCCATTTGGGCGAACACGCTTTTGAAGAAACTGCTGCGGCAGGTGCGTTTGTTGTTCTTTTTACCCTGACAAAGACCACGCCATCAGCCAGTCACCGACTGACCGCGTTTCGTCTGGTTGGGCCAAAAAGTCCTGAAGAGAAACAACAACTCCTTCAAAACGCTGTTTCTCGAAGCAAAGATGATATCGTTTTTAATGTCGCCCAATTCCAATTGTTAATAATTCCTCAAAGTCCTCTATGTTACTGGCTTCGGAAAAGGTTTTTTGAGTTATTACTTGGATTGACAGTGGCTAATGTTGCTGATGTCTGCCAGGGAACAGCTACATCAGACGATGGAAGATATGTAAGATTTCATTGGGAAATATTGCCTAGTAACTGGATAAGTGAAAAAGATGTAAAAGAACAAAGATGGAACACATTTTCGAACCGTTTTATACGACTAAATCGGTCGGCAAAGGAACAGGTCTCGGACTTGCCACG
>CAIQJJ010000149.1 GCA_903872065.1 uncultured Anaerolineales bacterium | reverse complement strand
CCTGCGCTTCATTGACAGGAGCAACCCGGAAGGTGACATCCTTAAGCACTTCTACAAAGACGCCGCCCAGACCAAACATCACAGTCGGGCCAAAGGTTGGATCGTTGACCGAGCCAACAATAACTTCAGTGCCCCAGGGGGCCATTTCCTGAACGGCAATGCCGTGAACATTCGCATCCGCCTTATATTCTTTGCAATTGGCAAGAATAGTTTGATAGGCTTCGCGCACTGATTTCTCGTCTTTGATATTGACCTTCACACCCCCGGCATCCGATTTGTGGATAATATCCGGCGAAACAACTTTCATGACTACCGGGAAGCCTACTTCATGGGCCATCGCTACAGCTTCATCTTCGCTGCGGGTAAGCTGCGTCTTGGTGACAGGCAAACCATAGGCCGAGAAAATTCTCTTCGCTTCGATCTCAGTTAAGGCGCTGCGCCCATCTTTGCGCGCCCCGGCGATAATGGCGCGGGCATTTCTGGAACGTTCTTCGTCAGGTACAAATTCGGGGATTTCAAGCGTGCTGCGGATGCGTGCGTATTCGTGCAAAGCCGCCATCGCGTTCATCGCTTGATCTGGGGCAGGATAAGCCGGGATGCCATTTTCGACAAGCCACTGCATGGCTTTCTCACAACGCGTGCCGCCCACAAAAGACACTGCTACGGGACGATCCTTGATGCCGGTCTCATCTACAGCCTTTTTCACTGCCTGGGCAATCTCAAGCGGGTTGGTCATGGCGGTTTCACAATACAACACCACTACACCCTGCGTCCAAGGATGGGCATAAGCAAACTTGACCGACTTGTAATACCAATCATTGCCGGCCATACCAGTCAAATCCACCGGGTTCTTGGCCGAACCGAACTCAGGCATGTGCTTCTTCAATTCTGCCTGTACATCTGCTGGCGCGAAATGCAGTGGAATGCCATATTTCTCGGCCGCATCAGTCGCCAGAACGCCCACCCCACCGCCATTGGTAATCACCAACAAATTTTCGCCGGGCAAGGGGGGTTGAAGCGACAAGGCCAGGGTGCGGTCGAACAAGTTATTCAAGTCAGAGGCCTGCACCACACCCGCTTGTTGGAAAGCCGCCCCATAGACCTTCACCGCGCCGGCCAAAGAGCCAGTGTGGGAGGCGGCAGCCGCTGCGCCATGCGTCGAAATGCCCGATTTGAGCGCAATGATCGGTTTGTGGGTCTTGCGGCAGGCGTCCACAAATTTGCGCCCGTCTTTCAACCCTTCAACATATAATGAGATACAAGCCGTGTTATCGTCTTTGTCCAACCACTCGATCAAATCTGCGATGTCAATATCGCACATATTCCCAATGGAAATCATCTTATCAAACCCGATTTTGCGGGTGTATGTGATGGCATCCATCGCGATCAACAACGCGCCAGATTGGGTAATGAGCGTCGCCTTCCCTGGGAAGGGCAAAAACGGCCCAAACGAGGCGTTTAATTTGTCAGAATTGGAAAGTGTACCAACGATGTTTGGCCCCAACACTCGCATCCCATAATTGCGCGCGATCTGGATCAATTCATCTTCAAGATCAGTACGACCAACTTCGCTAAAACCGGAGGTGATAACGCTCAGGGCCTTGATGCCTTTTTTGCCGCACTCTTCAGCCACTTGAGAGACAAATTTAACTGGGACGGTAATAACCGCCAGATCGACCACTTCGGGCAGTTCCATCACCGATGGATAAACCGCCAGGCCCAAAATGTCGGATGCCACGGGGTTAATTGGATAAAGCTTACCCTGGTAACCGCCCTTGATCAGGTTTTCCACCACAGTATAACCAATTTTACCCGGCTGCGCCGAGGCGCCGACAATCGCAACGGATTTAGGGCGCATCAAACAATTAAGAGCTTCTTGATTCACGGGAATACTCCTTGCTATAGTTTTAAGCAGATCTGAAACCAGGGCGTCTCCCTCACTCATAACCCGCCCCTGCCGAAGGAAGATACCCTCAGCAGGGGCGGGTTATGAATGTCGCAACGCTGAGATGACAGTCTCAAATTACGGTACAATATATACCCTCGAAATGATTTCTTGATTAGTGACACTTTGCTACCAAAAGGGTATGACGATAATCCTATGTTTTCACATCATTCTGCTCCCAACATTCCTGGCGGCGCCGTAGGCGTGCTGCTCCTGACAGCTTTATCCCTGGCAAGTTTTTTTCCATTAATTGTCCTGGTAGAGTACGTGGCGCTGCAGCTATTGGGCTGGGGCAAGTTTCGCGCCTGTCTCAAAGCTGCCTTTCGCATGAACTTAGTCTCGTATGTTGTCAGTATTTTGCTCATGCTCTTTGTCCCGCAACCAACCACATGGCAATTACTGCTCAATCTGGCGTTGACGATTGGCATTGAAACCGGCGTATTAAATCTCCTGAAGCGCAACGCCTGGAAAAGCAATTTAAAAGCTGCCATCATCGCCAATGTTGCCAGTTATATCATCTGGATTTTACCTGCCTTTCGCTTTGCTCAAAGATAATATGCTCACCCACCTCGAATCTCCCCGCATTGACAAAATTTTAAACGCCCTCCAATGCCAGGGCGAACGCAACGATTGCGGCCCCTTTAGCGCCGCCACGGTCATCAACAGCCTCAAAGAAACTCAGATCAACGCCCTCGATTTAGCCCAAGAGATGAATCGCCCTACCTGGCGCGGCCCTTTGTTCATTGTGCGGCGTGTCCCCAATTGGGCTACATTCCCCTGGGGCATTGTGGATGTTTTCCGCCAACACGGTCTGAGCGCCTCGTGGCGGGCGCTGGCGACCGAAGAACAACTCAAAACAGGGCTGGGCCGAGGCGATGTCTTGCTGCCAATCGTCGGTGAATGGAAACCCCTATGGGCGCATGTGATGACGCTGGTCGCCTGGGATGCCGAAAAAGGTTGGGGCTTTGCCAATACCCAATACCCCCACCATCAGGTGGACTGGTGGAGCGCCGTAACGATTTCTAAACAATGGCGTAATATGGGACGACTGCTTATTGAAGTCAAAACCCCCTGAGCCGCCAGAAAACCACTATAAGTGACCGCTGGTGGAGTTCGCCGCGCACGTTAGCTAACGTATGCGGCGTTTCCACTCTTCTTTGAGCTGCAATTGCTGCGGGCTCTCGCCTGAGTTAAGCGCCAGAAAATCGCTCAACAAGCGGTTATACTTGGTTGTCTCATCCAGCATGGGGAAATGCCCTGACTGCTCAAAGCCAATATACTGCACCTGGCCCGGCAAATTTGCAATCACATCTCCTGATAGAGGTGAGATTACCTGATCGCCCTGACCATGAACCAGTAAACAGGGTGTGATCATATTCATCACTATTCTAAACATATCCAATTTTTCTAGGTCAGCAAACGAGGCGGCAATCGCTTGAATAGAAGCCTTACGCGCTTCAGGGCGCACTGCTTCATGCGCGGGTAAACGACCTAAGAAAGAATCGATCAGTTCTTCTGTGGACATGCTGCGCCAGGTCACATTAACGCTGTTGGATGACAAAGGCAGGCCAACCGCCATCATCCGATCCACCATATCTGGATGTTTTTGAGCAAACGAGAGCGCGACAACTGCGCCTAAACCATGCCCTACCAACGCAATCTTCATGATGCCCAGGTTGTCCATAAAGCTCTCAATCAGCTTAATCTGATTGTCTATCCCATAAAGGGCCTCACTCTTGCCAGTATCTCCAAAGCCCCACATATCCATGGAGTACGCTCGAAATGCGATCGAAGCAGCCTGCATGGCGGGAATCCAATAACGCCAGGATCCTATCCATCCATGCAGGAAGAGCATCGGGCGACCCCGCCCTAGCACCTCATAGTGTACGATCTCACCTTCGAGGGTAATCGCGCTCATAACAAACTTGACTATTTCCTTTGCTTTGCCAAAATTGCCTTCACTCGTTCAGTCAACTGATCAGGAGCGAACGGTTTAAGAATATAGTCTTCCGCGCCAGACTCTACACCTGTCTGTACTTCGGCTTCCTGGCCTTTAGCGGATAAAAATACCACAGGAATATGTTTGATCTTCTCCTCAGACTTAATGCGCTTGCAAGCTTCGTAGCCTGTCATGCGTGGCATACGCACATCTGTCAAGATCAGATCTGGGACGACTTCCAAAGCCTTTTGCACTGCTTCCTCACCATTAGATACCGGAAATACCTGGTGTCCAGCAAACGTTAAAGTAAACGTTACCAGGTCCCGAATATCGCGCTCGTCCTCAGCAACTACAATCTTTGCCATATTGATCCTCATTATACCGGGTAAGATCGCCGTTCATCAACTTGCTCCATGTTTTCATCCGGGTGGAATACAGGTAAAGTAAACGAGAAAACACTTCCTTCACCGCGCACTCCTGAACTCTTGAACCAGATGGAACCATTGTGCATTTCCACCAGGCGTTTGACAATTGAAAGTCCTAACCCGGTGCCAGATGTAGCCAATACCAGCGGATCTTCACCGCGGTAAAAACGCTCAAAAATCCGTCCCTGGTCTTCGGGGGCGATCCCAATCCCATTGTCATACACATCTATTTGGATTTTACCATCCAACTCTTGGACAGAGAGTGTAATCTTGCCTTCTTCAGCCGGGGTATACTGATAAGCATTTTCCAGCAAATTATCAATAATCTGCCGCACCCGTTCTTGATCGCCAAAGGCAGAAGACATCTCTTGTGGCAGGTGCGCATCCACCTGCATCGGACGACCTTCTTCCTTCATCCGATATTTCAGATCGGAAATCGCTTTGTTGACCACCTCGGGGATATCCAAAGGCTGCAACGAGAGCGTCACCCGACCCGCCTCAATCCTGGAAACATCTAAGAGATCATTGACCAAAATCGCAAGGCGCTCTGTGTTCCCTTTCACAATCTTCAAGAAATGAGTCTGCTGGTCGCTAAGCTGCCCGGTAGCGCCCATCAGCATAATCTCGACATAGCCCTTGATAGAGGTCATGGGCGTGCGCAGTTCATGGCTGACCGTGGCTACAAACTCAGACTTCAGGCGATCCACTTCGATCAAGTGAGTAATGTCGCGGAAGATGGATACAGTTCCCAAGAAATCGCTGCGCAGACGCACCGGTGAAAGATTGACAGCAACCACCCGCCGGTTATCCAGTTCGATCTGCTCAGAATACATATCGCCGGGTTTGTAGATTGTCGGGTCTTCTGACCAGGTGCGAATGGTTTCGACCCAGGCTTTTCCAGCTTTGCCAAACAAGCCCAGGAAATGCTCCAAGGACTGGCCAAGTACATGCTGACGTTTCATGCCCAAAAGTCGTTCCGCCGAATCGTTGAAAAGGGTGATCTTGCCCATGGTATCTGTCACCAAGACGCCATCCACCACTGCTTCAAGGATAGCTTGCGACCGGCTGGTTTCAACATGCTGGGTACGCAGCATGTCTCCCAAGCGCTCGGCCTGGTCACGGATCAAACGGAAGAGTTGGGCGTTATTAAGCGCCACCGCGATCTGCTTGGCTGTCGCCTGGATCAATTCCAATTGATCTGGTGTAAAGAAATTGAGCTGGCGATGGAACAATAACATCGCGCCCATGTTTTCTTCCCCAATCACCAGCGGCACTGCAATAGCGCTGCGATGCAAATCTGTCTGATCATCGCGGCGCACCCAGCGCCAATCTTCCCACAGGTCAGGAATCAGGGCTGGCTGGCGGTTGGTAATTATCCAACCGGCCAAACCTTCATTCATCTTCAAAGTAGAGACCTGGCCTCCCCTGGGAACCGGGGCAGTATATCCCAATGAGGCGCGCAGTTGTAAAGTCGCGTCATCAGGATTGACCAACATGATCAAGCTGTGTTCTGAACCAAGCGTGTCGTTGATAACCCGCAAAGTGCGGCTCAACACCAGATCAATATCGAGGCTGGTGGATAGTTCGGCGATAATCCCCAGCAAGGTCTGAGTACGGCGGTGTTCGCGAGCCAATTGGTCTGTACGCTCTGAAACCCTCTTCTCCAGGTCAGCCGCGTAATTCTTGGTTGCAGAAAGCAGACGAGCATTATCCAAAGCAATCGCCAGTTGGTTAGCCACCTGCATCAGTAAGCGCCGATGAGAATCGCCAAACACACTGGGCTGATAACTCTGCACTGAGATAACGCCTATTGGGGTACCGCGCACCACTAAAGGAGCGCCTAACCAGGAGCGCACTGGCTGACCGATGGCAACCCCTGGCGCTGGCAGGACATGATCCTTCGGGCGAGTATCATCAATCAGCACAACTTCACCTTTGGCCAGCACCAATTCGCTAAAGCTATCACCGGTGCGCTGCCAGGGAATTGGGCCAAGTCGCTCGCCTCGATCAATCCCATCCAGCGTAAACTGCCCGTCATCATTTAACAAAGCCGTCACCACCGCGTCGGCATCGGTTAAGCGAATGACGTTTTCAAAAGTCGCTTCCATCAACTTTTTCTGATCCAAAACCTGTGAAATGCTGACGCCCATCTCAAACAGCAAAGCCAGTTCAGCGCTATGTTGGCGAGTTTCAGCAAACAGACGCTGCGTCTCATCGAACAAACGAGCATTTTGAATCGCGACCGCTGCCTGGTTGCTAATCGTGCGCGCCAGTTCCACCTCTTCAGAGATGAAACGATACACAGTTTTGTTATATGCCAATAACAAACCATGTACATCTGCGCCAGTTGCCAGAGGCAAAATAATGAGCGCCCGCGCCTGGCGAGCAGACCAGAAGCTCTGCAAAACGGCCAATTCCTTTTCCTGATTGACATCCTCTGTCGAAAACAGGCCGCGCGATTCCTTCAGACGCTCGAAGAGCGGACCGCCGTCCACTGGCATAGGAAGTTGGGCCGTAGTCTGCGGAAATTCAGCATTGATGAAGGCTCTACCAGTGTCATCGAACAACAAGGCTGCGCCGCCCGTGCAGCCAATCGCCTGCACCAATTCGTTGAGCGCTGATGACAAAATCTGAGTCAGATCCAACGAACCGCTCAATTCTGCCGAAAGGCGATTCAACAGACCTAAGCGCTGCGAACGCTGATCCAATTCAAGCGTCCGGCGCATACTTTCTTCAAACAATCTCGCGTTCTCAAATGCAACCGCAGATTGGCCAGCAAAGGTCATCGCAGATTGGACGTGTTCGGCAGTATAGAAATCAGCTTCCGCCTTTTCCAGTGCAATCACACCGATGACCTGACCTTTTGAAAGGAGTGGAACACCCAGCCAGGAAAAATAGCGTGGCTCAATTAAGGATGGGAACCGCTCATCTTCACGCACGTCGCCTACAGAAATCGAGCGGCTCGTGGTGATCATCTCTTTCAACAAAGAACTATCTTCAATGGCGGCCGATAACCCAACTCGTTCTTCGCTATCTTCAAACCCACGCGCTGCCCGAATGGTCATTTGATCGCCCTGGCGCAGCCAAAGCGTTCCCGTATCGTAAGGCAAGATGGATTTCGCCTGATCCAGCAAAGAGGCGATCAGTTCATCGGATTGCAAACTGGATGTGATGGTGGCAGCTACATTGGCCAAAGCCTGCAATTGAGCGGCGCGCTGCTCAGAGGCCTGGAAGAGGCGTGCATTCTCAAGCGCCAGTGCGGTTTGATGCGTTAACGAAGCAACCAGAACCTGATCATCTTCGCTAAAGGCAGCCGGCTCTTTGAAATTGTCAATCACCAACACGCCTAGCTTATTCTCCATCGTCTGGATCGGCATCAGCATACAAGAGATCGGCAGCAAGCCAGCCGTCGCGTCGCGATATTTCAGCAAAAATTCAGACGAGAGACTATACTGCCTGGCAAAATTAACTTCATCAATTCGCAGCGGCGTCCCTTGCTCAAAAGCCTGTCCGGGCAGCGCTTCACCAGCGCGGTAGGTGATTTCCACAATCCGCTGGTTATTCATATAACCAGAAGCAGTCTGGGGGATCAGGCGTTGTTCTTCGGGATTCCATAAGGCCACCATTGCGGCCTGAGCAGCCGGCACAACTTGAATGGCGCTCTCTACCAAAGTGTGCAAAATACTCTCTGGTTTCAAATTACCCAACTGCCGGCTGAAGCTCAACAGCAGGTCCACTTCTTGCAAACGGCGGTTCGTTTCCGTCATCAGCCGCAGGTTTTGCAAGGCAATTGAAGCCTGGCGCATAATCAAATGGTATAACTGCTCGTCTTCGGGGGTCGCCGCGGGCATCACACTATGGCTGATCGCCAGGAGCAGGGCATCAACTTTTTCTTCAATCCGCACCGGCAAACACAAGAAAGATTTTGCTTCCAGCGATTGCAACAAAGGCGCCGTTTTCCAATCAGTGTTATCAATATTCGCCGCCAGGATCGGCTCTCCGGTTTGCAGACTTTGGCGCAAAGGATTCCGCTGACCCAGAAGCGCTTCAGGAGTGACATTGGAGGGAATATTGCCCAGGCTGTGCAGCAACCTTAACACGCCAGCACTGGGCTCCGCCACCAAAACTGCATCCATCTCCAACCGGGTCAAAAATTCTTGACCTAAAGCCAATAAAATATTTGGCCGATTGGGCTGGCGGTTGACCACCTCGGCAATATCCATCCCGCCCCGAATACGACGTACGCGTTGGTTCAGGCGTTGAATGGCGATGGTCTGTTCAATATCTTTGTGCAACAATACTGGAAGCTGATTCTGCGCATGGAGGCTTGCTTCTTCCATACGCTGCATCTCCATCCGGGTACTGCCCAGTTGGGCGTTCAGGTCATGTAG
The DNA here is from genome assembly GCA_903872065.1 of uncultured Anaerolineales bacterium. GTDB lineage: Bacteria > Chloroflexota > Anaerolineae > Anaerolineales > UBA4823 > CAIQJJ01. The sequence goes on along the minus strand of CAIQJJ010000149.1, from coordinate 17,333 downwards.
TTTGTACGTGCTTTCGATGACAAAAGCAGCCTGGCTGGCGAAAATCTCCAGCGACTCAATCGTGGGACGATCGGGGCGCAGTCCATTGCGAGGATTGTCCAGACTGATTAAACCCAGGATCTGGTTTTTACCATCATAGAGCGGCACCAAAAGAGCATCGTCTGGATACCAGGCGTTGCCATTCAAGCTTGGATCTAAACGAGTTTGCGCGCCCAAAGCCAGGTTTAGATCAGTCGAACGCATCGGGTGACGGTCACGCGGGATAAAGAACGAACGGCTGATGCGAAATTCAGGTAATAGAAACGGCTCAACCATCTGCCAGGATTGAGTGTGGGCTTTCCACTCATTCATGGTTTCGATAGGCAGCCCGACGCCAGTTTTGCGCACCAAATTATTGGCATTTTGGTCATAGACGCTAATCAAAACGATGTTGAACGGCGTTGACTCTTGAATGCCATAGGCAATAATTTCAAGCGACTGATCGAGAGGCTGTTCAACATGCAGTGTTTGTGAGGTCTCCAATAATTTAGCCAGGGTCTCAACACGGCGGTTAAGCAGCTCATTACGATGGTTCTGCTCATGAAAACGCTGCGCGTTTCCTAAAGCAATTGCCGCCTGGATGGCCATGGTTTGCGCAACTTCGAGGGTGGTTGCGTCAAAGACATCTACCGAGTGTCCATGGAGATAGATCAAACCCGCCACATATCCCTGGTAAGCAATCGGCGCCACCAAGGCGGAACGGACATTGCTATGCGGCGGCTCAACAAGGACATCGCCCATGTCTTGAACTGTTTTTTGAAAATCGCCGATAATGATGGGCGTCTCACGTTGTAACACAAACTTCTCCAAAGGAGAAAGCGTCAGATCGCGCTCGTCGCCAATGTGCAGCATCACTCTTTGCGTCATTACACCAGGATTGACATCGAATAACAAGATCGAGCCACAATACGCCTGAGTCGTGCGCAGCAATTCATCATAAACAAGCTGGAGCAAACTGGACAAATCCAGGGTGGAATTTAGCTCACGGCTGATGTGAGTCACGGCGGTCAACTGCTCTACCCGCCGGCGCAAACTCTCATCCGTTTGCCCATAAAGACGAGATTTCTCAATCGCAACCGTCAATTGGCTGGCTGTGGTCGAAAGAAGGGTTAAGTCGCTGCGGTGGAAAAAGTCAATCGTCCGGCTGCCCAGGATCAACTCACCGATGCCACGATTGCGAATGCTCAAGGGTACAATCATCAATGAGTTGTAATGCAAGTTGTCGGCCAGGGAACGATAGAATTGAGGGAGGTGTTCGTCTCCAACAGCATTTCCCTGAAAATAAGGATGTTGGCTGCCGGTAATTGTGCGACGAAATTCGGTCTCATCCAATGCCACCCGATTCGGAAGATCGGGCGACTCTGGGGAAACGCCAAAAACCGATTTACGGTGTAAGCGTATCTCACCTAAACCCTCATCCAACAACAAAACCACCGCCAGATCCGCCCGCAACAATTGCGCCAGGTCACGCAAAGAAAACTGTAAAATCTCATCCAATGTGGCGACAGAACCAGTCAAACTGGCAATCCGGCGCAATGACTCTGCGCGCTGGGCGCGTTCTTGAGTCTGTTGGATCAAGCTGGCATTCTCAATAATCGTCGCCGCTTGACCCGCAATAATCTCCAATAAACGCAGATCGTCATCGTTGAAAGGAGCGCCATCAATCTTATCGCCAACCTGCAGATAGCCCAAGGAACGTCCGCCGCTGGTTAAGGGGATCAGCGCCGTGTAGACAATTCCGGCAGCTACCGCAACGCTGTCCAAGCCTAAGGTTTTCAGTCGCGGGTCCTCAACCGCATTGGCAGAAACGATCGCCTCCTGAGAAAGCCAGGCCTTTTCCGCTGGTGTTTCAGGCAAGATCGGTACCCGGCAAAGATCGATCGTTTGCGCGGGGATACCAATAAAAGGCACTTGAGCCTCAAGACTGCGCCGGTTGTCGTTATAGATCAAGAATCCCAGGCTTTTGACCTCCAAAATGGGAGCGACGCTTTCCACCAGACGAGCAAATAAATCATGAGTGGAATGGGAGATGCCAATGGCATGGGCAATCCGCGCCAGGCCAGAAAGTTCGCGCACCCGATCTTGTTCGCCGCGAAACAGCATAGCATTGTGTAATGCAACCGCCGCCTGGCCGCTCAAAATCTGAAGCAAGCCCAAATCTTCTTCTCGAAAGGCATTTTGCGCCAGGGAGGCCATTTCCAAAGTGCCAATCAATTCGCCGGCAACAATCATAGGAATTCCCATATAAGAATTAAATGGGTATTGATTCCGATTGCCAATCGGCCGCACGTCACGGTATCCATCCACATTTGCAATCAAAAGACTGGTACGGCGCGAGACCAGGTAGCCCGAATACCCCTGGTCAGGAGCATAGGTTTCCTCAGCGCGTTCCAGGCGGCGATCGACTCCCTTGATGCCAACAAAGCGATAAGGATACAAACGCTGGCTATCCGCATCCCACAAAGTGACTTCAAAAAAATCGGAGGGGATTAAACGCTCAAGGCAGCCTAAGACCGCCTGAATCGTCGCTTCAACATCCAGGCTGGAGGCCATCGCCTGGCTGAGTTCCGCAAAAATGGCAACCGCCTCATTTGAAACTTGACCCTTTTCATTGGCGGATTCGTTGGTTCGTGAGCGGCGCAGTGAAACCAAGATAGCGCTTTCTCCGGCGGAAGCGCCATTCCCATTATACGGCAAGCGATAAGATGTACCGTCAACAAGCTGCCCGTCTAGTAAAAAGCGTGACTGACCCTCAGTGGCGCACAATTCCCAAAAAGCTTCACTTGGCCTGACATGCCGCGCCAAACGTTCAAGATTTAAATCATCATCACTGGTTTCGCTGAACCACTTGCGCGCCAACTTATTCGCGTAAGGCACGCGTCCACCAGTTTGCACCAGCAAGACCCCATCATTGCTGGGAGGAATATTCAAAGGTACTGGCGGAGGCAAAGGTTTGACAGTAGGCTGAATGCGCGGGGCAACACGCAACACCAAAAAGATTAGTGCGACAAACACCAACCCTATTAAGATAAACATGAAGCCCAGCATATCCATACGGTTAAACTCTAACGCCTAGATATCTTTGCGGCGCGCTTCAGCAGCCATTTCAGTAATTTCACGAATGTCCGCAAACTGGAACTGTGACGGCGAGACAACCCCAACCGATAAGGTCATCAATGGCACCTGCCTGAGCTGTCCAGTCGAATCAAAGGTCTCAATATAGCCGCGGTCACGATCCATGAAATTGTAGTGCGTCTGCACTCCTTCAGCAAATCTGGCCTTAAAACGCTGACGGATGGAGGCAGCCGATTCTTCTTTGGTAATCACAATAAAATTGTCACCGCCCGCGTGACCCAAGAAGTCATTGGAACTGCCGAATTCATCCAAGACTTCACCCATCAACATGCCGGTAAAGCGCAGTACATCGTCGCCGGCGACAAATCCATAGACATCTTTAAATGCCTCAAAATAGTTGATGCGCAAATCCATCAAAGCCCAATTTTGTTGGCGAATGATCTTGCGCAACTGCTCCTCGATCAACCTGCCAGCCGGGAGTCCTGAGCGCGGATCGGTGAGGCTCTGCTGCTCTGCACGTGCAATGGCGCGCTGCACCCGCAATTTAAGCTCCTCAATATCAAAAGGCTTTGTAATGTAATCATCCGCGCCCAATTCAAGACCTTGCAGTTTATCGCTTCGTTCATCTTTTTGGGTCAAAAAGATAATTGGGACATGACTGGTGCGGGTATTGGTACGCAAAATCCTGCACACCTCAAAACCATCAATGTCTGGCAACATGATATCCAACACAATCAAATGGGGCAGGTTTTGACGGGTTTTCTCAAGAGCTATAGAGCCGCGTGGGGCGATATCGGCGCTATAACCCTGGCCAGAGAAATAAATTTTCAGCATGTTGGAGATATCAAAATCATCTTCAACAATCAGTAAACGGGCTTTACTCATGTCGGCCTCCCAAGGCTTTTTGGTTTTCCGCCCTCAAGTTGGACAGGCAACTCAAGAGCGACACTCTCAACTCGAAAATCGTTTGCGGGCATTTTGGCGAATACATTCTATCTGTTCTTGTGTTACTGGTCGTTCAAATGAGCGAAAACCGCTCAAACGGAAACCTTGTTTATCAGCAATCTGCGTGATCTCCTCGACGCGCTGCCGGGTGATATGTTTTCCAATGGTGTAGTCTTCAAAGCGTCCTTCCAAAGCCAGGGCGATGGTCTCAGCCATACAGGCATAAGCCTTGCCCGCAGGAAAGCCGAAATTGAAGTGGAAATCCACTGGGCCAGGCACATCAACCATGCCGCCATCAATCACCAAAACATCATCCCGAACGGCTGCCACCTGCGCCGATACATCGCGGGGGCGGGCCACATCACAAACAACACTGCCGGGCTGTAAATGTTCAGGATGGATCACAGCATGTAAAGCGCTGGTCACAGTTAAGATTAACTGTGTCTGGCGCAGCACATCCATCTCCGTACTAATTTTAAGGTCAGCAACAGCGCCATTGGAGCGAAGCTGATCACGCAAGGCTTCGAGCTTATCCAAATGGCGACCAATCAAATACAATTCGGCGACATGCTGAGATAATAACTCAGCACACACCTGCCCAATGGCCCCGGTTGCGCCCACCACTGCCGTCGAAGCGCTCGCGACAGGAATTTCCATCTCGTGGGCCGCTTGCAGCACAGAACGCACTGCGACCGCGACCGTATAAGAATCGCCAGTGGTGACAGGCACTGCCAGATTTTGGGCAATGGTTTCACCAGCATCGCCAACTACAGATGTAAAAGCGCCTAAACCTAATATTTTTGCGCCCAACCTCTCGGCGAGGCGTCCTGTCTCTATAATCTTACGATAAACTTGTTTTTTCGGCAACTCCAAGAAGTGCATTGGCATCAAAGGACAAGCGATTAACCAACCTTTGATTTCCTTGCCGCTACAAGCTGAGGTGATTCCGGTAATTTCGGACAGGTAAACCGGCGGGAAATAGGGCGCAAAAAGCTTAATCTGCCAATCGGCTGCAAATCGCTCCAACAACGGAAACTTGCGACGGATATCGCGCCGGGGGTCAATCGGATGGATGATGAATGCGAAAGTATCCACGATGATCGATCGTCAATTAAATTCTCGGTTTCACTGCCAGCATTTTCGTTAAACATTTTGTCAGTCCTCCGAGAAAATGAACCTTTACCAGGATTGTTCAACCTCTTCGCCCGGTCGAGGATAAAGACGGGGATGAAGGGTTTTGAATTTGAGTTTGTGGTGATCGCTATCTTCAAAACGCAGGTCTCGGTCAATCACACGCCGTTCGGCTGAAGCAAATACAACCACATCCGATTCAATGGTACGGGCGGGAAATACGATCATCCCTGCTCCCAGGCGACAGTTATGGCCCACACAACCACCCAGTACCGGGCGATTGGCCACCGCCAACTTATCATTTCCATCCATCGCGCGCAGCGGCGCGGGTAAGAGATTATAATCGGTGAAGGTCGAACCTGCGCCAATGAAGGTACTACGACCAACCACACACATCTGCAAACAAGTATTTTGCGCCACCATGCTGTTATCCATGAAAGTGGTCATGAATAACGCGGCGCGAAATGGCAAGAAAGTGCCATCGCCAACGACAGCCAGCATCAACTGACAACCCTGGCCGACATTAACATTATTGCCGATCACACAATTTTCAATCACCGCCCCGGCGTCAATAGTTACATTATCGCCGATCGTCGTCGGGCCAAAAATCATCGCGCCGGGGTGAATAGTACAATTGCGGCCTACTTTCACCAGCTCGGAATTGGTTAACAACTGCCGGCCTTCATAAACCGCGGCGCCCAACACACGCAGTTTATAGAAGAGATCAGTATCCAACCTCTTCTGAATACGCACGGCGCGGCTGAACAAGCCATAGACAATATCGGCGATAAAAATATGCACCCAGCAGTCAATAGCCAACAAACTGCGGCGTGGCACCTGGAAGGTGAGATCGCCTTGCTCATAAGCCATATAAGTGGGGACGTGATAATAACCGGCTTCCATCGTTAACAGATCGATAACCAGAGGCTCAGCTTCATCCTGCGGCCCCTTGGGGTAATACCATAGATCGGCCAGGTATATATCGCCTTGCTGGGTGTAAGAGACGGAGAGGGGAAGTGCATGCTCACGAAACGATGGATCATTGATGGAAAAAGCAGCTCGCGAGGCGCCACCTCGTTTTTTCGCTGCTTGAAGAAAGGCTTCAATATATGGCTCATCAAAATACAAGTTGTCCCGATAAACCAGGCATTCTTCATTGGTTTTCGGGAGGGGCATGCCGGAAGGAAGTTCAATTTCACGATGAGTGTAAGGCGCCAGTACATCGCGCTGTGACAACCACAAAGGGTTATTCATAATACGCAAATCTCTGGCTCGCTCATTGAAAGGCGGCAAATGTCGTGGGTTTTGTAAAATGATCTTGAGCATGGAAAGCCCAGTGATTATTCAATAACCTGTTTATCAATCAAGATGGTGCAGCGGGGATCGCCTTTGGCAATGCAATGGGTTTCTTCTACGTTGAAGTATTTTCCACCACTTACCCAATACAAAGCCTCTTGCAAAACACCCACCGCCAAATGGCACACTGGCTCAGTCGCTTGACGCTGCCAACATACGGGACATCTGTCAATATGCCACAAAAACGCATCTCCACGTTCTTCAACATGTACTTGTTGGTCAGAATATTTATTAAATACCTCTACCAGCAAGTTCGCTCCCACGCGAAGCTTTGCCTCGAGTGGAAGCAAGCGAAATCCCATCTCGGTGGAACCAACCAATGGGCCAAACTCACGCAATCCGTACTTGAAACATACTCGCCCGGTGCGGAGCGCTAGACCGCACCCGGCGCGCGATCCATACAAAACCTGAACGGTGGTAAGGAGCTGGCTTAACTCGTCGAACTGAAAGACTCGCTCCAGGTTATTGGGTGGAAGCATTTCAATACGATGAGGAAGATGCGCCAGATTGAGCACCGCGACCAAACCCGCGTGGCTAATCACTTCCTCCATCGCTTGTAATACAATCCGTCCCATTTTGTTGGGATAATAATACACCTGCCGGGTGTGTTCAGTCATAAAGAAGAAATGAAATCGAAATTTATTTGATCGGAAAAGACAACCACTCTGCGCGCGAATCAACGGGGTGGCTGCGGTTGGTTACTCGACGAAGGGCTAAGCGGCCCACTGTTCGGTGGTTGAACAGGCGCAGCTGGAGAAGCAGGCGCTGACGGCAACTGATCGCCAGTTGATGCTCCTCCGGCGGGCGAAGGTGAAGAAATGGGAGTACCTAAGAAATCATGCAAAGTCTCTTTAAAGCGTTGCGGCGCATCCAACATAATAAAATGTCCAGCTTCGGGAAAGATTTCAATCCGGGCATGCGGAACGCCTTGTTTTAATGGCTTCCACTGCGCCGGATGAACTACGATGTCTTTTGGGCCATACATTCCCATGACAGGCACTTGTATCTTGTTCAAGCTCGAGCGCAAATCCGTCTGGCGCAATGACCCAATGCTGAGAAAGAAAGCTTCGAGTTTGGTACGCGAAACATCCCGATCCATCATTGTTGTCCAGGTCTTGTCGCGGCTATAGAAGGGCGCTAACAAGTGGTAGGAGAGTTTGAACGCCCACAAATTGGTGTACACTACAAAGCCGACCGGGCGAATGCCAAACAATTGCAACAAGAATGAAAGAGATGAACCAACAATTGGGGAGCCGATCACCACTACTTTATGAACCCGCTCTGGATGCTGCATCGCCATCGCCAGGCTAACAGTGCCGCCCATGCTATGCCCAACCAACGGGGCGCCGACAATCCCCAACTGTTCCATAAACTGGTCAACCATCCCAACAAAGTCTTGCACAACAAACGTGTTGCCACGCTTGGCATCTGACTCGCCGAATCCCCAAAAATCAAGGGCGTATGTCCGATAATAACGCCCCAAATAATTCATCGTATCTTGCCACAACCCCCATGAGCCAAGATACCCATGCAACAAAATTACCGGGCGGCCGCGCCCGTATACTTCGTAGTGAACGATCCCTTGATCAGTAGTAATGGATGACACAGCGTTTATCCTCGCAGGATAAACAACCCATTATCCGCCTGCCGCCGCATCCATCTCAGCCAAAATACTGTACAGCAGCTCAAGCAGAACTGTTTTGACGGTCTCTTTATCCGTTCCAACACAAGGCAGCAGCTTGACTTTCTTATCCAAGCGCAGCGCAATGCGAATATCATCTACATCCCAGGCCTCTTTTTTGTCTTGCTTATTGGCTGCCACCACGTAGGGCGTGGGGGCGTAGGCGCGGAAGGTCTCTAAAATGCTGCGCGCTTCGCGGAAGGTCTCTGGACGAGTGCTATCTACCAAAACGATAAATCCTAGCATCCCTTCAGAGAGGATTTCCCACATGAAATCAAAGCGCCGTTGACCGGGGGTGCCGAAGAGATACAACACCAAATCGTTGTCAACGGTAATACGGCCAAAGTCCATCGCGACCGTTGTCGTCTCTTTTACTTTTTCGGCTTCCGAAGAAATTTTTCTTTCGGTTGCCACCACGTCAATTTCGCTCACCGATTGAATGAATTGGCTTTTGCCGGCATTGAACGGGCCAGTGATCACCATTTTTACCGTTTGCATAATTGCTATCCTTCTACACTTCTGTTAGTTAGATTGAACGAATGCGGCGGATGAGGCGGTTGACCAATGATACGCGGTCGTCTTTTTCGGATTGTGACAAAGGAGCGCGCAGGCCTCCCGTAGGCGGAGCGCCCAACGGGCGAACCACCTCCACCAATCCAGCCTGAATCAAACCATATACTACACGACGAATTTCCACCTCGCTCATTTTACACGTGGTGGCGATTTGGCGGATGGTATTCTTAGGATTAATATATGAAACCACACGCCATTCTTCGACACTCAGGTTTACATTACGGATATTTGTACCTGGCCGATCTGTAAACTTGAGCGCCATATCCAAACTGGGAATTTCATCATTTAATTGCTCTAATTCACGCACACGGCGTGAACCTTCAATAATGATATTCTCCAGACTCACCCGCACAGTAATCTTGTTCTCTGGGGGAAGGGCGTCATTCTCAAAGCGAAAGATGCCTTCGACCCAGGTGAACAAGCGGTTGACGACTCCAATGAAATACGTTTGCAGGCTGGTCAGGATATCTTGCTGCGTCACATAATTTGCATTGATCAGCAATAATCCTAACTCTTTATCACTCATATTGCCTGCACGCTCATGAATCGCCCGGTACTGTACGGCGCTCAGCTTATTGGTCTTATGCAAAATGAACGCCAGGCTGCCATCTTCCTCGCCTGTCTGTGCATAAGCCAATTTTCCTTCCCGGAAAAACACCCACATTTTTTCCGTTGGCCCCTCAACCGCCAACGCGCCCGTTTTTTGAGCGACATTGATCAGGTTCAGGAGCTGCGTGATTGAAAAGTCGCGAAGGTTGCCTTTTAATGCCATATTGGTGACCCAGTACTAGAATGAATTTGGATAGGATAAACTTTTGATTAATTTATGAAAATTATACTTGTAAGAGGGGGTCGCGTCAAATGAAAGGGGTGCGCTTTTCTTGACAGTTTTGATAAGCGCCCAATTCATTGATGGATAACTTGAATAGCTATCATCGGAATATCGTAGGGAAATCAGCGAGTCAGGCATAGATTTTTCTGATAGGATTGAAGCTCAACATCACTGCCAAAGCGCTCTCAAAACCTGATAAACCGGATGAAAACGCTTGAACTTTGGGAACTTTTGAATATTGTCCATCGTCTTTGTTCTGCCAAACTTTCCTGATCTCGGGAGGGATCACCATGAAATATTTCTCTAAGACCATCTCTTACTTCCTGAATCTGTTAATCATTGCGACCTTACTGCTTAATGTCACGGCTTGCGCTCAAAGTGCAGCCGAGACCTCAACGCCGGCGCCTGTCTCAAAGGCTGAGACAGCAACCCTGCCGCCGGCAGATGAGGCGACGGCCGCCCCCGTTGCGACAGAACCACAACCCAGCGATGAGGAGAAGATTGTTACACCAAGCAGCGAGCCAATCATAGATGATTCTACCACTTCTGACGACAACTTTCTTGAAGATGAAAGCTCTGAGAACGTGATCATCACTTTCGCGGGTTGGGAATACGATCGCTCGCTTTATGAGCCGTTGATGGAAAAATTTCATCAAGAATATCCCAACATCACGGTTCAATTCGCGGCCATGCCCGAATCAAACCAACCCGTTGATGATTACGATCGCTTGCAAGCCTCCACCGGGGATACCAGCATCGTGTGGGGAATCGCCTGGGTAAAAAAGGCTTACTACCGCGACCTGCAACCTCTGTTGGATGCAGACACAAGCTTTGAGACGGACGACTTTTGGCCCGGCGCGCTGGAAGCCTGCATGGATATGGAGGGACGCCAACTTGGCGTTCCCTTGAGCTTCAACTTGCAAGGGGTATATTATAACCGGGAAGTCTTTGATACGGCCGGGGTAGAGTACCCCAAACCCGGCTGGACTTTCGATGATCTGCGAAAAATCATCAGCAGCCTGGCCAAGCAAGATGGCGAGAACATCCGTTATGGGCTGGCCGAAAACTACAGCGTCATTGTCAGCACGATCATCGAAAACTTGATTGAAGATAATGAAGGCGAGATTGACCCACAGACGATCCAAAACTCTCTGCAATGGTATTTTGACTTGATCAAAGTCAAGGCCATCTACCCGCCTCTCTATTACGAAGAGGGCCAGGATCAAGACTGGCAAAAGCAGTGGGAAGCATGGCAGGCGCTCTTCCAATCCGATTACCAACCAGCGTTGTGGACAGGCGGGTTGGGCGACTCAATCCCCGGACAGCCGTGGGAAGATGCCGCCAACGACCCGCTGGCCAACACCGCTCTTAAAACCAATGGTTTCCTGCCCTATCCAGTGGCCACGGACGGATTGATGATGCACACAACGCCCCTCGCGGCGCAGTGCGCCGTTTTGAGCGCCGGCAGTCAACATCCGCGGGCGGCCTGGGCCTGGCTCAATTTCCTCTCGCGCCAACGCCTGGTGCGCGATCCGAACAACCCCTGGGAACGCTTTCAGCTACCGGCGCGCATTTCAGTGGCTGACGCAGCCAAATTCTGGCAAGACTTGCCGGAGGGGCTGGAAGAAAGCATCCGCTTTGCGCTGGATCATGCCTGGTTGGGCAGTTCTTATAGTGAGAAAATCGGCACGGTGATGAATGCCGTGAACAAAGCCGCCGCCGGCAAAGCGGACTTCTTGACCGCCCTGGCCGAGGCGCAGACGCAGCTTGCCGCCATGCTCACACCCTCGCCAACGCCGAACACCACCCCGATTGTGGTGGCCACGCCGCGCCCCACTCTCTCCGCCGACGCCGTCGTCGTCAACTACCTCTATAACACCTGGGGCGAAGACGCCGAAAAGATGAAAAACTTGGTCGAGGCCTATAATCAACAGCAGATCGAGAGCGGCTCCAGCGTCGCCGTCAAACTCTCCACCCAGTTCAATGGCACCTCTGGCATTGATTGGATGCAAGATATGGCAAACAATTTCGACTGCTTCACAGCCAACGCGCCTTACTGGCCAGCAACCAAAACCGAGGCCTTTCTCAACTTGAACTCGCTGGCAGATCAGGAGGGGGCCGAATTCCTCAACGACTTTGATCCGGCGATGCTGGACTCTTTCCGCAATGAGGGCGCGCTCTACGCTGTGCCTGCCTACAGCCAGCCCCAGATTATGGCTTACAACGCCGACCTGCTCGCCAGGCGCGGTCTGCAGCCGCCCGGGTTGGATTGGACCTTCGATGACTTCATGGCTTTGGCATCCAAAGTCGCCTCAACGAAGGAAAGCGATAAGAGTTATGGGATTATCTTCGAGGAATGGAATGATTTCTTCTGGGCCGGGCGCAACGTCAAATGGGCCGATATAAAAAGCGATCCCCCGGTTCCTCTCTTCACCTCGCCCGATATGGCCAGTTTCCTGGCCTGGATCGTAGAGCAAAAAGAGGCCGGTGTTTTCCTGGTGCAAGGCCAGGATAATTGGGGAGAAATCCAAACCGCCTATCAGGATGGACAGCTTGCCTTCTGGACAGCCCAGGCCGGGCAGCCGGAGGGCTGGTACTTTGGCAGCGAAGGGCCGAGTTATAAAATTGGCGTCGCCCTCTACCCCACTGTCGCCGACCCGGAGTCTATCATCAACTGGAGTTCTGACCAGGGACATTTTATCTCCAGCAAAGCCAAGGACCCACAGTTGTGCTGGAGCTGGATCAAATACATCTCTGAGCAGATCGATCTCTTCCCCGGCATCCCGGCGCGCAAATCTGTGATGGCAATGCCTGAATGGGAAGCCCTCGTCGGCAAGGAAAACGCGGCCGTTTATCGCGCGGCGCTCGGGCGCGTCCAGCGCGTCGCATCCGTCCAGGATCTATACTCCCCGCTTGCCAGTCCCTTCTATACCTGGCGACAGGAAATCATCGCCGCCACCCTCAAAGGTGAAGATTATCAAAAGATGCTCCCTGAAAAGCAAAAGATCGCCGAGGATTACCTGGCTTGCATGGCGCCGATCGATCTCACCGGGCTGACCGATGAGGAAATGTACCAGGAGATCAACAACTGCGCCAAACAAGCCGATCCGCAGGGACAGTGGGGGCCGTAAGAAGATGCTCGCCTATGTGCTGAAACGCTTGTGGAGTCATCGCAGCCTGGCACTCTGCCTGTGGATTGGCCTGGCGGCTGCCGTGGCGTTGGCTGTGGCGGTGCCCCTCTACTCTGACGGCGTCAATTACAATTTGCTGAACCAGGCGCTCGCCGCCGGATCATCGGCATCTTTCTCGGCGGCTGAACCTGAGGCCTCAAGCAGTGGGCGAGCGCCCTTCACTTTTATCTTCCACTACGTCGGCAGTTGGCATGAACCGATTGCGATCAAAACCTACCAACCGGTGGACGACTTCATGCGCCAATCGCTGGCAAAAGTCATCGGGCTGCCCGGCGCAGCGGCGCCGGATGGCTATGTCTCTACTGACAACCTCCAGTTTTACCCGGATATTGCCAAGATCAACAAAAATAAACGCCTCGACCTGGTCAAGCTGGCGGTTGTTTATGATCTGGCCGATCACATCCAACTGGTGGACGGCCAGTTCCCGGCGACGGTCACTGCCGCGGATGCCGGCGCCGACGGTCCGCCCCTTGAGGCGCTCGCCTCGCTTAAGTTGGCCAATGACCTGGGGCTGGAGGTGAGCAAGGTCTACCTGGTCTACAAGGCCGCATCTGGAGAAATCCCTGCCCTGCGCCTGCGGGTGAAACTGACGGGATTCTGGACGCCTCGCGACCTCGCCGACCCCTTCTGGTTTTATCCTGCCGAGGCGCTTGACAAAAAGCTTCTCATCCCCGAAGAGACCTTCTTCAAGGGGCCGCTTGCCGGCTCCACCAGCCTGCCAGCGCCGATCAACGAAACCGCCTGGAGCTTCACCTTCGACGGCAACGTCGTTTACAGTGAAGACGTCCCCGGCCTGCTGGCGCGCATCAGCCAGGCGCAGACCAAAGTCAATGCCCTGCTGCCAAACACCGACCTCGAAACTTCGCCCGTCCAGGCTCTGCGATCCTACCGCCGCGAATCCACCAGTCTCACCGGCCTGATGTTCGTCTTCAGCGCGCCTGTCCTGGGGCTGGCGCTCTACTTCTTGGGACTGGTCGCGGCTATGTTGGTGCGCCGCCAACGCAGCGAGATTGCCATCCTGCGATCGCGTGGCGCTTCCCGCCTCTGGATCGCTGGCGTCTATCTTCTGGAGTGGGGTCTCTTGGGCGCGCTGGCCCTGGCTGGCGGCCTGGCCGTTGGCGAACGCGCCGCCCTGCTTGTCGGGCAAACCCAGTCTTTCCTTGATTTCTCCCGTCCAACTGTCCTCCCCTTGCGAATCACGCCCACCGTCCTGGCTTCCGGCGCGGCCGCGATTGGACTGGCCCTGCTCTTCAGCGTCCTGCCGGCCTGGCAAAGCAGCCGCGACACCATCATCTCCTACAAACGTGAGCGCGCCCGCAGCCGCCGTGCGCCATTTTGGCAGCGCTTCTACCTGGATTTTCTGCTCCTGCTGCCGACCCTCTACGGTCTCTACACCTTGCGCATGCAAGGCAAACTCAGGCTCTTCGGGCAGACTCTCGGCTCCACCAACCCCTTTGAAAACCCCCTGCTTTTCTTACTACCGGCGATTTTTATCGTCTCCCTCAGCCTGATCCTGCTGCGCTTCTTACCTCGCATCCTCTCAGCCCTGGCCTGGTTCTTCGCCCAGTTTTCCGGCGTTGTACCGATCATGGCCCTGCGCCAGCTTTCCCGCTCTACCGGCGATCATCTGGGTCCCCTGGCTTTAATGATCGTCACCCTCAGCCTGGCCGGGTTCATCTCCTCCATGGCTCAAACCCTGGACGCTTACCTGGCGGACAGCGCTTACTACCAGGCGGGCGCTGATCTCAACCTGGCCGAGGGCGGCGAATATACTGGCGAACGCCCAACAGATCCCAATCAGCCGACCACCCCGGGACGTCCTTCTACGAACCAACCGCCAGAGTCTAGTAACGAAGGCCCGGCCGTCTGGAACTTTCTCCCCGTCACCGATCACCTGGCCCTGCCCGGCGTACAGGCCGCGGCCCGCGTCGGGCGCTACCCTGCTGAACTGAGCGCCGGCGGGCGCGTCGCCGGCGGGCGGCTGATGGGCATTGACCGCACCGAGTTTCCCTTCGTGGCCTTCTTCCGCGACGACTTCGCCGGCGAGCCGCTGGTCGCTGTCGCCAACCGCCTGGCCTTCGATCCCTCCGCCATCCTGGTGGACCGCGCGACCTGGGAACGCTTCAGCCTCAACGCCGGCGACACCGTGCAGCTTAGTTTCACCCCCAGCGCGGGCGCATCTTTTGAGGCGGCATTCAAGGTAGCCGGGCTGCTCGACTACTTCCCTACCCTCTACCCCGAAGACGGCCCGTTCTTCATCGCCAACCTGGAATATCTTTTTGAAGCAGCCGGCGGTATGCAGCCCTACGATGTCTGGCTGCGCACTACACCGACTGCCGACGCGGCAGCCATTGTGACCGGCATCAATAGCCTCGGCGTAGCAGTGTTGAATGTGCAAGACGCCCGCGCCGCCCTGGCTGAGGCTTACGCCGCCCCCAACCGCCAGGGTATGCTCGGCCTGCTCTCCGTCGGTTTTTTGGCTGCATCCATCCTGACGGTGATTGGCTTCTTCCTCTATTCCCTGTTTTCCTTCCAGGAGCGCTTCATTCAACTCGGCGTCTTGCGCGCGGTGGGTCTGACCGGCGTCCAAATGGCCATCGCTCTGGCTCTGGAGCAAATCTTTCTCATCTTCACCGGCTTGAGCGCCGGCACCGCCATTGCCGTTCTCACCGCCACCCTTTTTATCCCCTACCTGCCCGTGAGTATGGGCAGCCACCCCGGCGTACCACCCTACCTGGTGCAAATTGCCTGGGGCGACATTACCCGCGTCTATCTCGTCTTTGGCGCCATGCTCCTGGTCGGCCTCAGCGCTACCCTGGTATCTCTCTCGCGCATGAAGATTTTCCAGGCGGTTAAGCTGGGCGAGATCGGTTAATTCATCGGAGTACGTTCCCATGCCTCGTCGCGAATTTCTTCCCCGTCTCTTGCTCTCCCTCGCCCTCAATCTTTTGGTGTTTCTCGTCATCCTCCTCGGCGCACTTGGCCTCAGCGCTTGCAATGTGGCATCCGGCGGCGCCAAAGCCACACCGACCATCGTTCCCACCCCGGTTGTGGCGCAAAAGCCCACCTACACCGTCGCCCGCGGCGATATTTCCAAAGTGCTGGAACTGCGCGGGCGCGTCGTTCCTATCAAACAGCAAGACCTGGTTTTTGAGACAGAGGGCTATGTCAAAGAAATCTTTTTCAGCCGCGGCGACACGGTGCAGGCTGGCGACCTTCTCGCCCGGCTGGAAGAGCCTGCCAACTACGCCGCCAACCTGGCTGCGGCTGGCCTGGCGCTGGAGCAAGCTCAGTTCGACCTGGCCCAATTGAAGCTGGATGCTCCGGTAAAGCTGGCCGAGGCGCAGCTTGAGTTGATCAAGGCGCAAGATATCCTTACCAAAACACAGACCAAACGCACGAACATGGATGTCCCCCGCGTGCGCGATCCGCTGGCGCTGGAGAAAGCAGAGCAGGATTTCGCCGCCGCCGACCAGGCTTATAAAGAGGCGCAAGACGCCTATAACAGCGCATCTTCGCTGCCCGAGGGCGACCCGCAGCGCAGCAACGCCCTGAGCTGGCTGATCGAGGCCCGCCGCAGCTTCTACCAGGCGCTTGGCAATCTCAACTATTCGCAGGGTAAGGCCGGCGCCCAGGAGATCGCCCAGGCCGACGCCGATCTGGCCGTCGCCCGCGCCAAGTATGAGCGCGCCCTGGCCGAGGTGCAGCGTCTCAGCGACCCGGCCGGCACGCTGGAACTGCGCCTGGCAGAAGCCAAAGTCACTGACGCACAAGCCAAAGTGGAGAGTGTGAAAAAATCCAAGCAGGATGTGGAACTGCGCGCCCCATTCGGCGGAGAAATTACTTCGATAGCAATCACCCCTGGCGATCAGGTCAGCGCCCGCAAAATCGTCATGACCCTGGCGGATCCCTCCGCCCTGGAGATTTCCGTTGTCCCCTCCAGCGAGGAACTGGCCGAGATGGGCGTCGGCCAGGCCGTCGCGGTGCGCCTGACCAGCCAGCAGGGCAAAGACCTGCCCGGCCATGTGCGTTTGCTGCCCGATCTCAGCGCGACGGGCGATAAGAAAGACCCCTCGGCGCGCATTGTGCTGGAGGACGCTTCTATCCCTCTCAAGATCAACGAATCGGCGGGCGTCATTGTTGAAATCGAGACGCGCCAACAAGTGTTGTGGCTGCCCCCGGCCGCCCTGCGCCAGTTCCAGGGGCGTGATTTCGTCTTTGTTGAGGAAGATGGCGTCCCGCGCCGTTTGGATATCCGCCTGGGGCTGGCCTCCGCCGACCGCATTGAGATTGTGAGTGGGTTGGAGGAGGGGCAGGTGGTGGTGGGGCCATGATCGTCTGTGAAAATCTCGTCAAGATTTACGCCCACTCTGGCGTTGAGGTCGTTGCTTTGCAGGGCTTAGACCTGGCGGTGGCCGAGGGCGAGATACTCGGCATTGTCGGCGCATCCGGCTCCGGCAAATCCACCCTGCTCAACGTCTTGGGTGGGCTGGATCGCCCCTCCGCGGGG
>CAIQJJ010000148.1 GCA_903872065.1 uncultured Anaerolineales bacterium | reverse complement strand
CTTGCAATTCGGATTTCCTGGCTTTGGCAACCTCTCGAATTGCTTGTTCTAATATGCTGTAAAACTTAAGAATATATCCCGGAAATTTTTGTTCTCGCACCGCCAATAAAGCTTGTGCAGGGGGCAAATAAGAATAGAGGCTCCTGCCAGCCGGGATGTAGATCTGCGATTGGTCGAGAAGTGGGTGAGTGGCCTCTTCAACACCTAACAAATATCCTGTAGCTCGCGTGGTGAAGTCCGAGCCGATCTTTGCTCTCCCATTCCATGATAAAGAATATTGCTTGCCAGAAAGGTCTAGTGTGATCTCAGCGCCTGTGTCGGTATAGTTTTGCGGTTTTTCACCCAACCACCACTCTAAGGCTACTTCTACAATGCTTTCGATATCCCAGGTTTGCCAATCCGGATTCCTGATCATCGAGGATACACTGGCAGAGCCAAGCAATGTATCTTCTACGCCACTCAGAAAGTAGAGTAACTGCGCCGCCATGGACTTCCCAGTAGCCTGAGGCCCAACAAAGACGGTCAGGTCACGGATCTCAATATCCGCCTCCTGGATGGGGCCAAATTTTCGGATACTCAATCGCTCAGTCATACGACACCTTCCATCACAAATCAAACTCCATCTGGTTCGGCTTCTCGGCCGCCTTGCGACGGACGCGACGGGGCTGCTCTGATTCTACTTCAATCGGCTTCAATCCCAGCACTTCAGGGGTTAATCCTGGCGCGCAAGGGCCAGCCTGCTTGTACGCTTCTTGAAACGCCTGGCAGTAACAGCGCGTTTCCCACCCAATCCCGCAAGCAGAAGCAATCGCTTCAAATTCACTGCGCTCAACGGGCCGCAGATCTTTGATCTCGGGCAGCAGGGCGCGCAGGGCGGCGCGCAGCCCACACTGGCGAAAGTTCACTTCCCAGCCGGCGCGGTTGGCGCGTTCGAGCAGCATGGCCAGGGCGTCGGCGCGCTGTACGGGCGACCAACCTGCCCAACCATACCACGGCCCGCTGCTGTCGGGGATGGTCGCGCCGCGCCAGGCATGGTCGAACTCGCGGTAAGCGATGAAGCGCTCGCGCGGGATGTTCAGCTTGCCGCGCAGCCGCCAGGAGGCTGCACTGGCAAAATCTTTGCTCTCATACTCAGGCGGCAGCCCTTCGCCATCCTGGGGCCGGTTGAGGTATTTGCGCAAGCCAGAGAGCTTGAAGACATGCTCTGGCCGATTGGGGACGGCGTTGGCTTCGATCACCTTGCGCAGTTCGCCTTCCAGGTCGAAGGCCGGCGAGCCGGTCAACACTTCCAGCACGGCGCTGAGGCGCTCATCCCCACTGAGCAAACGCGCCCACTCTCGCAGAGAGATCGGCTTACCATACTGCTCCAGGGCATATTCCAGCTTCTCGGCCAGCCACCAGGCTGCGGCTTCTTGAAACTCTTGCGCGTAATCCGGCGGGATCCAGCGCCGTTTGTAGAGCGGGTCTTCAAGCAGGGCAATATCCGGGTTGCTTTGGATGATTGCGATCCGGGCTTCGGTCAGCGGTTTTAGAAATTCTTGCAAGGGCGCGGGTTGGTAGCCAGATGGCCAATCGCCCGTGTAGCCCTTGCCAGCCAGTTCGAATGGACGCTGACCCAGTTCCAGGCGGGCGGCTTTATAGTCAGCCTCGCTCAGGTAATCTTCCGCCAGCGGCACTTTGGCAATTAATCCATATATCTCATAAGCCAACCAGTCCATTTCTTCTTGTAGGAAGATTATGCGGCAACGGATCGTTTGGCGCAATGTAATTAGTTGTTGCCTACTGGACTGTAATTCATAGGGGCTGGTAAATGGAGTTGGCAACGATAAATGCGGTAAGGCATAACCGCTCAGAGAGCTATGCCAAGTATGATATGCCTCATCGGCTTTTTCAAATAATTTTGATG
>CAIQJJ010000147.1 GCA_903872065.1 uncultured Anaerolineales bacterium | reverse complement strand
TGGGTCTATGATGCTTGCCTGGATATGCCCGGCCACCTGGCGGCGGTCGCTTTCGATAGCGACGGTCAGATCGTTGGCGCTGGCTGAAAAAGGTTCTCCCTGTTTGCCAGGCGGGGTTTCTGCCAAGATGGCGCGCAAAGCTTCCAAAGCCTGCGCCGCGCTGGCATAGCGCATTTCGGGATCCGTCGCCAGCATGCGAAGGATGAACTCTTCCACCGCGAGGGGGATCTGATCGTTGAATTTGCTTGGCGGATCCAATGCGCCGGCGAGAATTTGGCTGAGTAAGAGTCCGATGGATTGAGCGGCACACGGTAAACGCCCGGTCAGCAATTCGTAAAGCACAACGCCCAGGGAATATAAGTCGGCGCGCTGGTCGCTTTCTGCTCCGTGTAAATATTCGGGCGCCAGGTAAGCCAATGTTCCAGACACCGCTCCGTCTTGTGTTAGATGGGTGTCGTGCTTGCCGCGCGCCAGGCTAAAATCGGCGACTTTCACCTGGCCGGCAGGAGTGATCAAGATGTTTTCAGGCTTAATGTCGCGATGGATAATGCCCTGGTCATGGGCATAAGACAGCGCCTGGAGGACGCTGTCGGCGATGTTTAACGCTTCTTCCAGAGGTGCAGGCCTGCCGCGCTGCTGCATCAGCTTGCGCAAGTCACTGCCGGGAATGTATTCTAAAACCAGGTATTCCCATCCCTGTTCCTGGCCCATATCATAGATCGCCATGATATTGGGGTGAGAGAGGTGCGCTGCCGCGCGCCCCTCGCGCAGAAAACGGGCATGACGGCGCTCAAAGCCAGGCGCTTCAACCTCATCCAGGGTGAGAAACTTGATCACAACCGGGCGATCGAGCGCCTCATCCAGGGCGCGATAGACCAGGCCGATACTGCCCTGGCCCAACCACTGTTCCAGGCGATAGCGGCGGCGAATGTAACTCGGTGGGTCTGGTCTGGCAGCCATCTTAACTCTGCGCGTACCGTCAAGCATCTATAGTCCTAATTCAGGAGCTATTTTGCGCATAGCCACAATCACATTTCCAACATGCTCCCAAACCAGCACCCCCAAATCCTGCGCAGCCTGCTCAATCTCCTGCCGGTCAATCGCCGCAGCAAAAGCCCTATCCTTCCATTTCTTTTTGACCGAGGATGCCTCGAGATCGGCCAGGACGCGCGAAGGTCGCACCAAAGCGACCGCAGTGATCAAACCGGTAATTTCATCGCAGGCATAGAGCGCCTTTTCCAGGCGGCTTGTGCGCGGCACGCCAGTTTCAACCCCGTGACTCAAAATTGCGCGCACAATCTCCTCTGAAACGCCGCGCTGGCGTAGAATAGCCGCCCCCTTGAGGGGATGTTCCTCAAGGGTGGGGTGAATCTCCCAGTCGAAATCATGCAGCAGGCCAACAACGCCCCACAATTCGACATCTTCTCCATATTTTTCAGCATACCAGCGTAAAGCGGCCTCAACGGCCAGCATGTGACGCACCAAACCTTCATTCTTAACGAATTCTTGCACAATGGCAAATGCTTCTTCGCGGGTCATAAAATCTCCTCAATTATTGACTGGCCGGAAAAATGGGCTCAAATTGTCCCAATACCGGCACAGGGTGAGTCAAGTGGATTTCCACCAGTGCGTTTAAGGTGGCAAACAATTCGCGCAGGTTCCAGGAAAGCTGGGAGGACAAGAAATAGCGGCGCTGATCGGCTGAGACGCCGGCGGCATTCACCCCCAGGTTGTCGCACAGGTAAAGCGCCCGCGGCAGATGGAAAGCTTGCGTTACCAGGATCGCCTCGGTAACGCCAAAGATCTGGCGGGCGCGATAGCAGGTATCATAGGTGCGCCGCCCGGCGTAATCCAGCACAATCGCCGCATCAGGCACACCCAGTTGGATTGCATATTGGCGCATGGCTTCTGGTTCGTTGTAGTACGCAAAGCGATTGTCGCCGCTCATGAGCAGCTTTTCGACTTTGCCGGCAAAGTACAATTCCGCAGCAGTCGCAACACGGTCACTCAATACCGGAGTTGGGCTGCCATCGCGACGCAAGCCGGCGCCAAAAACGATCGCCACGCGAGATGCTGGAGCGCTATTCACCTGGAAAAGACGCGCCCGCGCATTGAAGGCGGTCACCAAGCGCGGGACAAGGAGAAGCGCCGCGCCCAGGGGAATAAGAAACTTTAGCAAGCGTATCAAAAGGGAAAAGATTCGTTTTAACATAGTCCCATTTTACCACCTTGCACGCTAACCCCTCCGAGGGTAAAATCCACCCGCCATGACCGTTTCACAAAAATCCCCCTATCAGCAAGCGCTCGATTATCTCTACAGTTTTGTAGACTATAGTGTTCAGCGAATGTCTCGCGAGACATTAGATAAATTTGATCTCTCACGGATGCAAGCTTTTATGGCTGCCCTGGGCGATCCGCAAAAGCAGTACTCGATCATCCATGTCGCCGGAACAAAAGGCAAAGGGTCAACCGCCGCCCTGTGCGCCAGCACTCTGCAAGCCGCCGGGCTGCGCACAGGCTTTTACACCTCGCCGCATTTGCAAGAATTCACTGAACGTATCCAGATTGACGGCGCGCCGATTGCCCCGGAAACTTTGGTAAGTTTGATTGAGGAAATGAAGCCTGTTGTGGCTTCCATCCCATACTTAACTACTTTTGAAATCACCACTGCGCTGGCGTTTTGCTACTTTGCTCGCCAAAAAGCGGAGGCGGCGGTGATCGAGGTGGGCTTGGGCGGGCGCTTGGACGCTACGAATGTCGTCGTCCCTTGCGTTTCGGTAATTACCTCGATTTCGTATGACCATGTTGCAGTGTTGGGCGAAACACTCAGCCAGATCGCCGCAGAAAAATGCGGCATTATCAAGCATGGTGTGCCGGTGGTAACCTCCCCTCAAAAAGATGAGGCGCTGGCGGTTATTGCGCGCATGGCCGCCGAACGTCAAGCGCCGCTGGTGAAAGTGGGCAGTGATTGGCGCTATGCCCTGCGCGAGCATACGTTGGATGGGCAATCGTTCTGGATCTGGGCGGCGGACGATCAACCGGCAGTCAATACCTATATTGAGAGCGATGGACAGGCCGGTCACGCGCCGCGCCAATTGACCATCCCCTTGTTGGGCTATCATCAAATCGAAAATGCAGCCACGGCCTATGCTGCCTTGCAGACTGGACGCCTGGCAGGTTTACCGTTAACAGATGAGTCTATCCAAAGCGGCTTTGCCAGCGTCGTTTGGCCGGGGCGCTTCGAGGTTTTACAGCGCGAGCCGCCAGTGGTGGTCGATTCGGCTCACAACCGGGACTCGGCGTTAAAATTGCGCCTGGCCCTGGGTGATTATTTTCTTGAAAGACCTGTGGTTTTGTTGTTTGGAGCCTCAGCCGATAAAGATGTGCGGGGGATGTTCGCGGAGCTTTTGCCGCGAGTTCGCCGTGTGATCGCCACCGAGTCTTTTCATCCCCGCGCCATGTCAGCCAGTGAACTGGTGGACATGGCGCATCAGTTTGCCTGTCCGGCGAAAGTGGTGACGCCAGTGGAAGATGCGCTGCGAGAGGCTTTACGCCTGGCCGAGCAAGAGGGCGCAATGGTTTTAGCAACCGGCAGTCTGTTTATTGCCGCCGCGGTGCGGGAAGTCTGGAGAAGATATGAGAGATGATTATATAGATTTTGACGATGATGAGGTTGACGACGAAGATTTTCGCAACATGATGCATCGTCGCACCGAAGAATTATACAAGATTCCCGATGCAGAACCGGATTCGCACGGCTTTATTGAATGTCCTGTGCTGCCGCTGCGGGATTTGGTGGTGTATCCGCACATGGTTTCGCCGATCTTCGTGGGCAGTGAACTGGCGATTATGGCCATCGAAGAAGCGCAAATGCAAGATACAACGGTGATCGCGCTGACGCAGCGCGATCCCGATAACGATACTCCTGCGCCTGAAGATTATCTGCCAATCGGGGTTGAGATGGCGGTTGGGCGTTTGCTATCTATGCCCGATGGATCATCCTCAGCGCTGGTGCAGGCGCGTCGGCGGGTAGAACTGGTGGAATTTATCCAACTTGAGCCATATATGATCGCCCGCGCTCGCCCAATTCATGAGAGCTTCAAATCTGATAAACAGACAGAAGCCTCGATGCGTACGGCGCGCGAAATGTTCCAGCATTGCGTTCAACTGAACCGCAGTTTGCCGGAAGAATCGTATTTGTATGCTCTCAACATTGAGGATCCTGGCTGGCTGGCGGATATGATCGCGACAGCCATTTCGCCGCAGTTCAAGGAACGGCAGGAACTTCTACAAAATCTTTCGCCGCTCTCCAGGCTCAAGCGGGTGATCAAACTGCTGGCGCAAGAAATTGATGTCCTTGAATTGGAGGATGAGATCCACTCACGCGCCCAAAGCGAGGTGGATCGCTCGCAGCGCGAGTTTTACCTGCGCGAGCAGATGAAGGCAATCCAGACTGAGTTGGGCGATGGCGATCCCTGGAGTCGTGAACTGGCAGAACTGCGCAGCCGGGTGGAAGGTCTCACCCTGCCAGATGAGGTGAAGACACGCGCGATCAAAGAAATTGAGCGCCTGGCGCAGATGCCGCCCATGTCGCCCGAAGTGACCATCCTGCGCACCTACGTGGATTGGATCATTGAACTGCCCTGGGTGAACAGCACGGAGGACAATCTGGACGTGAGCCATGCGGCGGAGGTGCTTGAAAAATATCACTATGGTTTGCCGCGCGCCAAGGAACGTATTCTGGAATACATCGCCGTGCGCAACCTGGCATTGCGCAGCCCGAATAAGCCCAAACGCTTTCGCCAGCCCATTTTGTGCTTTGTAGGGCCGCCTGGCACTGGTAAGACATCGCTTGGCCGTTCGATTGCCGAGGCGCTTGGGCGAAAATTTGTGCGCGTCTCGTTGGGCGGGGTGCGCGATGAAGCTGAAATTCGCGGGCACCGGCGCACCTATATCGGCTCGCTGCCTGGACGGATTTTACAGACTATGCGCCGCGCCGGCAGCGTTAACCCCTTGTTCATGCTCGATGAAATAGACAAACTAGGCAATGATTTTCGCGGCGATCCCTCCTCGGCCTTGCTTGAAGTGTTAGACCCGGAGCAAAATCATGCCTTTTCTGACCATTATCTTGAGGTTGCCTACGATCTCTCACAGGTTATGTTTATTACCACTGCCAACTCGACGGTGACGATTCCACCGGCTTTGTTGGATCGGATGGAGATGATCGAGTTCCCCGGTTATATTGAGGAAGAAAAACTGGAAATCAGCCATCGCTTTTTACTGCCTCGCCAGTTGGAAGAAGCCGGGCTGGAAGAAAAAGAGATCATTTTTGCCGAAGCGGCGCTGCAGCGCCTCATTCGTGAATATACCTATGAAGCGGGGGTTCGCAACCTGGAACGCGAAATCGGGCGCTGTCTGCGCAAGGTGGCGCGCAAAAAAGCTGAGGAAAAGCCTTTCCCCAAACGGATCACATCTGGCATGGTGGACACATTCTTAGGGCCGCCGCAATTTTTCGGCCTGGAGGCCGAGCGCCAGGATGAGATTGGGGTAGCAACCGCCATGGCCTGGACGGAAAACGGTGGTGAGATCATGCCGGTCGAGGTTTTGCTGGTGGAGGGTAAGGGGAATTTGCAAATTACCGGCCAGATCGGCAGTGTGATGCAAGAATCGGCGCAAGCTGCGCTCTCTTATATGAAAGCGCGCTCGCCTGAGTTTGAGATTGACAGTGAGGTCTATGAGAATGTGGATATTCATATCCATATTCCAGAGGGGTCTATCCCCAAAGATGGCCCCAGCGCCGGGATCACCATCTGCACCGCTCTGGTGTCAGCCTTTACCGGGCGCGAAGTGCGCAAAGAGGTGGGCATGACTGGCGAAATTACGCTGCGGGGCAAGGTTCTGCCAATTGGCGGGCTGCGAGAAAAGGTACTGGCTGCTCATCGCGCGGGGATCAAAACCGTGATCTTGCCGAAGAAGAATATGAAAGACCTGGTGGATGTGCCGAAAAAGGCGCTCAATGCACTGCAGATTGCGCCGGTGGATCACATGGATCAGGTGCTTGAAGTTGCTTTAGTCCCAAAACCGGTCAATCCACCGAAACCAAAACGAAAGCGGAAAAAGGATGACGCTGAAAAGTCAGCGCCAGAAGTCGCAGCATCATGAAACACCACACAGGCTCTATCGAAGTCATTACGGGTTCTATGTTCAGCGGCAAGACCGATGAACTGATTCGCCGGCTGCGCCGTTCGACCATTGCTCACCAAAAGGTGAAGGTCTTCAAGCCGATCATTGACAACCGGTATGCGGTGGAGAAAGTCACCTCCCATGCCGGCAACGATTACGAGGCGCTCCCGATCCAGAAATCGGAAGGCATTCTAGCGGGTCTGGATGAAGATACCACGGTTCTGGCAATTGACGAAGCGCAGTTCTTTGATATGGAGATTATCCCTCTGGTGCAAATGCTGGCCAACCGTGGTCTGCGCGTGATTGTGGCCGGCCTGGACACAGACTTCCGCGGGGACCCATTTGGGCCTATGCCGGTTCTGATGGCGATTGCTGAACGGGTGGACAAACTTCATGCGATCTGTATGGTCTGCGGCGAGGAGGCCAGCCGGACGCAGCGCCTGGTGAATGGACATCCGGCGCGCCATGATGATCCGGTGGTCATCGTAGGCGCGGCGGAATTGTATGAAGCGCGCTGCCGGAAACATCATATCGTGCCAAGATGAGGAGCATTTATGCAAGATTATCGAGAATTTCTGGCGGAGATCCTGGTTTCAACTGAAACAATGCAGAAGCGCATTGCGGAGCTGGGCGTTGAGATCAGCAATGATTATCGCGGCAAAGACCTGCTGTTGGTTTGCATTTTGCGCGGCGGGGTTTTCTTCCTGACTGACCTGATGCGCCAAATCAGCATCCCGCATACTGTTGATTTTATGGCCGTTTCATCTTATGGGGTGGGCGCGCGCAAATCAGGCGCCCAGGCCCGTTTAACGCTCGATCTCAACACCGATATCAACGGGCGGGATGTTCTCCTGGTTGAAGACATCGTGGACAGCGGCTATACCATTGAAGCGGTTTTGGAACTGCTCAATACCCGTCACCCCAACAGTCTGCGAGTTTGCGTTTTGCTGGATAAAGTCGAGCGCCGCGAAACGCCTGTTCCCATTGATTACCGCGGTTTTACCATCCCCGATAAGTTTGTTTTCGGTTATGGTCTGGATATTGACGAATACTACCGCAACCTGCCCTTTATTGCCGTTCTCGATCAAAGCCGCTACCTGGGTGAATAACCAAATATTTTCCTTTTCCCCTCTGCTAGAGCGAATCATCGCCGCGCTGCCCTCGGGCATGCCGGTTTACATGGTGGGTGGAGCGGTGCGTGATGCGCTTCTAGGACGCGCCTCGTACGATTGGGATTTTGCTCTGCCGGTGGATACGCTGCGGGCGGCGCGCCGGGTTGCGAATCAGATCGGCGCGGCTTATTTCCCATTGGATGAAGAAAGAAATACTGCCAGGTTAATTCTGGTGGACGAAAACGGCGAGCGTATGAAGCTGGATTTTGCCGAGCTGCGCGGCGAAACCCTGGAAGCCGATCTGAGGGCGCGCGATTTCACGATCAATGCCATGGCTTTTGATGTCCGCCGGCCGCAAGAACTGCTGGATCCGCTGGCCGGCGCGGCGGATTTGCGGGCCAAAATTATCCGCGCCTGCTCTGCGACTTCTTTCACCGATGACCCGCTGCGGGTCTTACGCGGCGTGCGCCAGGCGACAGCTTTCGGATTTCAAATCCAGCCCCAGACCCGCGCCTGGATGAAAGCATCGGCTGCGGGTTTGACGCGCGTTTCCCCGGAGCGATTGCGCGATGAATTGTTCCGCATTTTGAGCGGCCGGCGGGTGGATGTGTGCATCCGTGTGATGGAGAGATTGGGGGCGCTGCCTTATGCGCTGCCTGAACTGACCGCGCTCAAGGACGTTTCTCAGTCGCCTCCGCATCATTTCGATGTGTGGGAGCATACGCTGCAAGTGGTTGCACAGTTGGATCGCATTTTGGCGCTGTTGGCCCCCAACTATGACGAAGAAAAATCGGCCAGCTTTGCCTTCGGGCTGTTAACACTGCGCTTGGGGCGCTATCGCCAGGCATTGGATGCGCATCTGGCGACGCATTTAAATACCGATCGCTCGCTGCGCCCACTGCTCTTTTTGGCGGCGCTCTATCATGATATCGCCAAGCCGGTGATGCGCTCAGTGGATGAACAAGGCAAGATTCACTTTTATGGCCATGATGAAACGGGCGGTCGTCTTGCTGCTGGTCGGGCCCAGGCGCTGCACTTGAGCAACGCCGAGAGCGAGCGTTTGCAAATGATCGTGCGCCACCACATGCGGCCATTCCTGCTTGGTCAGAGCGGCAGCGCCCCTACCTCGCGCGCCATCTACCGCTTCTTTCGCGCCTGTGGGGCGGCCGGGGTGGATATTTGCATTTTGTCGCTGGCCGACTTTTTAGGTACTTATGGAGCATCCTTACCGCAAGAGGAATGGGGCAAACACCTGGACCTCATTCGCACTCTCTTGGAAGCCTGGTGGGAACACCCGCAGGAGGTAGTCGCTCCAACGCCGCTAGTCAACGGCAGTGACTTGATCGAAGCCCTCCATCTATCCCCTGGACCTCAGATCGGCAAATTGCTCGAAGCGATCCGCGAAGCGCAAGCAGCAGGGCAGGCAACCAACCGCGCCCAAGCGATGGAATTGGCGCGCGACCTTCTTATGGGCAAATCTCTAACGGATCTTTGAATTTCAAGGCCAGTACCAGGGTCTTGCTCGGCTGTGAAATTTTGCCAGTGGCGCGCACACATGCGCCAGGTTCGATGTTTTTAGGAACGCGATCATAAAGCAAAAACTGGAAAGTGCCTTTTTCTTCGCTAAAGAAGATAATAAAGGCATTCCCCTCTTGCAATGTTCGCACTACGACGCCTTGCACACACAGGGTTTGTCCAATATCACTGGCTGTGATTGCCAGGGCATCTTTGCAGCCCGAGTCGGTCGGCGCAGAGGTGGGTGTGATGGTTGGTGTAACAGGCTTGGGGGTAGCTGTGGAAATTTCTGTGGAGGTGGGGGTTGCAGAACTCGGGGTGGCGGTGCTTGTGGGCAGAGGTGTGGAGGTGATCACGTTGACGCCGGCGATAGATTCTACCCAGACCGCGCAGCTC
The DNA here is from genome assembly GCA_903872065.1 of uncultured Anaerolineales bacterium. Taxonomy (GTDB): domain Bacteria; phylum Chloroflexota; class Anaerolineae; order Anaerolineales; family UBA4823; genus CAIQJJ01. The sequence continues at coordinate 23,667 of CAIQJJ010000147.1, read as the reverse complement.
TCTGCCTCACAAGTCACACTGCCATCCACTGTGATTATGCTTCCTTCAGCCATAAGAGTGCCATCTTTGGCTAAAAATTCTCGTGAACGCGTGATGGCGTTCATTGGCTCACCCCGGCGAATACGCAGAACAATTTGTTCTTGTTCCCCTTCCACCTCTAGATAGGCGTTGCACCAGGTCAGATTGTCCTTGACAAAGGCGCATTCGTCGCTGGCAGGCGAGGCCAATACGCGCCCCGTCAGGCTGACGGACTTTCCATCTACCAGGGAGACCTGGGTATTTGCCGGGATGCCAGTTTGCTGAGTAGCAGATTTGGAAGTTGGTTGGATCACGCGGCGGGAGGACAAAAACGCCGGAAGTTGAGACAAGGCGAACAAGAGCAAGGCCAGGATGCCGCCAATGGCGATGAAGATGAACAGCATCAATGGCGAACGCTGTTGCGCGGGGCGCGGCGAGACGTCGCGCCGGAAAAGGTTTTGCAGAAACGGCGCTCGCTTTAACCACGTTGGCGATTCTTGAGTGGGTTCTTCAACTTCCTGAGGTTCTTCATCGGCGGCAACCACTTCATCTTGGGGGAAATCCATCTGCATGGATTGCTCCAGATTTGACCAATTGCCCAACGAACGCAGCGCGTCGATGGCGGCCGGTTCGTCAGGGGCGACTGACGCGTTGGTCTCGGCCACGCTGCTGCCAATGAAGTAGTAAGGTCCCATCTCCAGCTTGCAAGAGGGACAAACGGGGAAAAACGAATCGTTAGGATGAGCGCAAGCATCACAGGTGATAAAGCCGCAGGCTTTGCAGCGCAAAGCTAACTCTTCGCGCTCTTTGACGGGAACCACCACCAACTGCTTGTTTGGAAACCACTTCACGCGGACACTTTTGCCGCATTTCTCGCAGGGGATGTTTTGTCCATCACGATACTCTTGTGGAGAATGAGGTACTGCCATGAAGATATGTCCAAGAAGAAAGATTATCCGCTAAGTATAGCAAAATTTACGAAATTTTGCTGGACAATAACGCGGCAACTTCTGATTCCTAAGGCGTCGGCGAGGGAGTATCGGTAAGAGAAGGTTCTGGCGGAGGCAGCTCACTGGGAACAGGAGTTTCCGTCTCCGTTGCCGGCAAGGGAGTGAGTGTCTCTGTGGGCAGAGGGGTTTCGGTGGCGGTGGGAGGGTATGTTTCAGTTGGGGTGAATGTAAGGGTAGGCGTAGACGTGGGGGTTTCGGTGGCGGTGGGGGTGGGAATTTGCAAGTCTAAGTGAAGGCGCGTTTCGACCGATGTATCGCGCGTGCTTTTCAAGGTAATGCGCAAGGTAATTACCCCGGCCGGCAAGTCCTTGATATCCCAAACATAGAATTTTTCCGGCTGCTTGAGCGGAGCGCTGCTATCGGTCAGCGGCAGCCATTCTTGCGGGTCGCTGCCCAGCCCATATTCGAGATGGTAGTGCGAGAAATCGGCCGTCGCGTCAATTTGTGCGAATAATTCAAGCGGCGAAAGCGTGATGGTCTGACTTTCGTTGGGGGCGGTGAATTTGAGGATAGGATGAGGGTCTTCGGGGCGGCATTCACGCGGCGGAGCGAATAACAGCGGCGGCGTGAAACCCATACTGGCCACCCATTCCTGGCCCTGTGGGTTATCGTTAATCCACTGCACTGCCCAGGAATCGGTGACATTAATGGCGTATTCTTCTTTGACCAGGTTGCCGCAGGCCTCCGAAGCGCGCAAGCCAGTCCAGGAATCAAAGAGCACCCTGGCCCATAAATCTTGTTCTTTGGGCAAAGGAGGCTGATCGGCGGCAAAGACTTCACTGCGTTGGATTGGACACCACTGCGAAGGCTCCGCGCCAGAGAGAGTACATATCACCCGATCAGTAATGCCCCCGGGGCGGAAAAAAGGCGTCGCATTTCCGTTCACCAGGCGTTGAATGGCAACAGACATGAACTCCGCCCAGATCGGGGCCGCGCCGGTCAGACCGGTCGTATTTTGCATGGGCGTATTGTCTGCATTGCCCACCCAGACTCCCACTGCAATATCAGGAGTGTAGCCGATCGTCCAGTTATCACGAAATTCATTCGTGGTGCCGGTTTTAGCAGCCGCGGCGAAGGGCAGCGCCAGGACTGAACCTGCGCCAAACATGGGCGTACGCGCTTCGTTATCCGAAAGAATGGACGACATGAGATAGGCATGTTCGGGACGCAGTACCTGCTCGCCGGCAGGCGGCTGGTATTGGTAGACCGTATTGCCTACATGATCCTGGATGAGCGTAATAGCCACAGGCGGTACGCGCACCCCTCCATTGGCGATCACTGCATAGGCAGAAGTCATTTCCAGCAGACTGACCTCGCCGCCACCCAGAGTCAAGGCCAACCCATAATCATTACGATTGAGAGAAGTTACACCCAGGCGGCGCGCCATACCCACCAGCCCATCTTGTTGCGGGGTTCCTGGATTGTCATAAATGCCGACGAACTCTAAAGTTTTGACGGCTGGGATATTATAAGAGTTGGCCAGGGCAGAGCGCACTGTTACCGGCCCGTGAAAACGACCATCGTAGTTGACGGGGCTGTAGGCCAGGCCGCGCGGGTCATTGGGATCGCCGGAAGGGGAAAAACTGGTTGGCACATCCCACAGAAGCGTGGCCGGTGTCCACCCTTTTTCAAAGGCGGCCAGATAGGTGAAGGGTTTGATGGCTGAACCTGGCTGGCGGGTCGGAGAGATAGCCATGTTTACCTGGCCATCAATGGCTTCGTTGTAAAAATCGGCCGATCCTACCATGGCCGCAATTTCACCGCTGTTTGGAATGATCGCCAACAGGGCGCCATCAGAAGCATTATTGGCGGCCAGAGATTCTACCTGGCGGCGGACGATCTCCTCCGCTGCATTTTGCAGATCGGGGTCAAGCGTTGTGTAGACGGTAAAGCCAGAACGATAAATGGTCTGCGCGTCGAACTGCGCCTCTAGCAGGGTGCGCACATAGTTGACCCAATGTGGATAGTGCATGGGGACATCTGGCGAGGCGAACTGGTAAGATTCAAGCTGATTGTAGGCAGAGATGGCCTCGTCATAGCTGATGCAAATATCTTGCAGATGATCAGCAATGTAGACATCAATGCAACTCTGCTCAACGCTGGCGTCAATCATCAATTGAAGCACATCCTGGTAGCGCTGCATGGCAGCCTGCCGGTTTTGATAAACGTCATAAATGGCCGGCGCCTGGGGCAGGCCGGCCAGGAAAGCTGCCTGCGCCAGAGTAAGTTGGCTGGTGCGCAAGCCAAAATAAGTCTCTGCTGCGGCCTCAACGCCATACGCCAGGTTGCCGTAATAAACCTCGTTGATATATAGCTCTAAAATCTCATCTTTGCTATAGCGGCGGGTAATTTCAGCCGCTAACAATGCCTCGCGCACTTTGCGCATATAGGTGCGACTGTTGCGCTCCTCAGGCGTAAACAACAAAGCCCGCGCAAGCTGCTGCGTGATGGTTGAGGCCCCCGAGACGGTCTCGCCGCTGTTTTGCGCGTTTTGCCAGAAGGCGCGCACAATGGCAAACCAATCGAATCCGGGGTGGGTGTAGAAATTTTTATCTTCGACAGCGATCGTCGCTGCCAGCAGGTAAGGCGATGTTTTATCCAGGGAAATGTAGGTGCGCCGCCCGGCCTGAGGGTCGAGGATTTCGTAAAGGATGTTTCCTTTGCGATCCAGGATGCGCGTGGTTTCGAAATTGGCCGCCTTTTGCTGCAAATCATCTACAGATGGCAATTTGGAGGCGATATCGTAATAGGTGTAAATGACAAAACTGCCGCCTGTGATCAGCATGCAAATCGAAAGAAAGACGCCGATTAATGCCATGCGCGCCAGGCAGCCCACAACCTGGCGCGTATCAACAGTCGGGGCTTGTCGTGGAAAAGAGGGACTCTCAGCCTGCGGCCTGGAAGCGGGCGGCGAAACTGGCTCCTGGTAAGTCGGCGGAGGCGTCACGCGAGTTGGCTGGCTGCCGCCGGAGGGTGTTGGGCGACGTAAAGGGGGCAGCGGTTGGGGAGTAGATGCAGCGGGCTGAACCGGCGGCCTGTTGGAAGAACTATCCGAAGCTGGACGGTGCAAAGGGGGCAGCGGTTGAGAGGCAGGGGCAGCAGGTTCAGATGCGCGGCGATAAGCCGAGGGCGTCACGCGGGTAGCAGCAGAATCCGTCTCACTGATGCGGCGCGGCAGAGGCATATCCATCGTGCCAAGCGCTGGCGGCGTTTGGCGAGGGGAGTCGCCCAGGGGCGGCGGCGGAGTTTTCTCCGGTTCATGGGCAATCGGGCCGCTTGATGTTTGGGGCGGGATAGTTGGAGCAGACGAGTCGGTGATAGCGGCATTCGTCTCGGCCGCAGGCGGCGGTGGGGCGGCGCGCAGACCTGGATCAAGAACGGGCGCGTCTGGCGCGGGCGCAGGGGGCGGCTCAGATGGGCTTGGGCTGGCTTGAGCGTTTTCGCCGGCCTCGGTCTGTCGCTGTTCTTGCCGGCGCGCTGCTTGAAGCCGCATCATGCGAGATTGGGCGCGGGAACGGCTGGATTCAGGCCTGGACGCATCTGGCTGTGATTGTTCATCAGGTGAATCAAACGGTGGTTTGAGAGGATCATCGGACATTGTCAGGCCTTTAACCAGCAGGTTTACTGGCGACCAACACCGTCCAGAGACCTTTCATGCTGGTCTCGTCACGCTGGTTGCGCACGTCAAGTTCAATTGTGACCGCGCCAGCTTTGAGGCGCGGCAGGGCTTTTAGTTCCTTGATTTCCATGACGACATGCACAGTGTCGCCCAAGAAAACAGGTTTGGTAAATTTCCATTCGTTGATCTCGCGAAAAGCCAGTGTCGTTCCTTCGATGAAGCCTGTCCGCATCGCCAGGCCAGAGGCAATTGAAAGCACCAGCAGTCCATGCGCGACGCGCTGGCCGAAGGGAGTATTCTTGCTAAATTCGGCGTCAGTATGAATCTGGTTGTAGTCGCCAGAGAGACCCGCAAAAGTGACTACATCTGATTCAGTAACTGTCCGGCCCAGGGTAACGATCTTCTGGCCGAGGCTAAATTCTTCAAAATATAAACCATGGGATAATAGAGTGGACATAAATTGCTCCTATGAAGTTGAAGGTTGAGGAGTAAGACGTATCAAAAGCCCAATGCGTTCCTCTCAAGTTCGCACCGAGAGGGGGAACACCAGAAAAGTGTGAAAGTTCCGAGGGAATATTATAGTACAATTCAATCATGCGTTCCTGGAATATTCCCGCCAAACCTCCATTGATACTTCCCCTGGCCGCAGATACACGCCTGACGCCAGTCAGTTATACCAACGATCAGATATGGGAATTGACTCTTGGGACAGGGGAACCGCCGGCCTTAGCCCTGCAGACGACGTTTGGACTGCGCGCCCTGGGCTTTCGCTTATTCTGGCGTTTCAGCGAGGGAGGATTGACGTTGAGCGACCCGGCTGCTTTTGCTGCGCCGCCTGTTTTGCAAGCGTTTTATCCCAATTACCTGCGCCTCAACTTTGATCCATTGGCTGAGATTTCTATCAGCGCCGAGTATTGGGCGGCAAGTTCACAGATCATCGCCGGACGAATGCAGGTGGAGAATCACAGCGCGCAAGCACGGCAGATCAGCTTTGAACTGGCGGCTAATCTGATCCCCATCGAAAATGGACGGCGCATGGCAGCCGTGGAGATGGGCGCGGCGACCGTCTTGAGCGGTCAGACTGGCGATTTATATCCGCTGGTTTTTTTGACTGGCGGGGCGCAGGCCGGCGTCGGCGCATATCCATCCCTGTGTTTGCGCGTGGAGATCGCCTCACGGCAGGTCTACCGTTTGACCTGGGTTGAGGTGGCTGAAGCCAGCGCTGAGGAGTCGTTTGAACTGGCGCGAGCGACAGCGGCGCGCAATTGGAACGCTGAAGTCGCGCGTATTGAGCTGACCAACGCCGGCCAAATTGATATTCACACTGGCGACGCCGATTGGGATTTTGCCCTGGCTGCCGGACAAAACGCGGCCTGGGGACTGTTGATGAATGCCTCAAATTCGATTTCTGCCGCGTCGCCGGCGCTTTCTTTTGTCACGAGCCGGCAGCCCGACCAGGGCTATTCTCCGCGCGGCGACGGCAGCGACTATGCTCTGCCGTGGAGTGGGCAGACGCCCCTGGATACCTGTTTGTTGTTCGATCAGATTTTGCCGGCCGGGGCCGCAGTGGCAAAATCCATTTTGCGTAATTTTTTGGCAACGCAGATGGAAAATGGCTTTATTGATGGCCGGCCTGGTCTGGCAGGGCAGCGCAGCCAAATTTGGGCCACCCCTCTCCTGGCAACGCTGGCTGAACGTATCTATCAGGCTGATGGCGATCAGGCCTTTCTGGGTGAGGTCTTCTCGCCTCTGCTGGCCTTTGTACATGCCTGGTTGAGCGCGCATGACCGTGATGGCGACGGCGCGCCAGAATGGGATCATCCAGTACAGACCGGCTTTGATGAGCACCCTATCTTCTCACGCTGGCATCCCTGGGCGCAAGGAGTGAATATTACCACTGCAGAATGCCCAGATTTGTGCGCCTATTTGTATTGTGAATGCCAGGCGCTGCAGCGAATTGCCTTAATCGTGCAGCACAAGGAAGCCATCCCGGCGTTGGAAGCCTTTACAGATATTCTACGCACCGTGATTGATGCAAATTGGGATGAAAAGGCCGCCTGTTATCGCTATTGGGATCGCGATTCTCACCTTACCACGCGGCGCGAGACGCTGGGCGAGCGCTATGGGCCAGGCGAGATTCTAATCCAGCGCGATTTCGCTGCGCCGGTGCGCCTGATGATCGGTGTGGAGGCGCAGTCGGAGACAGCGCGCGGAATTGTCTTGTTTATCACCGGAGCGGGGGTTTCTGGGCAGCATCGCGTTGAGCGCCTGGGAGCGGAACAGTTCAACTGGTTTATGCAGAATGGTCTGACGACAGGTGAACGGGTGTACGCACACCTGGAGCGGATTGAGGTGCAAGGGATTGATGACGCTGACCGGGTGCGCGTGCAAACCGCCGGCTATGAAGTGTTGGATCACACTTTGCTGCTGCCATTGTGGGCCGGGATTCCCTCCAGCACACGGGCGCAGGCCCTGATGCAGCGAACCTTGATGTCTGAGGAAGCCTTTGCCAGTCCTTATGGGCTGCGCGCCTGTCCCAACCCGCCAGAAAGCTATGAGGACAGCCTGTCGCTGCACTCGGTGCATTTATTATGGAATGCGTTTGTGATGGATGGTATGTTGGACTATGGCTTTCGTAAGGAGGCCGCGACGCTCTTTGGGCGGCTGATGGGGAGCATGGTGCAGGCTCTAAAGCGCGATGGATCTTTTCGGCGTCATTACCGCGCCGATAACGGGCAGGGCCTGGGAGAGCGCAATTCATTGGGTGGATTGCCGCCGGCCGGCTTATTCTTACGGGTCTTAGGCGTCAAGATCGCTTCGCCGCGACAGGTTTCGTTGCAAGGATTTAATCCTTTTGCCTGGCCGGTTACGGTAAAATATCGCGGTCTGACGATCTTACGCCAGAGCGACAAAACAACAGTTATTTTCCCGGACGGGCAAACGGTGGTCATAGATGATCCACGGCCCTGTACGGTCATGCTACAGTAAGCAGCAGGAGGTTGTGATGAAGACAATCAACCGGCTGGTGACAGCGGTGGTGCAAGAACAAGATGTGGAGAGCGCGCTGCGCTCCTTGCATAAGCTGGGCTTTACGGTGACGCGCCTGCCCAGCACAGGGGGGTTCTTGGGACGGCGCAGCGCCACTTTGTTAATCGGCTTGAGTGAAGGACAAGAGAGATTGATGGTGGAAGCGCTGCGTGAGAACTGCCGCACGCGGGTCGAGTATGTGACCATTCCATTGGAAGGTTCACCGCTGCATTTGCCAGCTCCAACGCCGGTCACAGTCGGCGGAGCAACCATTTTTTCGTTTGAAGTCGAGCGGTACGAGGAATTTTAACGAGGAGTTGGACTATGAAGATGATTTTGGCTATCCTGCGTGATGAAACGGCAGAATGCGTGTCGCAGGCGCTGGTGTCAGTTGGCTTTCGGGTCACACGCATTGCGTCAACGGGCGGCTTTTTGCGTCGCGGCTCTACCACCCTGATGATCGGTACCGAGGCGGAAAAAGTTGACGAAGTGATCGAGATTATGCGCAAGACCTGTCCACCAAGCGATGGCGGGCAGAAACAAGCCACGTTGTTCGTCTTGAATGTCGGCCACTTCGAGCAGTTGTAGCCGTTGAGCGGCTCATTCGTGAAATTCTTCGACCTGGTAGATCAGCACTTCCAGCTTTTTGCGCTGCCATAGATTGAGCGGCGCGCCCATCTTCTCGCACAGGTAGCTGAGAAAAGTGGCCGGATCGGGGATTTTTTCCCATACCTGGGGCAAGAATGTGGCGCGGCGCATGCCGTCGCGCAAGATCACGCCATCTATGCCGGGACGTAAGCGCCGTACCAGGTCTGCGGATGATTGGTAGACCAGAGGCTGCGGCAAGGTAAGACGCGAGACTTCGATGGCAATGTCGGGAAGTTCTTTCGGCTGCACCGGTGTGAACCGGTAGTCATCCAGCGCGGCCGCAACAGCGTGTTCGCGCACATCCTCGGCCAAAGGCTGGTAGGGTTCCAGCGCGCCGATGCAGCCGCGCAGATTGCCGTGGACAGTCAACGTGACGAAGGATGCGCCTGGCTCTTTGAGCAGCGGCGTCAGCGGGAAAGTGTTCAGGTCGGGCAGCGGCTGGCGGCGGACGCCGGCTTCCAACGACTGCCGCGCGATAGTGAGCAGCAGTTGACGTTCTTGTGGTGTAAGAGAATCGGTAGGGTTCATAAACTTACCTGAGAGACACAATGAATTAATCAGCGATAAGGCGATTATACTTGTTTTGTCACCTGCGAGGCGATCTTGCATCTAATTATCCGGACTCTTGTCCTCACAACGATATCCCTTTCTCATCAAACTGGAGGTTCTCTATGGATTTCTTGACATCCCTTTTAGGCGGCGGCATTAAAAGCATTGACCCGGCCGAGGCTTATGCCCGGTTGCAAAATAAACCCGCCCCGTTATTGCTTGATGTGCGCCAGCCTGAAGAATACCGTGAAGTGCATGTGGACGGCGCCAAATTGATCCCCTTGGGAGAACTGGGGCGCGAAGCGAAAAACTTGCCCAAAGATGCAGAAATTTTGTGCATTTGCGCCTCGGGCAGCCGCAGCATCGCCGCAACGCGCCAATTGACCGGAATGGGTTTCAATGTGGTCAATGTGCGCAACGGGATGGGCGGCTGGCTGCGGGCCGGTTTGCCGGCCAAGAGGGGAAGCAAGTAATCAGGCGCTATGAATCATGATCAGCATCGCCAATTGCAGAGAGAAGTCATCACATGCGTTTGTGGACATTGGGCGTCAAAGATTACCTGGCGCGGGCCGATCCATCCCTGGCAGCGCGCCTGGCGAGAACTTACCCACATTTGCAGAGTGAGGAGATTATCGCCTGCGCGCGCTTGCTGCTGGCAGAGTATGAAACTGTCTGCGCGGCATACTGCCAGAAAAGCGGGGGACTTTATCCCGCGCGCAAGGTAGAGGTGATGTACCGGTTGATCCAAGAGTATGAACAAATCAATCCGCGGGTATAATAAAGGGGAAGTATTTCGCGCGGAGACGATCGGATGATTGAAGACAAAATTCGCCACTTGGCTGCAACCTATGCCCAAAAATTGCATGAGCAAGTAGATGTCCGCTTAAGGGAAATGCAGACAGATGATCGATCTCATTCTTTGATCTATCAGGCTCTCGCTGTGACAGATCAAGAAGGTCGGCTGATTGACATCTATCAAAACAAAGGGCGTTTTCTGTATAATTACGCTGGCGCATTTCTTGAAGAGGCAACGTTTCTTTGCTTTATGGCAAAATACCCGGCAGCGAGTCGTCAACGCATTCCAAATACAAGTGGCTATAGGCCGAAACAATTTGAGATTGACTGCCTGGTTGAAAACGATGCAATAGAAATTAAGTGGCGTGATGCAACCACGGATGGCGATCACATTACGAAAGAACACACTCGCATTAAAGTTATCCGTCAGCATGGTTTTACGCCAGTTCGGGTAATGTTTTACTCTCCAAATCGCGAACAGGCGATTAAGGTGCAAGAAACCATCAAAACAGTTTATGCGGGGGTTGGTGGACAATGTTACATTGGTCGAGATGCCTGGGAATATGTACTGACGCGGACAGGAGTTGATTTGCAAGCAATTTTGCGCCAGATTGCGGCTGAAAATTTACGCCGGGAGAACCTATGACCGTACTGCTAGGCGACTGCCGAGAGATCATGAAGAGCATCCCTTCGGCAAGTGTGGACCTTGTCTATCTCGACCCGCCTTTTTTCACCCAAAAGACGCATTCTTTGGCTGCCAGAGACAATATGGCGGAATTTACATTTGAGGATCATTGGGCGTCTTTGGCTGAATACCTGGTCTTCATGCGAGATGTTTTGAGCGAATGTCACAAGGTGTTGAAACCTACTGGCAGTATCTTCTTGCATTGTGATAAAACGGCTTCGCATCACCTGCGCCTTCTTCTGGATAACGTCTTTGGATGTGAATTCTTCCAAAGCGAGATTATTTGGACTTATAAAAGGTGGTCGAATGCCAAAAAGGGATTGTTGAATTCTCACCAGACGATTTATTTTTACAGCAAGACAAGTGATTTTAAGTTCAATATTCTCTTTACGGACTATTCGCCAACCACAAATGTTGACCAAATTTTGCAAGCCAGAATGCGCAATGAGGCGGGAAAGGCTGCTTACCGTCGTGATGAAAATGGACATGTGGTTTTTGCTGGCGAAAAGCGAGGCGTCCCTTTGGCGGATGTGTGGAATATTCCTTTTCTCAATCCGAAAGCCAGGGAAAGAGTTGGCTACCCCACCCAGAAACCGATCCTTTTGTTAGAGCGTATCCTTGAAATCGCTACAGAGTCTGGCGACTGCGTTCTCGACCCATTTTGTGGCAGTGGTACGACTCTGGTCGCAGCCCGGCTTCTCGGACGCAATTTTATTGGCATCGATCTATCGCCAGATGCTGTCGAATTATCACAAAAGCGCTTACAGGAACCTGTCAAAAGTTTTTCACAAGTTTTTGCTGTTGGCGAGGAAAGCTTTCTTGACAAGACGGATTACGAAAGGGGGCTTCTCAAGGCGCTCGACGCGATTCCGGTTGAACGGAATCAAGGTATTGATGGCCTGTTGAAGTTTTACCTGAATAACCGTCCGGTGTCTGTGCGCATCCAACAGCCTGGGGAGAGTTTGAGCGTCGCCAGACGAAAATTGGTTGCAGCCAGTAAAACCAAGCACTGTATTGCAATGATCTTAGTGCGCACCCAAAAAGAGACTGAACTTTCGCTGTTCGATGACTGGATGGCGGATGAGGATGTGTTGGTGATAGATGCTTATGATCTAACTATCAACCAGTGGCTTCAGGCAAAACAAAAACGCATGGCGGCCGATGTTTCCATTGCTGAAGAGGATCACAGAATCAATGAGTCTGCTCAAAGCTGAATTAACTGCCCCCTCCGGGCAAGTCATTCAAATCCGGCGCGGCGATCTGACGCAGGAGGAAGTAGATGCGATCGTGAACGCCGCCAATTCGCACCTGGCGCACGGCGGCGGCGTGGCGGCGGCGATTGTGCGGCGCGGCGGCTGGGTCATCCAGGAGGAAAGCGCTCGTTGGGTGCGCGAACATGGCAGTGTTCCTACCGGGCAGGCGGCGCTGACGACGGCCGGCAAACTGCCCTGCCGATTCGTTATTCATGCTGTAGGGCCGGTCTGGCAAGGAGGGGATCAGGGTGAGGATGAACTGCTGCGCCGGGCAGTCTGGAACAGCCTGCTCAAAGCTGATGAACTGAAGATCGAAAGTATCGCCATGCCGGCGATCAGCAGCGGCATCTTTGGCTTTCCCAAAGACCGCTGCGCCGCTATTTTTATTCAGACCGCGCTCGATTTCTGCGCGCAGTATCCGCACAGCTCGCTGCGCCAGATCCGCCTGACCAATTTTGACCAGCCTACGGTGGATATCTTCGAGACCGAACTGCGCCGCCGCGCTGCAACTTAAACTTCCCATTACGTGAGAAATATGACTATTCCATCGGTTGGAACTTCTGATACTTCTGCATCGTCTCAATCTCAGGCGACTCGCCCTGGGACGGGTAATGCTCACCCACTGCGCACTGTCGTTGCGGTGGCTTTTGTGGTGGCGACGCTCTTCACGGCCTGGATTCCATCAGGCTATCTGCCAGAACCGCCTCCGGAGCCGACCTATCAGATCGCGGCCATTACCCTCGAACCCAGCGCAATTCCACCCACCATCGAGCCGCGGGTGGGGATTGTCTCAGGGCATTGGAGCAAAGACCCTGCCTATTACGATCCTGGCGCGGTCTGCGCTGAGGCGTTGGGCGGCGTTAAAGAAGTTGATGTCAACCACGCCATCGCTACCCGCGTTCAGCAGGATTTGCTGCAGCAGGGCTACCAGGTGGATGTGTTGGAGGAGTTTGATCAGAAATTGTTCAAATATCGGGCCTTGTCATTGGTCTCAATCCACTCCGATTCGTGTGAATATATCAACGATGAAGCCACGGGCTTTAAGGTCTCTGCCCCGCTGTCCAATCCTAACCCGGACAACTCGAAACTTTTGGTGGCGTGTGTCGAGAGCCGGTATGCTTCTATGACCGGTATGCAGCTCCATCCGGGCAGCGTCACGCGCGACATGACCCACTACCATGCCTTCGCCGAAATTGACCCTGATACGCCGGCGGCGATCATTGAAGTTGGTTTCCTTAACCGCGACCTGGAGATTTTAACTCAAAAGCAGGATTTGCTGGCAGATGCTGTGACGGCCGGCATCTTGTGCTTTTTGCGCGGCGAGCCGGTTAATCTGCCCACGCCGACCAGTGAGATCGCTCCACAAAATGCCGAGCCGACTGGCGTGATTACCGAAACGATCTCATCCATTACTCCCGAACTGACCGCGACTCCATGAACATTCCTGCTCCGAGTGAACATACGATGGAAGTGCAGCAAGCGCTGCAATTTGTGCAGCAAGCTTACCGCGCTGGCGACCGCCGCCTGGCGCGCCGTTGGGCAGAAAGGGCAGCGCTCTTAGCGCCGAAGCGTGAGGAACCCTGGTTATGGTTGGCTTCGCTATCCAGCCCACAAGCCAGCCTGTATTACGTTGATCGCGCCCTGGCGCTCAATCCGCAGAGCGAGGCGGCTCGCAAGGCACGGCGCTGGGCAGTGCAGCGCCTGGGCCAGGTGCAGGCAGTTCAACCTGCCGCCCAACCAGCCGCGCATCGGCCCGTAGAGCCGCAGGCTGCCGCACATCCTGTTTTGCGCCGCCCCGCGGCGGTGGAAACCCCCGCCGCTTTGCGCCCAACGCCACGAATTGCACGGCGTGACTTGGTGGATCGCTCGATTACCTCGCAAAGCTGGATTAGTTCGCGTCCATTGATCACGCCGGTCAGCCTGGCTGGTATAGCCGCCGCGCTGATGTTGGTGATGCTGTTATGCCTGGGACTGGCCAGCGCACCTTTTGTGCAGCAGGCTTTTGCCGGGAATGGCTCCGTTTCGCTGGCGCAGGTGATCCTGGATCAGCCCACCTCTACGCCGACTGTTACCGCCACGCCGCCTCCTACTGAAACGCCTATCCCTACACCCATCCCCAGCGAGACGGCGACGCCTGTCGCGAGCGATACACCGGTTCCCAGTGAGACTTTTCTTCCACCTCCTGACGATACCTCCATCCCCACGGATCTGCCCATTGAGGAAACTCCTGTCGAACCGCCGGTGGTGGATGATGGTCAAGACGTTGCTCTGCCCGAAGGGGTTGGCGAAGATGAGCATTGGATTGATGTCAATCTCAGCTTGCAGCAAGCGTATGCCTATACTGGGCGTGAACTATCTAATTCTTTCTTGGTTTCTACCGGCACCTGGGAACATCCCACCGTCACCGGCGTTTATCGTATTTATGTCAAATATCGCTACGCGGATATGGCCGGGCCGGGCTATTATCTGCCGGATGTGCCTTATGTAATGTATTTTTATGAGGGTTATGGACTGCACGGCACTTATTGGCACAATAATTTTGGTACGCCCATGAGCCACGGCTGCGTGAACTTTTCGATTGATGACGCCGGCTATGTGTTCGATTTCGTCGAAGTGGGCACAGTGGTTAGCGTTCATTACTGATCCAGTAAAGATAAAACCCATGTCCTCACGCCGTTCCTTATCCCGCCGCAGCTTTTTGCAACTGGGCGCCGCCGGTTTGCTGGGGGGATTGACGCCTTTGGGTAGTTCGAGGCATGTTCTGGCTGGGGCAAGGGGTTTCGGCAGCCTGCGCGAGGCATTTCAAGACCTGCTGCCCGATCAACAAGGCCGGGTAACGCCAGATAAAACAACGATCTACAGTTCTCCGTCATTGCAAAGCAAACCGCTCAAAATCTACTGGCGCGATACAGTTTTTCCGATCACGGATGTCACCGTAGGGGATGAGCAGCCGGACTATAACCGCGTCTGGTACCGCGCCGGTGAGGATGGTTATGTACATTCAGGCGATATTCAGCCGGTCAAGACGCATCCCGTGGCTGAGAATCGCCGCCTGCTGGCCGGGGTCATCCCACCTGAGGGAACATGGGCCGAGGTAACGGTGCCTTTCACCGATGCTTTTTGGGAGCTAAACTGGCTCAAGCCTTTTGCCTACCGCTTTTATTATGAATCCGTACATTGGGTTTTGGGGGTAGAATATGATGCAGCCGGCGAGGCCTGGATGCGCCTGTTGGAAGATAAATGGAAGGGTGTCTACTATGTTCCTGCCGCCCATCTGCGTCTGATCCCTCCCGAAGAACTCAATCCGTTGTCGCCTGATATGCCGCTGGAAGCGAAACGGATTGAGGTGATGTTGCAGCAGCAAGTGGTAATTGCCTACGAAAACGATACGCCCGTGTTCATGGCGCGCGCCGCCACCGGTTCACAAATGAGCGGCAGCGATTACTCGACCCCCGCCGGGCAATACGTCACTTTTTGTAAGCGCGCCGGCCGCCACATGGCCAGCGGCGACCCGGCGGCCAGTGGATTTGACTTGCCGGGTGTGCCGTGGATATGTTATATTACAGAGAGTGGGTTGGCCATCCACGGCGCTTACTGGCATAACGGTTTTGGTCGCCCGCGCACCCACGGCTGCATCAATCTGACCCCACAGGCCGCCCGCTGGTTTTATCGCTGGACTCAGCCTATCGTACCGGCAGAGACGCAGCAGGTATATGAGAATTATGGTACACATGTAGATGTGATCGTTTAAAGGATGAAGATAATGCACAGCGCTTTTCAGTACACTCAGTATGTTTTACGCCGCCAAATCTTTGCGCTCACGGGAAAATTTCGCTTATATACTCTGGATGGGCAATTGGTGCTTTTTAGCCAGCAAAAGATGTTCAAGCTGCGTGAGGATATTCGCGTCTATTCAGATGAGGATAAAAGTCAGGAGTTATTATATATTCAAGCGCGCCAGATCATTGATTTTTCAGCATCTTATGATGTGATTGACAGTCTGGAGCGGAGAAAGGTGGGCGTGCTGCGCCGGCGGGGGATCAAATCTCTACTGCGTGATGAATGGGAAGTCTTAGACGCCGCCGATCGACCACTTGGAACACTGGTTGAGGACAGTCTGGGTCAGGCCATGCTGCGCCGGATGATTTTGGGAACGCTGCTGCCGCAAAATTACGATCTGTTCCTCGGAGAACAGCGCGTCGCTGACCTGCGCCAACGTTTCAATCCTTTCCGCTATGAACTGACCCTTGATTTTGAGATGGATCAGGCCCGCCGGCTTGATCGCCGCCTGGGGATTGCCGCCGGCATATTGCTGGCGACAATTGAAGGAAAACAGGAGAGTTAAAAAATATGGCGCGCCATCATCCTTTGTTTGAAGGTCTGATTGTGGATGAATACAATCATCCAGTTGCGGTCGCTTACGTGGGGGAGGAGGCTTGTTACGTGGTTGACGACGCTGGCTTTCACCGGCATATCCCAGCAGCAGATGTGGATCGCCAGGTGTTACAGTTGTTATTGAGCCAGATCGAGGGCAGCGAGGAAGTTATTGCTGCCCAGGCCGCCAAGATGCTTGGACAGGATGATATTTTTTCCAAAGCGTTGATTGAGAATCAGTTGAAGAACGTCGAAAAGCAGATTGAATCGGTGTTGGAGACGGGTATTCCTGAAGAAGGGCGCGCTTACATTGGGATGCTTGGCTTCCAGGTTCGGATTAATTACCATGGCGAGGTTGTGGGGGTGGATCAGCCAGGCGTCATTGATGACGATGAAAGGTAGGAATTGGCGATGAAACCTTCGGATTATATTATTGCGGTGACAGAATCGAGTTTTGAGTACGATGTGATCGCCTATTCGCGCCAGTCGCCGGTGATCGTTGATTTTTGGGCAGAGTGGTGTGGGCCATGCAAGAGCCTGGGGCCTCTGCTGGAGCGGCTGACGCAGGAGGCGCAGGGCGCATTACGCCTGGCGAAGGTGGACGTGGACGCGAATCCTAACCTGGCGCTGCGTTTTAGCGTGCGCAGCATTCCCGCAGTTAAGGCGTTTCGTGATGGGCAGATGACAGCAGAGTTTGTCGGCAATCAACCTGAGGGGCGCGTGCGCGATTTCTTCCGCTCATTGGCGCCCAGTCAAACCGATCTGATGCTGGAAAAGGCCCTGGGTCTGCTTGACCTGCAATCCTGGGCCGAGGCCGAGAAAGCCTTCCGCCAGTTTGTAGCCAAGACGCCGGGTCATCCTGCCGCTCTCTTAGGCTTAAGTAAGTGTTTATTGGCGCAAGGGCGTGTGGCGGATGGGCGCAAGATTTTGCTCGAATTTCCTGCCAGCAAAGAATACCTGGATGCCGAAAAGCTGCGTCCATTGGCAGATGTGCTGGTGCGTTCAGCGCTGGATGATCTGGAAAGCGAGAATCTTCTGGATGCAGCCTATGCGCGCGCCCTCTCCTTGATCAAGCGCGGTAAGTTTGAACCGGCCATGGATGGCTTGCTGGACATCTTGCGCCAGGATAAGCGTTATCGCAACGGTGAGCCGCGGCGTGTGATATTGGGCGTGTTTGAAATCCTGGGTGAAAACAACGCCATAACGCGCCAGTATCGTAATGAATTGGCGATGATTTTATTTTAGTTTTTCCAATGCGATGGCTTCGGGGCGGGATTTATAGAAAGCGTCTAACGGGTAGCAACCTGAGACCAAGCCGTTGCGAGGCGCGGTGGTGCAATCGCTGAAGGTGCGGCACAGGCGTTTGCGCTGCAAGCCAGCCCCCCGCAGCACATCCGCCGGAAATTCCGGATAAGATAGCACCATTCGTCCCACGCCGATCACATCTGCGCCGCCGGTGCGAACGATCGCCTGCGCCACGTGCGGCAAATACTCTTGCAAGTAGGTCAGCGCCGAGCCAACCACCAATAGTTCGGGCCGATATTGTTTGAGTTGGGCGGCGACGGCAACCTGGCGCGCGACACCCACCAACGGATCTTCAGGAGGCAGATAGCCATCGGAGGGTGGGAAGAGCGCCGGGCGCTGGATGTGCGGGTTGTAGTAGGGGCTGCCGGCAGTGATGCAGACCATCTCAATGCCCAAAGCAAGCAGCAGATCAAGGAAAGCCTGCGGCTCGCGCAGATCAATGCCCACGCCAGAACCATCCCCTCCGAAGGCGTAACGATAGGGGAGGGAAGCCGGGGTCGGCTCACCGATTCGCTCCGCCCCAGGGCGAAACGGGATAAAGTCGAAGGCGCTCAAGCGGACGCCAATCGCCAGGCGCGGCGCAGCCGCGCGGATGCCGGCGGTCACTTCGCGCAAAAAGCGAGTGCGGTTTTCAAAGCTGCCGCCGTATTTTCCGGGACGATCCACCGCGCTGAGAAATTCATGCCCCAGATAGCCATGGCAGTGTTTGATATCCACAAAAGTAAAGCCGGCGCGCTGCGCCAGAACGGCCGCGGTGATGAACTCACCGATTAACTGCTCGATATCGCTGTCGCTGAGTAAAGGATCAGCGCTTCCCGGCGGGGGAGTGCTGGCGATGCCAAATTTTGCATCCAGGATAGGGTGGTGGTACAGGATTTTGGGGTCAAGGCGTTTTTTATCGGTTGGGCGGGCAAAGCGCCCCGAATGCGTTAGCTGCAGCCCCACCAACAAATCGTTCGCCTGTCCATACCGCGCGGTGTGTTCAGCGACCAGCGCCTGGCGCAAAGCTGCCAGGTCATCTACCGTTTCTGGGTTGATGATCAACTGATTAGGATTGGCGCGGCCATCTGGACGAACCGCGGCCGCCTCGCCGCCCCAGATCAATTTTGCCCCGCTGGCGCCAAAATTACGCCAACGGCGCAGAGTCAGGTCGCTAGGACGGCCATCCAGCGTACCATCCCATCCTTCCATTGGAAGGATGCAAAAGCGGTTGCCCAATGGAAAACCGTCATGCAAGGTATAGGGCTGCGCCAATGGGGCTGACGCGCCGCTTTCTAATTCGGCCTCGAAAGGCAGGGAAATTCCCAGTTGAGTGAGGTAGTCTAAAAAAGCCTCGGGGGTCTTGATGGATGCAATGCGGGGATAAGCCATGAATTTGCCTGTTCTATTTTAAAATCGCCTCGCGCAAAACAACCGCGTTTTGCACCATGGCGCCATCGGGAATCACGCAGCCGCTCTCGACGAAGACATTTGGGCCAAGTTGGCAGTGCGCGCCAATAACGACGCCAGGGTCAACCCATAACGGTGGGCGAGGTTGGAAATCTGTTCCGATCTTGTCGGTTTGAATTACCAGAGGCTGTTCCTGGGCCAGGTAATGCAGGTTGAGCGCCAGCAGATCGGCTGTGTTGGTCAATGTCATGCGCTGTGCGACCAGCACACCTCTGACCGAACTGCAGTTCTGCGTGGCAAGATTGTGCTGGATCAAATTCTGAATCGCATCTTGCAATTCGTATTCGCCGCGCGCAGAGGGGCGGATAGAAGGCAAATAATCCAGAAAAGATGATGTAAAAATGTACAAGGGAATGCTGGCGATATCCGAAGGGGCTTCAGTCAGGGCCGGCTTTTCGACAATGCGCGTCACCCAGCCCTCTTGCAAAGCGACGATTCCGGTGTGTGGAATCTCTGCTGCGCTGACTCGCAGCAGGCTTAAGACCGCCTGCGGGAGCGGCTCTACCTGCCATGCTGCCAGCGCCTGGGCAATATCTGCTGTTTCCATCAGATTGTCGCACGCGGAAAGAATAAAATCGCCGGTGATGAAGGGCGCAGCGTGCAGCAGGGCGTCCCCCATCCCTTTCCGTTCAGGCTGAAGCACAAAGCGAATCTCATGAGGCGAAGCGGCAAAATAAGACGTGATTTGAGAATCCTCAGGGCTGACAACCAGGATGAAGCGCTGCACCCCATGCGCCGCCAGGCTTTCCATTACTCGCGCCACGATTGGCTTGCCAGCTACCGGCGCCATGGCTTTGGTGCGCGAGGCGGTGAGAGGCTGCAGCCGCTTGCCCTTGCCGGCGGCCAAAACAACAGCAGTGTCCAGGCGGCGCTCAGTCATGCTGCTGCACCAATCCCTGCCTGGCGATGCGTGGACGGTAAACCCAGGCCTCAGTTAGACCCCGTTCATCAGCCGCATGCTGCCAGGTTATCGCCAGGCGTTCTTCATCGCCTGGCTGCACCAGTGCAAAGACCGAGCCGCCGCCGCCGGCGCCGGTCAGTTTGGCACCCAGTGCGCCGTTTTGAAGAGCGATCTCAATAAAGAGGTTGTTAGCCCACCCTGCGCCATCCTCGAAACCGCAGTAGCGCATCATTTTATCTACCGCGTGATGGTTGTCATTCATCAAGGCGCCAAAGGTCGGCCAGTCTTGTTCTAGCAGAGCGATCTTCCCGCGCCAGGCAGTTTCCCAGGCAGCGCTCATAAACTGCACCATAGGCGGTGGATTTCCGCCGCTTTGTTCCCAGGCAGTATACTCATCCAGGTAGCGCGGGCGCATGCGTCCATGTACATCGCCTGAATCATGTGGGATGCCAGTGCAGATCGCCAACAAAGGAATATCGGAAATCCAATGATCAAGGCGTTCATAGGTAGCGTAAGGTTCTTGTCGCAGCGGACGTTGGCGTAACTTGGCGCGGTAATCAATATAGGCCAGTCCGCCCATCAAAGGTACATAGCGATCGGCGTAACCGCAGGTAATCCCTAACTCGTTAGCCTCAACACGCTGAGTTAATTCGCAGAGGATGTAGTCATTGTGGAGATATTGATCAAGATTGTAAAATTCGCGTAGAGCGGCCAGAGTTAAAGCGATGAACAGTGAGGAGCCGCCCAGCCCGCTCTGGCGCGGCACATTGCTGCCGATCGCAATGTGGATCCCGCCGCGCTGCTGCAAGGCGGCGCGAAATGGTTCGCTGAATTGGTAAAGGCGATTAAGCGCCCCTTTGATCAGAGGCATGACACCATCATAAGGCAGCGGCAAAGCATCCAGTGCAAACTCTTGGTGAGCGGATACAGCCGGAGCAGGATTGGCTGGCGAGGGGCGGTTTTCCAGGTATTCAATGATAAAGTGATCTGCCGGCTCAACAATTGCCCCGGCGCGGATTTCAACCGCTGCCGAAATGGTAGCAAAATCGCCTTCATTGGCGTCACTAGGATTGCCCAGGATATTGATACGTGCAGGAAGGGATAAGTATTGGCGCATGAAGGATGTCTTTCGCGGCCATTTTATCACAAAGCACCTTACAATTTTGCAAGGTAGATAGAAAGAGACAGTTCGGCTATTCTCGCCGGGAGAACAGTCAGGTACAATTTAACCCTTGGAGTATTTCCGGGGAAGATGATTGCCTGTTTATGAGAAGCTGAGAATGTTATGATCAATTCATCTGGAGCGGCGGTAGATCAGGGCCGCATTTTGGTTGTTGAAGATAATCACTTCGAACGTGCGCTGTTGGCTGCCAGTCTGAAGCAGAAAGGCTATCAGGTTTGGGAAGTGTGCAATGGGCGAGAAGCGCTGGCGTTTTTGGCGCAGAATGAGTGTGATATTGTGCTGTTGGACCTTTTGATGCCTGAGGTAGATGGTTACCAGGTACTGAATCAGATCAACCAGGATGCGGCTCTGTGTCGCTTGCCGGTGATTGTGGTATCCGCGGTTAACGAGGTGGAAAGCGCCATTCGCTGTATTTCGATGGGCGCGACTGATTATCTGCTAAAACCTTTAGACCCGGTGCTGCTCCAGGCGCGCTTAAATACCTCGTTAGCCAACAAGCGTCTGCGTGACCGGGAACAGGCTTATCTCAAGCAAATTGAGGACAATCATAGTCAATTGCAAGCCTTGATCGCATCTAGCCGTGATGGGCTGGTGATGATCAATCAGTCAGGCCTGGTGCGCGTTGCCAATGCGCCGGCCATTCAAATTTTGCACTTGTCGGGACTGCCTGAGGATTGGGATGGGGAGCATTTTGCCCACATCTTGCGATCGCTGCATCATCACTCGCCAGAGGCGGCGCGCGCCTTGGTGGCAGAGATCCGGCGCTTTGCTAAAGGCTATGCCAGCTCATCCGGTGAATTTGAAATAGGGGGGCGTTTCATCCGCTGGTTGAACCTGCCAGTGATGGTAACGGGAACCTTGATTGGGCGGCTGTTTGTGCTGCGCGACGTTACTGAGGAGCGCAGCCTGGAGAAAATGCGTGAGGATTTGACTGGCACTCTGGTGCATGATCTGCGCAGCCCGCTGGCAAATATCCGCACCTCGTTGGAACTACTCATAGCTGAATCATCTGGGTTTAACGCTTACCAGCACGAGTTGGTAGACGTGGCGCGAAGCTGCACCACGCGTATGATCGATCTGGTAAATGCCATTCTCGATCTGAGCGAGTTGGAAAGCGGACAGGTGCCCCTCAAACGACAAATGACCTCCTTGCCGAACTTGGGGCTTGAGACCTTGCTTTTGCAAGCGCCAGTGGCGCAAGAGAAGAGTTTGAGCCTGCAAGATGAACTGCCGGATGATCTACCCCTGGTATCTGTAGATGAAAGCCTGATCCGGCGTGTGCTGCAAAACCTGATTGGGAACGCGGTCAAATTTACCCCATCTGGCGGGGTTATCCGCCTTAAAATGCAAGCCTATCCTACCAATATCACAGTGAGTATCAGCGATAATGGCCCAGGCATTGCGCCTGCGCTGCGCGAGCGCCTGTTTCAGAAATTTGCCGCCGGACGAGTTGAAGGGCGCGGCAATGGGTTAGGACTGGCCTTTTGCCGGCTGGTCGTTGAGGCGCACGGTGGGCGCATTTGGGCGGAAAGTGAACCTGGCAAAGGGAGTATCTTTTACTTTTCCTTGCCAACCGGGGAAATATAGAGGCGGATGGTCAACGCTTCGGCGGTGGGAAGATCCAGCACGGCCAGGGGGAAGGGAAGAAAATGTCCGTCAGGATAGGGGTAATTGGGATCTTCGGGCAGGCGCAGCAGGGCGAGAGAATCTACAGACGAACGCAGGTTAAGCGGGACGCTGCTTTCAACTGTCACGTGCAGTGCAGGCCCGGAGGCATCGCTGCCGGCGAAACCGCTCAAGCCGAAGTCCCAACCAGTCGCGGTGGAAACATTCCAGCGGCGATCCAGTCCGCCAGGTTGAGAGCGCAGCCAACCATCCAGGGCCAGGGATAGGTGCATGGGTAAAAGTGGCCCCTGGCGATAGATCAGTTCAAGTCCATCGGGCAAAAGGCGATAGATTTTTTCACGCTGGCCGGATGCAAAGCACAGCGCATTTGCTTCGCAAGGAACAATTTGCCAGGAACTTTCCGTGGGTTCGGCAAAACTCGTAATCGCTGATGGATCCGCGGCAAAGCCGGCCTCAACATCCCACTGACTGGGATCGCTAAGACCGATTGCAAACTGGAATGAAGGGGCAACGATCTGATGCAAATGACCGCCGGCCTGGCTAAAGAGCAAGGTCAATGAGGACTGCTCGGCTTCCACAACAGCGAAAAGATTGGATGAAGCCAGGATACATTCGGCGCGGCCATCGTGATCCAGATCGCGGCTGCATCGGTTGATGGGGGAGAGAGACGATTTCCAGTCCGCAACCGCATCCAGGTCTCCCAAATAACCGGCATAAATGGTTGACAATGGAGGGGGCGAGGCGGCGAGAAGGGTTTCAAAGTCCATTATAAAGTCTGGCTCTGTAGAAGAAGGCGTTGGGAGGGCGGTCGGCGCGGGCGCTGACATGGGCTGTATCCAGGGATGATTGGCAATCCAATACAAGGCTGTCTGGACAATTTGTGGGTCGCCCCATAAGCCGGAGGCAAAGTCGCCTCCCATGATGAGCTTGTCCTGATTGGCGAATGCGGCGCGAGCGGCAAGCGTCAACCCGGTCGCATCCAGTTGATCGCCAGGGGGAAGGGCCGGGAACAGATCGGAAGGCGGATTTTGGCGGCTCCAACGGGCAGCGCCGGGTTGAATGGCGATGTGCAGGGCATTGAGGGCTGTGGGTTCTACATTGTAAAGGCCCAAAGGGATGTGATAAGCCGCCGCTGCGCTGAGTAGATAGCGCAGCCCGTGCCGGCTGCCAAGAGGTCCAGTATGCGCGCCGTCCCAGCGTCGCAAAGCCTGGGCCGGCGTGCGCG
>CAIQJJ010000146.1 GCA_903872065.1 uncultured Anaerolineales bacterium | reverse complement strand
GGTAGGCGCGCTGAGCTTGTCGAAGCGTGAGCCTGTCGAAGCGCCTCTACCCTTCCGGCAATCCTTTGACAGACTCAGGATGCCTGACGCCTCGGTAGGCGCGCTGAGCTTGTCGAAGCGTGAGCCTGTCGAAGCGCTGTCCTTCCGGCTATCCTTCGACAGGCTCAGGATGCCTGGCGTCTTGGTAGGCGCGCTGAGCTTGTCGAAGCGTGAGCTTGTCGAATCGCTGTCCTTCAGGCAATCCTTCGACAAGCTCAGGATGCCTGGCGTCTTGGTAGGCGCGCTGAGCCTGTCGAAGCGTGGCTTGTCAAAGTGCTGTCCTTCCGTTTCGCAAATTCGTTGGACAGCTTTTCCATGCAAGTAAAACGTTCTCTATCTGGTCTGGACGCCGCGCCAAACCGCGCCAGGCTGAACAAACTTAATCTGTTCAGCCGGCGCGCGGATAGGGCGAGAATCAGTTGTGAAAACATAGCCCTCCTGACCCGCGTCCATGCGGGAAGAGCAGAGACCTAGTCTTCTAAGATTACATCTTTCCAATACCACCACTCGGCGGCAGAAGTGGGGTAGCGTTTGACCCAGGGCTGCAGCAAGAAGTGCTGCCGCCAATATTTGAACACAATGATCACGGTTTGCTGCATCAGCCGCGCCTCGGCCTGCCGGTACAGATCCAGGCGCGCCGTGGGATTGGCGCTGCGCCGCGCCGCGCTGAGCAGTTGTTGGTACTCAATATCCGCCCAGCGGGAATAGTCCAACATCGGGTTGGAGCGCAAGAAACTGTCTGGGTCGGGGTAGTCGCCCACCAGGCTGTCCAGTACGAGTGTTCCTCCGCGGTCGGTGCGGTGTTCGTTGAACGCCTCCCAATCCAGGCTCTTCACTTCCACCTGGATGCCCAGGACATCGCGCCACTGCGCTGCGATGTAAAGCCCCTGCCCATCCGGGTCTGAGCCAGTGATCAGAGTTTGGGGGGGCAAGCCGCGCCCGCCGGGGTAGCCGGCTTCACTGAGCAGGACATTGGCCTGCACCGGATCGTAGGTATGCGCATTGGCCGGCGAATGGCCGGGCATGCCGGGCGGCAGCAAGCCGCCGATGCCGGGGAAGATGAAGCCATGGGAAAGCACATCGGCAAAATACCCTCGATCAATCGAGAGGGACAGGGCGCGCCGCAGGCGGATGTCATTGAACGGCGGCTGGCGGATGTCGAAGATCACGCCGGTCACGCCCAGCATCGGCGCGGTGATGTATTCGCTGGCGTGGCGGTTGCGCAGGCGCGGGCGCTCGCTCCACAGGTCGCGGAAGGAAAGCACATCCAGTTCCCTGCTTTCGTAAGCGCGAATGCGTTCGCTTTTTTCGGGGTGGCTGATGAGTTCGAGGCGCTGGACATTGCCGCGCTGCGGGCCGCCGGCCGCGGCGCGGGTCAAAACGATGCGCCCGTCCTGGTCGCTGCGCTCCTCGCAGGACTCCAGGCGGAAAGGCCCGTTGGTGACAATTTGGCATGGATCGGCCCAGGCCGCTCCTAGCGCCTGCACGCGGTGGCGTGGGACGGGACAGGCCACACTGTAAGCCAGCAGGTAGAGGAAATTTCCACAGGGCTGATCTAGTTCGACGTGTAAGGTGTAATCGTCCAGCGCATAGACGCCCAGCGCGGCGGGGTTGTGCGTCTTTCCGCTGCGGTAGTCTTTGGCACCGCGGATATCGTCGAGCAGGTGGGCGGTCAGGGAACCCGTTTCGGGGGCCAGGACGCGCTTCCAGGCGAATTCAAAATCGTGGGCGGTTACAGGGACGCCATCGCTCCAGCGGGCGTCGCGCTGCAGATGAAAGACATAGCGCTGCCCATCATCGAGCATCTCCCAACTTTTTGCCAGGTTGGGGACAATTTCCAGGTCTGGCTCAAGGTCTACCAGGCCGCTGAACAATTGATCCACCACGCCGCACGAATCGACATCCTCGCACAGCGCCGGGTCGAGCGTCAGGGGCATGAAGGGCCAGTCCACCCGCAGCGGGCGCGAGGCCATGCGGCGTTCGGCCTGGGCGGGGGTGCGAATCTGCTGCCACAGCCTGAAGCCCTCATCGAATGCCTGGCGTGCTTGCGTATAGTCAAATATCGTATGGTAGATCAGCCCCAATTTCATCCAGGTGCGAGCCTGGCGGTCGTCTGCCTGGCGGTCGTCTGCTTGACGACCCTCAGGCGGACGGTCGGCCGGCGCGACCAGAGCCGAGTCGCCCTCCTCACCCTCTCTCCTTTCGTTCTCTTCCAGCAGGTCCAACGCTTTGCGATAGTTTTGGATCGCGTCCTGGTGAATGTACAGGCGGCGCGCCAGGTCGCCGGTTTTGATCAGGTACTCAAAAGCTTTGTCCACCATGC
>CAIQJJ010000145.1 GCA_903872065.1 uncultured Anaerolineales bacterium | reverse complement strand
CCAGCTCTGCCAGGGTTTGGTGGAAAGCTGCCTGGCGGACGGGGAAGAGGTCGCCTCCGCCGCGCAGCGCGCCCTCATTTATAAGAACACCCTGTTTTTGGTCTACCGCCTGCTCTTCATCCTGTACGCTGAGGCGCGCCGCCTGCTGCCGCTCGATCACCCGCTCTACCGCCAGAACTGCCTGCAAGACCTGTTGGGCGAAGCGCTGCGCCATCATCAACAAGGCACGGCCTGGGGGCAGGAGTTCGAGATTTGGCGCCGCCTGGGGAGCCTGTTCGCCCTGATTGACCAGGGCGCGCCGGCCGCCGGCGTGCCGGCCTACAACGGCGGCCTGTTCGACCCCGCCCGCCGCCCGTTCTTGACCGGGCATCGCCTGCGCAATGAGTTCCTGCAAGCTGCCCTGCTGCGGCTGTGCACCATCCCCGCCAAAGGCAAAACCTACGAGCAGGATCGCCAGCCGCAGCGCATTGATTATCGCGACCTGTCGGTGCGTCACCTGGGCAGCCTGTACGAGGGGCTGCTCGAATACAGCCTGTTTTTGGTCGAGGGCGAAGCGCGCGTCGTGCGCGCTAGCGAGAAACGCACCCAATACATCCCCTATTCGCAGGCCGGCAAGGTCAAGGCCGGCGAGACGCTGCTCAACGTGGGGCAGGTCTATTTCGCCGAGACGGAGGGCGAGCGCAAGGCCAGCGGCTCGTATTACACCCCCGAAGACGTGGTGGATTACATCGTGCGCCATACCGTGGCGGCCAAACTGGAGACGTTGAAGGCCGCCTTTTACCAGCAGCAGCGCATCGCCGCCCAGCTTGCCGACCTGGCCGCCACCCCGCCCAGCCTGCCCGCCCACGCCCAGATTCAGCGCGCCCTGGATGACCAGTACCTGGCCTTCGTGCGCCAGCAGGTGTTGGCGCTCAAATTCCTCGACCCGGCCATGGGCTCGGGCCATTTCCTGGTCAACGCCGTGCACGTCATCGCCAATTTCATCGTCGCCCTGCTCAATGAACGGCGCGGCGCGCCGCCCGCCGCCTGGGTCAACCCCGACCTCAACACGGACGTGGTCTATTGGAAGCGCCAGGCCGCCGAGCGCTGCCTGTTTGGCGTGGATTTGAACGAACTGGCGGTGGAACTGGCCAAGCTGTGCCTGTGGATGGCGACCGCTGCCCAGGGCAAGCCGCTCACTTTTCTCGACCATCACCTGCGCTGGGGCAACAGCCTGGTGGGCACCTGGCTGAAGGACGTGGGGACGTACCCGGGGATCAAGGCGCGCCAGGAATCGGCGCAGGCCTTCACCCTGCCGTTGGAGCGTTTTCAACTCGATGTGCAGGGGACGCTGGCCGGCTTTGCCGAACTGTACGCCAAAGACAGCGACGATGTGGCCGAGGTGCGGCAGAAAGCGCGCCTGTTCCACGAACAGATTGCGCCCACGCTGCAAATTTACCGTGAACTGCTCGACCTGCACACGGCGGTTTATTTTGGCAAAGGGCCAGACGCCGCCGCCTACGCCGCCCTGGGCAGCGCCGTGAGCAGCCCGGCCGCCTGGGCCTTTTTGCGGGCGACCAGGCTGGACGAGATGCTGCGCTGGACGGCTGCCCAGCACTGGCTGCACTGGCAGATCGAGTTCCCCGAAGTGTTCAGCGGGGCGCGCCAGGGCTTCGATGGCGTCTTGGGCAATCCGCCGTATGTGCGCCAGGAGAAGTTCTCAAACCAAAAAGCGTTTTACCAGCTTGCTTACCAGCGGGTGTATCATGGCGGGGCCGATTTGTACGTGTATTTTCTCTATCGTGGGGTGCAAAACCTGAATCCCGATGGTATTTTGGGCTATATTGTGGCGAATAAGTGGCTGCGGGCTGATTATGCTGAAGCACTGAGAGAATTTCTGGTGCAAGAAGCTGCGCCTTTGGAATTGCTGGATTTCAAAAACTCGGATATTTTTCCTGGGGCAATTACTTTTCCATGTATTTTACTGGTAGGAAGCCCAGGCCAGCGAGCAAAACATGCCGAATTTTTGTATGCCGATGTTAGCGATCGAGTGCGTGGCAGCAATCCACTGGCGAATTATGCTCAAAACCAGCATTTTCCAATTCCGTACACCAGTTTAGGAAAATGCGGATGGGTAATGGAAGGCTTGGGGGTCAGCGGGTTGCTAGAAAAATTGGAAAATGGATATCCTAAACTACGGGCCACAAACGGCATAAACGCATATCCCGGGATCAAGACTGGCTATAACGAACCCTATTATGTAGATACGCCTACCCACGACCAGTTAGTCGCACGTCAGCCT
>CAIQJJ010000144.1 GCA_903872065.1 uncultured Anaerolineales bacterium | reverse complement strand
TGCGAGTCAGCGGCGATGGTCAGCCAGGCTTCGCCCGGCGGCGCTTCGTCCAGGGTAAACTCGTGGCGGAATTCGGCAAATTGGTTGATTGCGTCGCCGGCCGGGGCCGGCCAGATCCAGGTGGGGGTAATGGACATGGGGGTTCTCCGTGGGTGGTTTGTTCAAGTTTACCACCGACCAGGAATCGAGAGTCAGGGTGAGAAAGCGCAGCGAAAACCCAGGTAACTGTTTCTGTGCGTCGGGGTGTCCCAGCCGCGGCTCGACACTCGCACGAGGTAGCCATTGCCGTACCACGATCCACCCCGCAGCGCATGGGATTTTCCAAACGCAGTCCCCGCGGGATTCTCTGCCGGTGAACTGGCATAATACTCTTTCGCATACCAATCGCGGCACCATTCCCAAACATTGCCGGCCATGTCGGCGCAGCCGTAAGGCGAATCGCCTTGCGGCGAGTATTTGCCGACCGGGGTGGTGTCTTGGACATTCATCTCGAAATTGCAGCGTTCGGCGTCCGGCTCAACCTCCCCCCACGGATAAACGCGATCATCTGTCCCGCGGGCGGCCTTCTCCCATTCGGCCTCTGTCGGCAGGCGCAGCTTTCTGCCGGCCGCCTCGCTGGCCCATGCGCAAAAGGCCGCCGCATCCTCCCAACTGACCTGGGTTACAGGATGATCCGCTTTTTGTTCGACATCAGTCCCCGGCCCGTGCGGGAACTGCCAGGATGCGCCTTGAATCTCGTCACACTGACTCCCTGTCCAACCCCGACCTGAACCTTTCTTCTCAGCCGTGGTTTGATAACTGGTCGCTTTGGTGAAGGCGGCAAACTGCGCCACAGTAACAGGATATTTGCCAATGAAATACTCGTCCAAATAGACCTTATGCTGCGGCTGTTCGTCCAAATCAGCCCGCGAATCTTTTGTGGGGTCGCCGCCCATCAGGAATTCGCCGGCCGGCACATGCTGCAGGTCGAGGAAGACGCCCGGCGCAAGCGTGAGGCGCAAGGTTAATGGCTGCTCCTCAACCGTCTTTGCGGCGGGCAGCGGCTCACTCGCCATCACAGGCGTTCCAGCCTGCGCCGGGAGGGGGGCAGTTTTTGGCGGCGGCGCAGCGACCAATACCTTGCCCTCCACCTGGCGCGCCAGGCGCTCGCCGACAGGGATGAAGGCCGCCGCGCGCACGCTTTCAACCACTTCGCCAGGCTGTAGATAGGTTCGCCCAAAGCTCAACACCTTCTTCTCGCCGCGCGGCAGATCAAAAGGCTCTCCCAACAGTTCGCTGCCCAGGCGCAGGCGCACCTGCTGCAAGCCCTCGCCGCCGTCGTTATAGACTTCGAGCGTCCAGGTCACTTCCTCGCCGGAAACGAGACGCGCCGCGGAAGCTGCCAGGCGCAGGCTGAAACCGGCCGGCTGGACAACGCGCACGCGCCCAAGCGCCTCAACCGGCGCGGCGCTGCTCAACAGGCGCACGGTTTCGGAATAGTCGCCGGGGTTGGCGTAGCTGCGCCGTAATATAAACGCACGCTCCCCGCCGGGCGGCAGGTCGAACGATTCTTCCTCGTGCAGCCAGTTTTTGCCGCGCAGCAGTTCCAAATGATGGGCGGGCGCGGCGCCGGGGTTGCGCGCCGTCGCCGTCCAGGTCACATCCGCGTCAACCGGCGCGGGGTTGGGATCCGCAGAGAGCGTGAGCGTCAGCAGCGCTGCGGCCAGGCGTGGCGCTGAGGCCGAGCGCGGCGCGGCGGCCAGGCGCGGTGCTGCTTCCGGGCGCGGCGCGCTTGATTGCGTCGTCGCTGACACGTCCGGCGCTGCATGCCAGTCATCGGTCGCCGGCCGGCGGTCAGCATCCCGCCTCGCTGACGCTCGCGGCGCGGTACCAGTTCCGGCTATCACCTTCTACTCTTTCTTCTACCCCGTCTAACATAAGCCCAGTTACACAGGCGCCACCGCCACCACCAGTAAAAACTGCTCCAATTGATACTATC
>CAIQJJ010000143.1 GCA_903872065.1 uncultured Anaerolineales bacterium | reverse complement strand
TACGGCATCAACGTCCTCGTCTTCGTCGGCGCTAACGTCGCTGAGGGCGAGGGCGTCGTCGTTGGCGGGGGGAGCGTATTCGTCGGCATGTGTGTAGACGTCGAAGTTGGCGTAATCGTCGGGCGGGTGGGCATGCGCGTGAACGTCACCGTTGGTG
The DNA here is from genome assembly GCA_903872065.1 of uncultured Anaerolineales bacterium. GTDB lineage: Bacteria > Chloroflexota > Anaerolineae > Anaerolineales > UBA4823 > CAIQJJ01. The sequence continues at coordinate 10,910 of CAIQJJ010000143.1, read as the reverse complement.
CAACCGTTGTAACTGTCGGGAAGCGCGTCAGCGTAATCGTACTTGTCGGCGTGGGCGGCTGAGGCCCCAGCGTGCGGGTGAGCGTGCGCGTCGCCGTTGGCGGCAGCGTGCGCGAGGGCGTGGGCGGAAGCGTCTCTGTGCGGGTCGGCGTGATGGTGTGGGTCGGCGTCAGCGTGCGCGTGGGGGTGATCGTGCGGGTCGGAGTGAACGTGCGTGTGCCGGTCGGCAGCGGCGTCTCGGTGCGAGTGGGAGTATCCGTGCGCGTCGAGGTGGACGTGCGTGTCGGCGTGGAGGTGCGCGTGCCGGTCGGCAGCGGCGTCTCCGTGCGGGTGGGAGTATCTGTGCGCGTCGAGGTGGGGGTGCGCGTCAGCGTCAGGGTGCGGGTCGGCGTAATCGTCCGCGTGGGCGTGGTGGTGCGCGAGGGCGTCGGCGTGCGGGTCGGCGTCAGCGTCGGGCGGGCGGTGGGCGCTTCCCCTTCCACCGTAAACTCTCCCGAAACGATCCATTCCAGCCCGACAAAGATTTGCACCTGGTAGTTGCCCGGCAGCCATTCGGACGGCTCCGGCTCCCAATCGGTGTAGCCCCAGCCGCCTGCCCCGCCGTTCCAGGGCAGCGTCTCATAGCGCACCAGTTCCCCGTTGCGATACCACAGCGCCGTCCACTGCGCCCCCTCGGTCATCCCGATATAGCTGAACAGCGCGTATAGGTGGCCAACCGGGTTCTGGAACGTCGTTGCCGGGTCCACCGCTTCAAACATCGTCTCCGACTTTTTGATCTCACGCGTGAACTGCAAATTGCTGAAGATCAGCCCTCCCCCTGGCGTCACCTGGCTGGAAAACTGCGCCTCCACCGCCAGCGGCACGCGCGGCGAAGTGGTGGGCGTGGGCGTATCTGTGATCGAGGGCGTCTTGGTGATGGTGGGGGACAGGCTGGGCGGCGGCGTCAGCGTGATGGTCGGCGTCAGCGTTTCCGTTGCCGTAGCGGTCAGCGTGGCGGTCGGCGGGTAAAGGCGATAGGCGATCGGCTCCGCCCAGCGGTTGAAAAAGGCTGCCAGCAAGCCAAAAACGCCGGCCAGGAAGATCAACCGCCAGCCGGCCCACACGCGCTCACTGCGCATGCGGAAGAACTTCAGCTTGCTGCCGCTCCAAATCAGCCGCGCCCCGTTGAGCAAACAAAAAATGCTCGTCAGGATGGCGAGCGCCAGCGCGGTTTGGACGCCGTTGTGGATGTCCAGGTTGGGCATAGGGCGGGTTTACGGCCCTGGCGGGCGGATCACCGGGTTGCGCAAAATGCCCAGTCCCTCAATAGCTACCTCGACCACATCGCCGGCGGTCAACGGCCCAACGCCGGCCGGCGTGCCGGTCATAATAATATCACCCGCCTCCAGCGTCATCACCGAGGAGACAAAGGCGATCAGTTGCGAAACACTGAAGACCATATCGTGGGTGGAAGCCATCTGGCGCATTTCGCCGTTGACATGGCAGGTCAGAATCAGATCAGCCGGGTTGAGGTCGGTCTCGACCCACGGGCCGAGCGGGCAAAAAGTGTCGAAGCCCTTGCCGCGCGTCCACTGCCCATCGCGGCGCTGCAAATCGCGCGCCGTCACATCGTTGCCTAGCGTGTAGCCATAGACGTAATTCAGCGCCTCGCCGGCAGGAATCCAGCGCCCGCGCTTGCCGATCACCACCACCAGTTCGCCCTCGTGTTCCACCTGCTGCGATTGCGGCGGCAGGACAATCGCCTCGCCGTGGGCGATCACCGCCGTGGGTGGCTTTAAAAAGATGAGCGGCGATTCAGGGACTTTGGCTTCCATTTCTTGCGCGTGGGCGCTGTAGTTTCGCCCCACGCAGATGATCTTGCTGGGCGTAAGCGGGGCCAGCAGCGTCACAGTTTCCAGCGGCAGATTGGCTTCCAGGCGGCGGAATTCACCGAATGGGTTGCCTTCCAGCGCGCCAACGCGGTTATCGAGCAGCCAGCCGTTGCGCGGGCCTTCAGTTTTGGTTTGATAGCGAATCAGACGCATAAGGTTATTCCAGGGGTTGTTGAATGCGGTTGGTTAATTCATAGATGGCTTGTTCGGCGCCGGCGAAGCGCTCAGCGTAGCGCCAGCGCAGCGTTTCGGTCAGCGCATAAATCACCGAACTGATCGCCACAATGCCAATGCCGATCGACGGCCGCGCCCGCGCCTCCAGCACCACATCCGCCGCCCGCGCCGAGGCCAGCGAAGCCATACTCACAATGGCGGCGGTGTGAATGTTTTTGTTGTGCGCCTCTTCGATCGTGCGGGCGATATACGGCGAATGGCCCGAGACATCAATCGCCAGGATCAGGTCTTGCGGGGTGGTGGTGTGAATGGCGCGCGCCAGGTCGGCGATGCCAGCGCGGGCGATGTAGACGGGAAAGCCGCCCTGTTCCAGGAAGTAGACCAGGTTGTAGGCCACTGGCTGCGCCGGCGCGTCGGCCAGCAGGATGATGCGCCGCGCCTGCCCAATATCCTCCACCAGCTTCATTACCGTCTCGGCGCTGAGCGACATGCGCGTGCGATCCAGGTCGCGCCCCAGTTCTTGCATGGCATTCGCCACCAGCGCGTCCGCCGAATCGACCACGGCCGCTTGCTGCGGACGCAGGAGCAGGTCACGTTTCACCCGGGCGCGGATCTCGCGCTGGAGCTGCGGAAAGCCCTTGTATTCCAAATGTTGTGAGAAGCGCACCACCGTGGCTGCGTCCAGGTTCAGCACATGCGCCAGCTCACTGGCAGTCATAAATGAAGCTTCGACATAAGAATCAAGCAAAAAGTCCGCCAGGCGGGCAAAGCTCTTGGACATGTGCGCCCGCTCGCGGCGAATTCGTTCTTCGTAGGAAGTTGTGGCAGTCATCCGGCGCCTCCTGTAGAAATTACCGTTAACAACTAAAGTTTATCACGGATCAGGCCATTCATGCAAATGATTTTGCCGTTTAATTGCAAATATTCATTTTGCACAAATGTAAAAAAATCTTTTTCTCTAGCGGAATCTACGGTATAATGCCCCTTGTTCGGGCGGTTAGCTCAGTTGGACAGAGCGCCTCTCTTACACAGAGGAGGTCGTAGGTTCGAGCCCTATACCGCCCACCAGAACAAAAACTTCCGCAGCCGCCTCCAGGACTGCTGCGGAAGTTTTTGCTTTTAACCATCTTTGGTATAATTCTTTAACTTTAGTGTTCCCTAAAGCGATTTTAAAATTACCGAGGCCTCTGATGAACGAAGTAACCATCACCCAAATCTTGGATGATTTGCGCGTCGCGGATGAGATTACCCGCAACTTTGAGCGCCGTTATTGGCTGAGCTCAGTGGATTTTTACTCGCTATATCAACAAGGGTTATTGGACGACGGCGAACATACTGACGATTTCGCCGAATGGTCGGCCTATTACCAGATAAAGTTAGACCGCGAAGCAGCCCTTCAGGCGCTTTCCCATGAGCGTGTTCAGCAGCTAACAGCTCATCGGCATGGCGAAACGCTCTCGATTGATCCACATGAACCATTTCTTCATACCGTAGCGGCTTGATATGCCTTTTCCTGCCCGCCCTGCTTATGAAATATTGATTTATAGCATACCAGAGCGGTATCCAGAGCAAGTGCGCCATTCCACCTTGCGGCTCTATAGCACCAGCGCTTTAACCGCAAGGCTGGAAGGAAGTATTGGTCTGTTCAATGGTCTGGAAATTCGTGTTCGTGAGTTCATTGATTTTAAGATTGGAAAGATTCTTGATTACAGTTATGCGATTTATCGGGGGAATGAAAAAATCCGCTGGTATGATCCCCAGCCTCACCCTGAAGAAACTGCTTTGGTCGAAACTTTTCCGCACCATTACCATGAAGAACCTGGTATTAAGCGCCATCGTTTGCCAGCGTATGGAATCGGTTTTTACGCGCCGAATCTGGATCAGTTGATTGCTGATGGTATGCGGCTGAGTAAAGAGTAACAAACTATCTATTCCATTAAAACTGGGGACCACAGAGACATTCTCCGTGGTCCCCAGATTCGCAAAGCAAACATGTTCCCTTTCCCCCCTTGCTCCCCTTTTCCTCATTGATACAAATAGCACGCCACTTCATGCTCCTCGCTGACCTTAACCATCGGCGGGAAAGCTTTCGTGCAGGCGTCCATCCGCTTGGGGCAGCGTGGATAAAACCGGCAGCCCACCGTGTTCTTCATCCGCATCACCTCTTCCGAGGGCAGCTTGATATTCATATTCCACTTGATCTTCGGGTTTGGCACCGGGATCGAGTCGATCAATTCCTGCACATAGGGATGGCGCGGGTCTTCGATGATCTTCGCCGTATTGCCGCGCTCCACCGTCGTGCCCTGGAACAGCACATACATCAGGTCGCTGATCTGATAGGCGGTTGAGAGATCGTGCGTGATGTAGAGGAACGAGATGTGGCGCGTGTCGCGCAGCCTGAGCATAATATCGAGGATCATGGCGCGCAGCGAAGCATCCACCGCCGAGACCGGCTCATCCGCCACGATCAGCTTGGGGCGCAGCATATACGCCCGCGCCACCATCACCCGCTGCCGCTGTCCGCCGGACAGTTGGTGCGGATACTTTTCCAAAATCTCCCCGCCGCGCATCCCCACCAGGTTCAACGCTTCTTCGATCAACTCTTGCGCCTCTTTCTTGCTGCGCGCCAGCTTGAAATGCCGCGTGATCATATCGAAAATGTGCGCCACGCGGAAGAAGGGATTGTACACCTCGTAGGGGTCTTGGAAGATGGCCTGCACTTCCTGGCGGTAGAAGCTGCGCTGTTCGCCGTTCATCTGGTTCAGGTCAATCCCGTTGAATGTGATCTTTCCCTCGGTGCAGGGGGTGAAGCCCAGGATCATGTTGGCCAGCGTCGTCTTGCCGCTGCCGCTTTCCCCGGCGATAGTGATAATCTTTGACTGCGATTCATACACATCCAGCGAGAAGCGATCCAGGGCGACGATCGGCTTGGAGGAACTGAGAAAGCCGCCGCCGAAAATCTTGGTGGCATTTTGAATGGAAAGAATGGGTTGTTCCATAAACTGTGTTCTCGCTTCTACCTGGCTTGATAGTGAATGCAGGATACCAGGTGTTCTGGCCCCGCCTCGATCATCGCCGGCTGCGCTTGCAGGCAGCGCGGCTCAACCCGCGGGCAGCGGAACTGGAAACAGCAGCCCGTGGGCGGATTGCGCAAATCGTGCGTCAGCCCTTCAGTGACCTTGAGCGGTTTGCGCTCGCGGATCGATGGAATGGACTCGATCAACAACTGTGTGTAGGGATGGAGCGGTTGGGCAAAGATACTCTCCACCGGCCCCACCTCAACCATGTTCCCCGCATACATCACCGCCACACGATCCACCATCTGCGCCTGCAAGCCCATATCATGTCCGATCATGATCATCGAGACGCCCAGGCGTTTTTTCACATCCAGCAGTGTTTGCGCCACCACCCGCTGCACCACCACATCCAGGGCGCTGGTCGGCTCATCGGCAATGATGATCGCCGGGTTTAGCGCCACCGCCATCGCAATGCACACACGCTGCTTCATCCCACCGCTTAATTCGTGGGGGTACATATTGTACACGCGCTCTGGCAGGCCCACGTCGTTGAGCAGGCTTAGCACGCGCGCCTTCAGGTCGCGGGCGCTGATCGCCTCGTGCGCCTGGATGGCGTCGCCCATTTGCTCGCGAATGCGCAGCACCGGGTTGAGCGAGTTCATCGCCCCTTGCGGGATCAGCGCCAATTCGCGCCAGCGCACTTTGCGCAGCTCGGCTTCGGACAGGTTGACGATATTATGCCCGTTGATGCGGATCTCGCCTTTGACAATGCGCCCGGGCGGCTGCACCATCTGCAAGATCGCCATCGCTACGGTCGTCTTGCCGCAGCCGCTCTCACCCACCAGCCCCACGATTTCACCCGCCTTGACATACAAATTGACCGCGTTGGCCGCTTTCACCGCCCCGCGGGGGGTGAAATACTGCACATGCAGGTCTAGAACCTCCAGAATTTTTTCATTTGCCGCCATTGCCATACCCTCTCAACCGTGGATTGGCGATCTCATCCAGGCCAACGGTCATCAAGAAGAACCCGGTGAAGATGATGATCAGCGCCAGGATCGGCGGCAGCCACCACCAGACCATGCCGCGCACCAGGGCTGAACTGGTCATGGCATAGTTAATGATCATGCCCAGCGAGGGCACGCGGGTTGGCCCCAGGCCCAAGGCTTCGAGGCCGGTCGCGCCCAGGATGGCCCCCGAAATATTGCCCGTGAACGAAGCCGCCAGCCAGGGCAGCATATTCGGCACCATCTCGACGAACATGATCTCCAACGGCGGCACATTCGAGAGCAGCGCCATGCGGATATAACCGCGCTCGCGCAGCGTCAGCACCTGCGAACGCACCAGGCGGGTTGGCCCAGGCCAGGCAAACATTGCCAGCACCAACGCCAGCATGGTTGTGTCGGGAAACTGCACATAAGAGGCGATCGCAATCAACACCGCCAGGCTGGGGATGATCAGCACCGAGTCGCTGATGGTGCGGATGACGTGATCCCACCAACCGCCCAGGTAGCCGGCCAGGGAGCCCAGCAGCACCCCGATCCCCATCCCCAGGGTCGCCGCCAGCACGCCGACCCTCAAGGATGCCGGGATGCCCACGATCAGCGAGGCCAGCATATCGCGACCGTTGCTCTCCGTGCCGAGTGGGTGTTCGGGGCTGCCCTTCGCCATCCACATCGGCGGCAGGTTCGTCGGCGACGAGGCGGTGTAAGCCAGTTCCGTATTCCAGAAAAATGGCCCTAGCAGGCCGAACAGGATCACCACCACGATGATCGAACCGCCCACGAGAAATTTCGTATTTAGCCAGGGCGAATCCCAAACATTCACGCGCCGGGTGGCCGGGCTTTCTTTCGGATCAACCGTTTCTTCAACAGTCATACTACCTCTGCCATATCTCAAGGAAATGATCGCCCGTTACGAAGCGGCGCTCTTTTTGAAGGTGATGCGCGGGTCAATCAACGGATTGAGCAAGTCCAGTGCCAACACCCCTGTTGCCGTGATGATGATCATCAGGTTGCAGATGTTCTGCATCACCGAATAGTCCAATGCGGTAATCGAACGGTACAGCACATAGCCCGTGCCGGGATAGGCGAAAATCCACTCCACCAGGGTGGAGCCGCTGATCAGCCCGCCCAGGCCCAGGGCGAAGGCGGTAAGGGCCGGCAAGATGGCGTTGCGGATGCCGTAGCGGAAGAAGACGCGCGTCGGCGAAAGGCCTTTGGCCTGCGCCAGCAAGAAATAGTCCTCGTTGTTGACGCCGATCATCAAGCCGCGCATTCCTAACGCCCAGCCGCCCATCGAGGTGACTACGATTGAGAACAGCGGCAGGATGGCGTGCTGCAAAACGTCCGAGATAAATGTCCAGTTGAAAGCCGGGTCAACATCGCGCGAATAGCCGCCTGTCGCCGGCAAGATCTTGAGCCAGAAGGCGAATACAAAGATCAGCAAAATGCCGAACATGAAATAGGGGATCGAGGTAAACGTCAGGCTGGCTGGCAAAATGTTTTGCAGCCAGGCCGGCGTCTTGCGCCACCCCATCAGCGCCCCGACGGTGACGCCGACTCCAAATGAGAGCGTCGAGGCCACGATCAGCAGGCCGAGCGTCCAGGGCAGGGCCGGCCGGACAATCTCGCCGGCCGGCGTGGGGAAGCGGGTCAGCGAATAGCCGTAGTCGAAGCGGACGACGTTGCCCAGGTAGCGAATGTACTGCACCATAATCGGATCATTCAAGCCAAAGCGCCTCTTGTAGGACTCGATGATCTCGTTGGCGTTTTCTACATATCCCTGCCGCTGCATCATGCGCGACACAATCACAGACACCGGGTCGCCTTTGCCCATGCGGGGGATGGCAAAGGTCAGCGTAACGCCGATCCAGATCGTCAAAAACCACATCAATACGCGTTGTAAAACATATTCTTTGGTCAAGCCGCCCATGGAGGGCCTCCTGGGGTACGCGCCTTATTGACAAACCCTGAAGGTTTTCTTAGACCTTTAGGGTTTCGCCCATCAGCGCCAAAAATGGTTAGGATGTTAAACAACATCCCCTGACGGCTCTCTTGCGAGGGCCGCCAGGGTCTATCAGTGAAAATCAAGTGTTTGGAGGAACTACTTGGCTTTGGTGATGGTCGTCACCGTCCAAATGAAGTTGTTCCACCAGTTGGTCGGGGTCATGTAGTAGTTGTCGTTGGTCGGCCAGCCGGTCCAATACGTGTCGTTGAAAGGCACCAGCTTACGAGCCTGGGCGGCGGGGATCGCCGGCAGTTCGTCGTACAGGATCTTGAGGGCTTCTTTGGTGTCTTCCATCAGTTTGGGATCGTCCCACTTGAGCGTGCCGATCTCGGCCACCAGTTCGGTGTAGCGATCGTTCGACCAGCGGAAACCGTTGGTGATGCCGCTTTGCGGGCGCTCGTCAATCGGGGCGGCCTTGCCCACGAAGTTGCGCAGGGTCAGCCAGGGCTCGGCGACCGAACCGCAAGCGAACCAGTTGCTCTGCACTTCGTAATGGCCGAAGTTGAAGTTATCGTAGAAGGCGCTTTCCAGGCGAACCTTGGTGGCGTTGATGCCGAACTTCTGCAGTTGCTCCAGCCAGACATCGCCAATGCGTTCCAGTTCGATGTATTCCGGCACCTGGATTTCCAGGGTCAGTTCTTTGCCGTCTTTCGTCCAATACTTGTCGCCCTTGGTGTAGCCCTTGGCCTTTAAGGTGGCTTCGGCTTTGTCCAGGTTGGGCTTGAGCATGCGGTCAATGGTGGCCTTGTCAATCAGGTCGGCGTATTTCTGCATGGAGGGGTAGGCCGGCCAGAAGTAAGGCGCCATCACCGTGGTGCCTTCGTAGGCGATGTCAATGATCTGCTGCCGATCCATCACATCGCTCAACACCCAGCGCATTTCCTTATCGTCCCAAGGGGCGGCGGAGCTGTTGACGGAGATGATGCGGGCGCAGGGGTCGAGCCAGGCGTAGGGCTTGTCCGGGTAGAAAGCGATCCATTTGTCGTTCTGGGCCTTCATCGCCTCGAACGCGCCCAGGGTCATGTCCTGCATCGTGTCAAACCCGTTGTCAATACCGGTCTGCGTGCGCACCTCTTCGGTGCCGACGTAGGAGTAGATAACCTTCAGCGGTTCGGGCAGCTTGCGGAAGCCGGTAGCTGCGCCCCACCACTTGTCATTGCGCACCCAAATGGTCTCGTTCTCGGTGATCTTGGCCAAAATGTAAGGGCCGGTGCCCAGAGGCAGACCTTTTTCGGGGTCATAGTTCTTGAAGGTCAGTGGGTCAGCGACAGTTTCCCAGATGTGCTTCGGGACGAACTGGGTTGAGCCAGCGATCTGCACGCCAAAGTTTTCCACCGCGAAACGCACATTGGGTTTCTTCAGGTAGAACTTCATCGTCCCATCGTCAACCTTCTCCATTTTGTCAATCCACTCGACGAAATAGAAGTGCGAGCCGAGGGTTTCATTCTTGATTTGAAGGTCAATCGAGTAGATGATGTCATCCACCGTAAACGCCACGCCGTCGTTCCAGGTGATGCCCTTCTTCAGGGTCAGCGTCCAGACTTTGGCTTCGGCATCGGAATCGAACTTATCCGCCGACCACATCTTGAGCTGACCATCGCCGTAGTTGAGCATCATCAGCGGATCCTGGCCCAGGGCGTTCAAACCCCAACCGGTCACGTTGTTGGGAATATAGGGGTTCCAGTTGTCTTTCCCTTCCAGGCGGTAGGGGTTGTCAATGATCAGGGTGTCTTCGCGGGCCGCGTTCAAATATTCTTTGGGGTCTTTGACAGCGGGCGCTTCCGTGGCTTTAGGGGCCTCGGTGGCTTTGGGGGCTTCAGTCGCCTTGGGCGCTTCGGTGGCCTTGGGGGCCTGGGTGGTTGCCTGCGCGCAGGCGCTTAACAGCAGGGTTGCCAGCATCAAAACAGCAATCAAACGATACAGCGATCTCATGTTTTCTCCTTGAAAGTCAAACGAATGGGTATTTTTCAAACTGTGGACATGGTGAGCAGCGGTGCGAGATGGATCAGGCGCCTCCTTTCTTGGAAACCTCCCGCTTGGGCGTCTCCAATGGACTCCGGCCATTTGATCTTTCACGAACAAAAATGACCGAAAACGGTTAGCGATTGGTCGTATTATAACAAAACGAGTAAATAAATCAAGAGGCTGTTGGCTTTTCTTGTTGATTTCTTGCATAATTCGCTTATAATTTAACGGATATGATCTTAATCGGCTGGTAGATGCAGATGAAGTGATTGTTTTCGGTCACTTTGTGGTAGAGATGTTGTTGGAGTGAAAAGGCTGCCATGAAAAATGAAGAGCGATGGGATGCAATCGTCCAATGGGTTGATCAGCGCGGTTTCCTGACGGTTCAGGAACTCAGCGGGCTTTGCGACGCCTCGATGATCACGATTCGGCGTGACCTGGCGCACCTCGATACTGCAAATCGCCTGCGCCGCACTCACGGCGGGGCCGCCTCGATGGTCTCGCCGGGCAAGCCGGCGGTCAGCGGCGAGCCGTCCGGCGAAGCGCATACGGACCAATCCCTCTACCACCGCCTGGATGTGCTGATCACCGCCGATTATCTGCCGCGCTTTTCCAGCCTGCTGCAAAACAATCCGCGCCGCAAACAAATTCCCATCGTTGCCGAATCGCTGCCCGTGCCGGATACGGAGACTTGCGTCTCGGTGGATAATTATCGCGCCGGGTTCGATCTGGGGTTTTGGGCCGGGCGTTATGCCATTGAGCATTGGGGGGGACAGGTCACCGCGCTGGACCTCACCTATCACCGCCCCAACACCCAGGCGCGCAGCCAGGGCTTTCTGGATGGGCTGCGCAGCGCCTTGCCCTCGGCGCGCATG
>CAIQJJ010000142.1 GCA_903872065.1 uncultured Anaerolineales bacterium | reverse complement strand
CCCAGGATATTGTCTTTTGGACGATCCATCACCCGCCCATCCCCCTGGACGATCCAGCGCGCTTCACCCTCCCCAGGCGAAATATCGTTCCCGCCGGGACAGGGCGAAGCATACGGCAGCAAGACTCTGTCACCTGGAGGATAGATCCTGCCGTATGCTTCGCCCCTACGACCGTCGCGGACGGATCGCGGATGTGCGCGCATTCCACCCGCGCCCATGATGGAATCGCCGCGACCATCATCATTGTCGCAATCATTGTAGGGGCGCAAGCATCCGGCTCCGAGACATGGTCTATGGGACGATCGATTGTGCCGGATGCTTCGCCCTCCCCCCGAAACGCGGTCTATGGGACGGTTTTGCCCTCCTCCGGAACATTGTCCCTGGACGGCGTCTCGTTCCGCCGGGACAGGGCGAAGCATCCGGCATTAAGGTATTGTCCCCTGGACGTGAGATCCCGCCGTATGCTTCGCCCCTACGGTACAATTGCGGTTATGGATGGGCGGCGGACGCGGGACGGGGAATTGGTATCCTGTTCCCGCGGGACGGAGTCCCTCCCCCATCGGAAGAACACCGATGGGGGAGCAGCGACAACGAGCGTCGCGGGGTGGGGGTTTTGCAGGGTGGGGGTTAGGCCCCGCTCAGGATTTGCTGGATGCGGGCGACGATGATCTTTTCTTCGCCGGGCTGTAGGGTTTGGGGGTTGATGTAGACGCCGCTCGCTTCGGCGGCGGCGATGGAGATGGAGGGTTCGCCGGTCAGCAGGCGTTCGAGCAGTTGGTCGCGCGTGAGGCCCAGGGCGGCTTCGTCCAGGATGATCTCGGCGCGCGGCATGGGCTGGCCGGCTTCGTTGGGGAAGCTGCGCCGCGCCTGCACCGAGGGCTGGCCGGCAAAGGCGGCCACCATCCAGGCGACCTGGTCTTCGTAGGTCTGCATCAGTTGGACGTGGTCGAGGTCCAGGTACCAGCGCACGGCGGTCATCAGGCCGATGATCTCCTCTTTGCCGGCTTTCATGGGCCGCCCGATGAAGGCTCTGGGGCAGGCGTTGAAGGCGCAGGCCTGGATCAGGTCGCGCCGCCCCAGGATCAGGCCGCTGCTTTGCGGGCCGCACAAGCCTTTGCCGCCGCTGAACAGGGCCAGGTCGGCGCCCTGCTGGGTGAACCACCACAGGTTTTCGACCGGCGGAATCTGGGCCGCGGCGTCTACGACGATGGGGACGCCACAGCGTTTGGCGATGGCGCTCTGCTCAGGGATGGGGATCTGTCCCTGCATGGAAAGGTTCTTGTAGAAGATGAAGATGGCGGCGGTGCGTTCGTTGATGGCGGCTTCGAGGTCGGCGGCGCTCGCCCCCTCGTCCGTACCGATCTCGACCACTTTGCCGCCCGCCTGGCGGATAGCGAAGTCGTAGCCGACGCGCCCGCGGCGGTGGACGATGATCTCGTTCTTCATGCCGTCGGTGAAGGGCAGGCGGGCGCGCTTCTCGGCGTCCAGGCCGGTGATGCAGGCGGCGGTGCTGAGGGTCAGGCCGGCCGCCGCGCCGCACGAGATGTAAGCCGCCTCGTTGTGCGTCCATTCGGCGATGCGCTGCCCGACCTTGTCTTGCAGTTCGTCAATGTCCACGAAATGCCCGGCGGCCTCGGCCATGGCTGCCAGCACGACGGGCGGCATCAATGAACCGCCCAACTTGGTCAGGGTGGCATGACCGTTGATGATCTTGCGCACCCCTAGTTGCTCATAAATGTCCATACGTTTTTCCTGGTGAAAAGAAAAGCTTCTTCGCCTTTAGTACGTCCCAGGCGGGGTATACCAGTAGGGGGCGGGAGCCTGCTCCCAAAGCGGCATGCTGAACCCGGCCGGGTCATAGACCACCTGGCCGGCGCGCAGCGTCAGGCGGCATTCGAGCTTGTGCGGCCCGACGATCTTGGCCCGCCCGCAGTCGGCGTAGCCAAACTGGCCCTGGCGCTGCTCGAAGACCGCCACGTCCGCCTCGCTGCCAACGCTCAACGTCCCCAGGTCGGGACGCCCGATAAGCTGCGCCGGCAGGGTCGTGGAACGTTCGATGACCTCCTCCAGCGACATGCCCATGCTCAGGTATTTCGACATGGTGTTGAGCATGCTGGCGACCGGCCCGTTGATGTTGCCCATGTGCAGGTCGGTGGAGAGGGTGTCGGGGGGGAAACCGCCGCGCAGGGCGGGGACGGCATTGCGGAACCAAAAGCTGCCCGCCCCATGCCCCAGGTCGAAGCGCACGCCGCGCTGCCGGGCGGCGAACAGATGCTCCTGGACTTTGCCGTCGGGGGTCAGGATGGGGAACTGCTGCGCGAACACGTGGGTGTGGATGTCGCCGGGGCGCAGTTTCTTCAAGATCAGATCGGGATAGGGGCGCTCCGGCAGGCGCGGCCAGAAATCCACCATGATCGGCTTGCCGCACAGCGCGGCGGCTTCCAGGGCGCGATCCACCGAGGCCCAGGGCGTGTGGACATCGTCCCAGGGCAGGCTCGTCCAGTAGTGGGCGGTCTTAATCCCGACGATGATCTGCGGGAAAGCCTGCGCCAGGCTGGCGACGATCTTGGGCTGCATATCGCCCGGCGTCTGTTCCGAGATGTCGTCGGTCATGCCGCCGCAGGCGATGTTGAGAAAGGCCAGGATGCGCACTTTGGCGCGGTCAATCGTGCTTTCCTTGAAATCGAGGAAATGCTTCCAGCCGGCGGTGCCGGCGTCCACGGTGGTGGTGACGCCGGCCGAGAAGAGATGGGCGTCGGCGTGAACCCCTTCGACGTAGCTCTTGGCCGAGGTGCGGAATAGGTAGACGTGGGTGTGAATGTCCAGGATGCCGGGGGTCACCAAGAGCCCCGACACGTCAATCGTCTGTTTGGCTTGGGCGGCGGGGATGGCCGGGGCGACGGCGGCGATCTTCCCGCCAGCGATGGCGACATCCAGCGGACTGTTGAGATGGTTGGCGGGGTCTAAGACATGCCCGCCCTTCAGCACCAGGTCATAGGGGGTTTCGGTGGTGGGCGCGGGGCTGTCGCTCATGGCCTATTCTTTCTGCAGGGCCGGCTGGTACAGGGCGACGCCGTAAAATTCATACGAGGCGGCCTTGTCCGGCACGTCCATCAGGTG
>CAIQJJ010000141.1 GCA_903872065.1 uncultured Anaerolineales bacterium | reverse complement strand
GGTTTATCAGAAAATTTTTGGCCCGAAAATTTTGGGATAGATCAATGATGCCTCTGCCAGACCTTTCGATTTGCATTGTCACTCAGCAGGCGTGCGATTACTTGCGCAATTGCTTGCGCTCGATTGATGAAAATTCGCCTGTGGCAACTTATGAGATTATCGTTGTGGATAATGCCTCAACAGACGATACGTTGAATATGCTGCGGACAGAGTTCCCTACAGTGCAGGTGATTGCTAATCAACAAAATAGGGGTTACACTGCTCCGATGAACCAGGCGCTGCGGCAGGCAAGTGGGCGTTATTTGATGCAGCTTAATCCTGACACATTGATTCATGCGGGTGCATTGAAGACTTTGTTGGACTTTATGGATGCACATGTTCAGGTGGGGATTTGTGGGCCCAAAGTGCTGAATAGTGACGGAAGTTTGCAAAAATCCTGCCGCCGCGGCGACTCGCGCCCGTGGGCGGTCTTTACCTATTTTTTGGGATTATCAAAACTTTTCCCGCGCAGCAAATTTTTTGGCGGCTATCATCTGAACCATTTGCCTGAGGATGAAATCAATCCTGTGGATGGCGTGGCTGGTTCTTGTATGCTCATTCGGCGCGAGGTGGTTAATCAGATCGGTTTTTTGGATGAGCGTTATTTTGCCTACCAAGAGGACGCTGATTATTGCTTTCACGCGCGCCAGGCTGGCTGGCAGGTGTTTTATGTGCCAACCGCTCGCGTTACCCATTTTGGCGGACGTGGCGGAACGCGGGTTCAACCCTATCGCTCAATCTATGAGTGGCACCGCTCCTATTGGCTTTATTATCACAAAAACTTTGCTAAAGATTATTTCGTTTTGTTTAATTGGATGTATGATGGGGTTATCGGGCTAAAATTGCTCTCAGCGCTTGTGATCAATGCCCTGCGTAAGGAAAAGTTTGCCGGGCCGCGTCGTTAGTTTGCCAATCAGTAGCTATGGAAATTTCTCTGCGACAGATTATTCAAAAGGCAGTCCCACAGTGGTGGGTGGTGGCGGTGTGTGTGTTGTTAGGAGGTCTGGGAGGTTGGCTTTTCCATCGTGGGCAGCCTGCGGAGTATGAAGCAATTGCTACATTTAGCGTGACAATAGATTTTGCTCAAAGTGGGCCGATTGACGAGCGGGAACAAGATCAGGCGATCTCGGCATTTCAGGCCGTGATTAGTTCACCAGATGTGCTTCAGCAGGTGAGAAGCGCGGCGTCAGAGCGCGGCGTCTCGCCGGATGAACTGGTCTTTGGACGCTCGATTTCGCTGGAGCGCCGGCAGTCCATTATTGAGCTGCATGCGCGTAACGCCGATCCTCAACGAGCGGTCGAGGTCGTCAATCTGTGGGCTGATCGCGCCTATGCTGTTTTGGTAGAATCTTATGGACACTCTCTGCAGGCCTGGAGTTTGCGCCAATATCTTGTGGGGCTTAACAACTGTGTGCAAAACTCTCAAGCTGAATCAACCAATCTGGCTGGTTTGTGCGCTAAAGTCTCGTTGCAAGAGTTAAAGCAGCATATTCAGCAAACTACTACGGAATTAGAATCGGAATTGCAGACCAGCCGGAGTCTGCTGCCTTCACTCATGTTTGATCTGGCTTCCCACGCCGATTTTCCGCAAGCTCCGATTTCTTATGCGCGCACCTGGCTCATTTTGGCCGGGGTATTGATTGGGTTTGTGGTTGGGGGGCTTGCTGCGCTGATCTGGGGCAGTAGTTAATATGCGTCAATGGTTTTCGAAGGTGTATCAGGTTGTGTGCTGGGCTTTATGGGGCGCGGCGTTATTGGCATTGCCTATTACCAGTTTTCCGTGGTTGAGTGACCGGTTAGGGGGGACCAGTGTGGCCGCGCCATCCGCGTTTTTGTTTTTGATTTTGGCGTTGGTGTGGTTGCTGCCTTTTGTGTTGAGAGGTGGGCAACTGCCGCGTGAAAGCGCTCCACTGCTGATTTTTTTATCGGCGGCGTTGATTTCATGGGCGGCGGCGTTTTTTGCCAATGTCCCCACTTTTCGCGGGCGGGGGCCGCTTTCAGAAGGTCTGGAAATTTGTGCAACGGTCTCACTAGGGATGGCGTCTTTTTTTGTTCCAGCAGTATGGGTGATGAAAGGGGGAAAGCGTTTGCTTTGGACAGTGCGGTTTATTAACCTGGGAGGGATTGCTTTGCTGGCCTGGTCTTTAGTACAGGCCGGGGTCGTGATCTTTAAGGATGGCGACTATCCGCAAGCATTGATCGAATTTCAGTGGTTGTTTTCAATGCGTTCAGGCGGCCCGCTTTTTGCAAACCGGCTGACAGGCTTTGCGTATGAGCCATCCTGGTTAGGTCACCAACTGAATTTGATCTATTTGCCGATCTGGTTCGCAGCGACGGTATTGCGTTGGTCGGCGTATCGTTGGCGCTGCCTGGGCATCACGTTGGAGAACATTTTGTTTTTGGTTGGGGGAGGAGTGCTTTTTTTGTCAGTGTCGCGGCTGGGGTGGGCGTCTTTCCTATTGGTGTTGACTTGCGCTAGTTTGCTAGGCCTGGCGCGGTGGGTGGATACGTTGTGGAAGCGGATGAGGCCTCAGTCGGGCAGGACGTCGCGCGTGATCCTGGCAGTGTGTGTGGTCCTGGCGAGCCTGGTGATTTACCCATGTGTTGGCTGGGGATTGCTGCAAGTGGGAGCGAGGTTTGAGACACGCCTGGCGCGCATTATGAGTCGCAATATTTTGGAAGCCAATAATCTTTATGAGGTGTTTAATAATCTGGAATTTGCTGAACGTGTGATGTATTGGGATGCTGGTTTGCGGACTTATGCCGATCATTGGTTCTTGGGGACCGGCTTGGGCAATTCAGGCTTCTATTTCAGCCAAAATGTGTATTCTTTCGGTTTGATGCTGCCTGAAGTGGCGAATTTGCTTAATCGTTTTGACTATATTCCAAATACGAAGAGCCTCTGGGTACGCGTGTTAACCGAGACGGGGTTATTGGGTTTTGCTTTCTTTTTGGCCTGGTACTATGCTTTGGGGATGGCTGGAATTACTGCCTGGCGCAGCCGCGAAGGGATGCTTCAGTCTATAGGGTTGGCTGGTTTGTTTGCTTTGTTGGCATTTTTGTTGGAGGGGTTTAGCATGGATTCATTTGCTTTGCCTTATTTTTGGTTGGAGGCAGGGTTGTTGGCTGGGGTAGGCGCAGCAGCCAGGAGGCTGTCCACAATAGATGTTCAAGCCTCGCCATCCAGCAGCGCTCAGTTCGTAGATGGGTGATTTTTCATGGCGGTATGAACGATGGATGATTATGCTTCTCAACGTTCCCGGATGGTGACTGAACAAATCGAAGCGCGCGGCGTCCGTGATCCGCGTGTACTTGAGGCGCTGCGGACAACGCCGCGTCATGAGTTCGTTCTAGCGGAGTATCGCCAAGATGCTTATCGCGATTATCCTTTGCCAATTGGTTTGGGACAAACTATTTCGCAGCCTTATATCGTGGGATTAATGACGGAACTGCTTCAATTGAAAGGGGATGAGACGGTTTTGGAGGTGGGGACTGGTTCGGGGTATCAGGCGGCAGTTCTGTCTCGATTGGCGCGGCAGGTGCATACGATTGAGCGTTTCCAGGATTTAGCGGAGCGCGCCGCCCGTATCATGACGGGGCTGCATCTTGAGAATGTGCAATCTCATGTGGGGGATGGTTCTTTAGGTCTGGCTGAGTTTGCGCCTTACCAGGGAATTTTGGTAACTGCGGCAGCGCCGAAAACGCCTCAGCCGCTGCTGGCGCAGTTGGCCGAGCGAGGGCGGTTGGTGCTGCCTACCGGCAGGCGAGGCAGCCAGGTGTTAGAACTGTGGCAGCGCTGCGGCGACGAATATGACTGCCAGGTTATTCTACCGGTGGCTTTTGTGCCGTTGGTGGGGGAATTGGGTTGGAAAGAGTAAGCTTTGCGGCTGGCGCTTTGCCAATCTTTTATTGATCATCCGTTTTTGTATTCAATAAAGTTAGCGGGTCGAAGGAGCGAAAAACTCCGCTTATGCGCCACAAACAGTAGTGGTAGCGTTCGGAGTCGGTCGTTGCCACTTCATAAAAGGCCAAACTGCCGGGGGCGTAATTGGCCGGGCCTACACGCATTTCAAGGTGCAAATGCGGCGCGCTTGAATATCCGCTGTTTCCGACCTCGCCAATCTGTGCGCCCAGGCTGATAATTTCTCCTATCTGCAGGGTGGGGGTCAAGTTGAGATGAGCGTAGAGGGTGTAGATTGACTCTTCAGAAGTTGCTATTAGCTCTTGCGTATTGGTGAGGCTGCAAGAGAGGCGGCTGATTGTTGGCAGCGGCGAGGGTAAGGGTGGCAGAGTCAATTTGGCAATCCAGGCATTGGGTAAGGTTTTCAAAGGGGTCTCGATGAGAATTGCATAACCGAACGGTGGGCGGTTCGCCATGACCGCGGCAATGCGTCCCCCCAGGGCAGCCAGCACAGGTTTCCCCAAAATAGCGCCTTCATTGCCGCGCCGCCAATAAGCAAAATCAGTTCCGTGGTGGCCGGTATCTTCGCCCGGCGGCGGGGGCAGATAAGGTTGTGAGAGGATGGTGGTCAGTTCATCCAGTGCGATTCCTTGGAGCGGTGAGACAACGATCTCCGGTGGAGGGGTGTCAGTGAGGGCTGTTGGGGATGCTGCATTCGGCGCGGTTGGGTAAGGCTCTTTTTCTTTTGAGCAGGAACACTCGCCGCTGCTCCCGGACAGGTATATTGCTTGCGCCGATGCGGGAGTTTGGGTGGGACAGGCTGTGGGAGGCGGGAAGTCTGTTGCGTTCCCGGCGACTGTGGGTGAGGTCTTCTGTGGTAATGGTGAGGCGGTGAGTAATGGACGCGGCGCTGAAGATGCGCTTTGTGCGCAACTGGCGCTAAACCAAAGAAGCGCCGTCATAAGTATTCCCAGGCTGATGGGTATCCGATGAAAGATTGGGGAGTAAAAGCGATTCATTTGGAGTGATCTGTGCGAGGAGATATGCTAGGGCTATGCTAGAATGAGATAAATGGTTGGCATGTATTGTAGTGTTGAAGAGGTTTTTTGCCTGTGAGAATTTTTTATGGATATTCTTTTGGTAGGATAGCTTGGCAAGGATTTCTCTTGTTGATTGCCGCTGCATTCAGCTTGTCAGGTTGTGGAACTGTATCAGAGGATAGTATAACACCGACTGTGACGGTTTCTTTGACGCCCTCCCCTACCCAAACCTCGACCCCGACAGTGGTTTGGTTTCCCTCGACGGCAACGCCAACGCCGGCTTTGACGTTGACAAGTCCGCCAGCGACGCCCGATCAGCGGGTGGGGCTCGGTGAGATTTTGTTTACTGACGATTTTGTAAGCCCTGATCAATGGTTGTTGACCTTAAGTGATGTTGGCAATGTGCAATTGGGCAAACGTGAACTGACGATTGCTGTTGCTCAAGCGAAGACCTATTTGTTCAGTATCCGGACGGATACACGGCTAACTGATTTTTATGCAGAGGTCACTGCCAGCCCAACATTATGTCGGGGGTTGGATGAGTATGGTGTATTGGTGCGGTATATGTCGAGCCGCGATTATTATCGCTTTTCATTGTCCTGTGACGGCCAGGTGCGGTTGGATAGGGTGTTGAATGGCAAGGCTTCCTCGCCGCAGCCCTGGATGTGGGGGATGTTGGTGCCTTTGGGCGCGCCGAGCAGTTCACGCCTGGGAGTGTGGGCGGTGGGTAAAGAGATGCGTTTCTTTGTCAACGATCAATATCAGTTTTCGGTCAGTGACCCGACGCTTCCTGCCGGGACATTAGGGGTTTTTGCGCGCCAGGCGGGGGAAGATGTGTTGACAGTGAGCTTCTCGCATCTGGTTGTTAAGGAAATTATCAAATGATCGCGAGTAAGTTTTTATGTTGACGCCCTCTGCGCTTGTCTGTTTGCCCTATACGCCTGATCTGATACAGGCCGGGATCACCTATGCTTGTCGGGCGCGCGTTTTAGCTTATGCTGATCTGGACGCATCCCCTTTGGCGGCTCTACGCCGCGTTGTAGCCGATAAAGCGGTGGAATTGGCTTTTCGGCGTTATTTAGAGGCAGAGGGGGTTTTGTATCGTACGATTCGGGTAACGGCGTTTACTGATCCTGAACGATATGATGTGGAGGTGGGAGGGCGAAGATGTGATTTGAGAACTTTTCCCATCTTTCGCAAGGCGGTTATCCCGCGTATTCAGCGTCATCCCAATGAACTGCTCCGTTCGCTTGCTTTAGTTCCTGCGAATCAAATCCAGTCGCCCGACTCTTCGGATCGCGATCTGCTGGTATTTTCGTTTGTTAGTGGATGGGTGGCCTGGCGGAGCGCAGAGTTAAAGCGCGCCTGTCAGATGGGGCAGCCAGTTTTCTTGATGTATCCGATGTCTGTTGAATGGACACGGCCGGCCAAGTGGGGAGTTTTAGGCGCCTTGACGTTGAAGTTGGAATCTGGGCCGCCAGTGGTTCTGGAAGTGGGGGGGCAGAATGCACAAAAGGTCTTTCAGGTTGAGAGGGTCGAGTTATCCGCGCAAAAAGCTATCAACCTGGAAAAGTCTTTTTATTCATTGGCCTATTTACAAGTGGATCAACTGCCGTCTGGCCGGGTGGGACTTTATAGTTCGCGACTCAAGAAGACTGTGGTGATTGAGCCAGCCCATTGGTCATGTCAACAGTGGAGTAACTCAGCTGGGCCGCGCCCGTGGTGCTGAAGTTGACCACCATGTTGCCCACCG
>CAIQJJ010000140.1 GCA_903872065.1 uncultured Anaerolineales bacterium | reverse complement strand
GTTGCGAAAGATCGCTGTCGGGAAGAGAAACCCCCACCCCGGCCCTCCCCAACAGACGATCACTGTTGGGGAGGGAGTCGTCTGCGCCCTCCCCAACGATGGTTTTCCGTTGGGGAGGGTTGGGGTGGGGTGGATTTTATCTGCAAACTACTGCTAACTCAATATTGAGCAGTTTCGCCAATTTTTCGATCTTCCCCAATTGGCGGCCGACGCCCAGGGCGAAGTGGTGGGTGGAACCGGTTTCGGTCCACGCCTGGCCAAATTCGTCGGGGGTCATGCTGCCAAAGCGGACACGGGTGTTGGTGTTGCCAACCTGCAAGATCGGGCCAGGGATCGATTCCCCTTGGGCGGCGATGAATTTGAAGCGCCCTTCGTAGGTCTGGGTCAGGCCAAGCATGGTCACCGGGCCGTTTTTGACGTTGAACTCGACGGAGACGCCGCGCCCGGCTTTGCCGTGGAAGAGTTTCATGCCGCGCAGGATGGGTTTCTTGTCGCCGATGCCGATGTGGCCAGGACCATCATGCCCGGCGACGAGGAAGCCGCCCTCGAAATCCAGGATGTACAACTCGCAGAACGAGCCGCCGGCGTTGAAGTGTTCCTGGACGAACATGGCGACGCAGGTTTTCAAATCGGCCTCGCCGGCGCAGGGGATGCCGCGCGCGGTGAGCAAAGAGTTGCCCAGGATCATCGCCGCGCCGATGCGCTCATATTCGTTGTTGTTCCAGCCGCGGTAATAGTAAGCCAACCCATCCAGGTTGAAATCGCTGGCCAGTTTATCTTCGGCCACCGCCACCTGGGCCGCCCAACGCAGTTCTTCTTCAGCGACTTGCTCGGTCACGCGGTCGTAACCGGGCGGCGGCATCAAGAACATCTGGCGCGCTTCTTCCACCTTGTCGTCAATCTCTTGCTCCGTCACCTGGTTGACGCGATGGGCCAGGTCGCACATTTCGAGCAGTTCGACATGCACGCCCAGCTTGCCCTGGTGCATGGTGAAATCGCTGTACATATCCAACATGCCGGGGTAATAGTGGCCCAGGTAGCCCAGGCGGCTGTTCATCAGGGCGCGCTTGGCGGCTGCCGCCTCGATCCACTCGCGCACCTGCACCCAGACCTTTTCCTGGAAGTCGCCGCCGACCACGCAGTGGAAGGGCAAGCCGCAGCGCTGAAAGGCGCACGAGACTTCCGGGGCGGTCATCGCAGCGCCGATCAGGGTCAATTCTTCCGTACCGACGTTCTCGTAGGGGACGGTCGGCACCATTTGCAGCGCCAGGGTCAGGTAAGGGGCGATATTGCGTTGGGCAATCGGCACGAGAACATGCGAGGCGGTGTAGGTCATGATCTCGCCGATGATCAAATCTACTTGCTGGCGGGCGAAGAGATCGCCGACGCCGTTGCTCAGATCGGCGCGGTCTACCAGTCCGCCGCGCACCACTTCGCAGCCCATTGCTTCCAATTTCGCCGCATGGCGATCCATCGTCGCCAGCACGGCTTCGTGCAGGCCAGGGAACTGCGGCCAGTATGCCGCCAGCCCGCTGCCAAAATAACCGATCTTGGGTTTAGGTCGAAGGTTTCTTTGCATAAGAGTTTTCCTTTCCGCTTCTGACAGCGGTTTGATTAAGGGATAATCCCCACCAGCGCCAGGTTGAAAGCCGTTCCTGCACAGCGCGAGGCCAAGGCGTAGTCGCCGGCGGGGTTGCTGTGAACAACTTCCAGTTCAAAGTGATGAGATTTCTCGCTAAGATCGTCCGCAATCAACAAGACGCGATACCAGCCATCGCTCCCCAACCAGTCCGGGCGGTCAAAGTTCGAGAGCTTCCACTCGCCGTTGTCGAGGCGGTAGCGGAACTCGCCCGCATTCTTGCCAAAGTCCACGCCGAGCAGCAAACCGCGGCCCTCGAAGTTGAACTGGAGGCGCGACCCCAGCGCCGTGGTATGCCACACCTGATCCATCCAGACGGTTTTGAGCCAGCGGCGCAGCGACCACGGGCCTTCGACGCGCACATCGGCCAGGGGCAGCGCATAAGCGTTCTCCCAGTTGGCGGGGTTCAGCGGAACGGGCAGGGCGTCGCCGGTCGGGATGGCCGGGCGGTCGAGGGCAGTCGCGGCGCACAATTCCTCTTGCAAAAAGGCGATCACCGGCTGGGCATAGCTGAAACTGCCGCGGAATTGGGGATGGAGGCCATCCGGCAGCCACTCTTCCCAGCGCATGCAGCCGCGCTGCACTTCCTGTAAGGCATGCAGCGCCATCCACACCGAGCCGATCTGGTAATGATCGGCCAGGCGCTCGAAGTCAGCAATGCTGGCGGGCATCCGCCCTTGCAGCATATCGGTATACATCGCCTGGGAGTAGGTGTAGGTGAAGACGACATCGCGCCCCTCGCCCTTGAGGAGCTTGCGCAGCAGGCCCTCGCGCGTGCGCATGCGGCGATCGGCCGGCAGACCATCGTCGTTGACGGCGTATTCCACGAAGACCAGGTCGCAGCCACGCTCGATCAGATCGCGCCGGGCGCGAAAGACCGCCTGGTCGCTGCTGGTAGCGCCGATGGCGGCGTTTTCCACCTGCAGGCGCACATTGGGGAAGGTTTCGGCCAGCCAGGCGCAGACCGGCTCCGGCCAGTTCCAGTCGACGCGGCCATCGGTGATTGAGCCGCCAATGAAGCCGACGGTGAGGACGCCGCTTTGCAAGGCGGCCTGCGTCCGCCGCAGCGCGCCGCGATGGTGAATGATGTCCATGTTGTATGCTCCTTATTTCAATGGATCAAACAGGGAAAGCTGGTAAGCGCCTTCCTCGTGTAAGTTAATCTTTCTTGGCAGCAATTTTCCTTCGTCAATCCCACCCAAACGGTTGATATTTTCTACGACCGTCGGAATACAGTAATCCGCTGCCTCCTGCCGGACTTGATGGGTAGCAAAACGCAATACTTTCCATCCCACCGTTTCCAGATCGTTGTTACGCAGGTTGTCTTCCGCAGCCTTCACAGGATTCGCGTGGTAAGAGTCGCCGTCTGTTTCAATGTCCAATTTTCCTGAAACGCAATAGATAGCAAAATCCAACAGATAGTCTTTCTCCTTTACAGTGACACGTTCCTGCCTCTCTGCCCATATCTGTAAGCGCTTGAACTCTGCCCAAAGGCGATCTTCAAGGGGACTCTCATTGTACAAATCATTGATCTCCACTGCCTGGTCAAATTTTTCCCAGGTCGTTGGGATG
>CAIQJJ010000139.1 GCA_903872065.1 uncultured Anaerolineales bacterium | reverse complement strand
TGTACGACAAAAGTCATACCAAAAAAGCCGGTCAACCTGTAAACTAGTGAAAATTAGTGCAAGTTGACCGGCTTTTTACATTCCAAAATTCTACGATCAAGGAGCGTTGAAACGTAAAACAATCCCAAACCTGGCCCTGGCATGTTAAGTTCCATCGAATGGCGTACCATCGCCCTTCCAAAGGACTATCCCTATTCTTAAGGAAAGAATCACTGGCAATGACGAAATTTCTGAGTAAATGGCTGCGAAAGATTCATCGCTGGATCGCTGTGCCAACTGCGTTGTTAATTCCCATTCGGCTCATGATCGAGATGGCAGGTACTCCAGCCGTTATCGAATTTTGGGCGAGATGGGAAAAACTGCCATCCATACTGATGTTGTTCATGGCTATCACCGGGGCGTATCTTTACTTACTCCCTTACATTGTCAAAAGACAACGCAAAAATAGACTCGATCAAGTGCAAAAGGAGAAATTATGAAAAACAACTACAAACTTGGAGCCGCCCTGGCGGTACTCGGCATCCTGGCCGGCCTGCTGACCTTCTACCTGATGGCCTGGCAATACAACCTGGTCATTGATGCCAAAAACGCCGCTGGGCGTTTTGATGAGGCCACATCCGTCACCGTCGTCTACGCACTGCTCGGCTGGTTGGGCATTGCCGCGGGTGGGATTTGGGCAGCGGTTTTGTATGGCTTTATCCGCAAGGAAGACTGGGCCTGGTTCTGGGGCACTTTGGCTGCGTCTATTCAATTGCTGGTGGGCTTCTTCCCTGCTGTCCCGGCGATGGATAGCGATCTGCCAGGGCCGACCATGATAGTATTTGGCGCTGCGGCTATCCTGTGGTTCGGAATGTTGCTGATCAAGGGCGTCGAGTGGAAAGTCATCCTGCTAACTTTCTTTGTCGGCATCGCCTACGTGTTGACCTTCATGGACGGCGTTGCGCCGATTTCCAAGTACACCACATCGCACGACGATCCCTTTTGGAACGGCATGTACGTCATGTCGCAGCAGGTCAGTTGGTGGGGGGCGGCGGCCTGGTTGGTGTTCCTGATGGCAGTTTTGAACAAAAAAACCTGGGCTATGCCAGTGGGTATTTTCGGCGCGGCCATGTCAATGATGGCGGGCTATCCCCTCGGGCTGCATAACGCCATCTTTGAAGTCGGCCGTTTCTCCATGTTCTTGCCTGCCCCGCTGCTCAGCACAATTTTGCTGGTCGTTTTGTTCCTGCCTGGCGTCCAGAAAATGCTCACGGCCTGGAACAAATCCAGCTAACCCCTACCCCTGGAGCACAAGCATGCAATTTGTAAAAACCCGCTTCAACTATCTGTTCAACTCAACCAAGGGCCTCATCCTGACGGCGATTACGCTGATTGGCATAACGACTGCTGTCTGGGGGATGCTTTCTGGCCCGATGGCTGAATTGGGCATACGCGATTGGCTGGTCAAAACGCTCGGCATGGATCTGCTCCAGGTCGAGCGGGAAGGCCGCATCGTTATCCTGTATCATTCAATTGCCATGGCCGTCGTCGCCATCGAAACCTATATGCTTACCAGCCTGCTGCGGATGAAGCCGTTCTTCAAGACCGCCATCAACCTGCTCATCACGGTTGGCTACCTCCTGACGCTGATTTTCGGCTTGGGCTTTGCCTATTTCGGGCATAACTGGGCTTTTCATGGCCTATACATCACCGGCCTCTCGCTGATTTTCTTCGCCGGGGTGCTGGTATGCGCGGCATTGTGGCCGTGGAGCAAGGAGTACCAGGTTGCTGACAAAACCTACGCCCATCTTGGCAGTGTGGATTTGGAACGGATAGCCTTTTTCGCCACCGCTGTCACCACCGTCCTGTCCGCCCTGTTTGGCGCAGTACCGGGGGCGTACTTTGGCAACGGCTTTGAGGTCTTCCTGGCTGAAAATATTATCCGCTACCCAGAAAAATCGGTGATGGAATACTCAGTCATCGGTCATCTGCATATCATGCTGGCGCTGATCGCTATCATGCTGACACTCATCATCGGGCGTTGGCTGAACTTCAAGGGCCTGTGGCACAAAATCGCCATGCCATTGATGATTCTCGGCACGATTGTGCTCAACCTGGGCGTGTGGGGTGTGGTGACGCCGCTCGAACCTATCGCCCACATGATTATCTATGTTGGCGCAACGCCCTCCATGCTGGCGGCGCTGTTTCTGCTCATCTGGAGTTGGAACAAGCTCATTAAGGATGGCGTCGCCCACCTTGCCAAACCTGACCTGGGACAAAAATTGGCCGCACTGGTGCGTGACCCGCTCAAATTCGGCCCCACCTGGCAGATGCTCTTCATGAACTTCACCACCAGCGGAATCGGCATTTTTATGGCCGTCCAGTTGGATGAAATCTTCCGCGTCTGGCCGGCGCGCGAGGAGCGCATCGAGCTGACCGGTCACTGGCACGCCCTCTCGGCCATCATCGCCACCATCATCTTGTTTTACTATGGCGACATGATTGGACTGAAAGGCAAAGTCCGCCAGCTTTACGGTTGGGCCATCATCCTTTTCTCAGATGTAGCCCTGGCAGGCGTCACCATTTTCGAGATGAAGCGACTATTTATCAGCGAAGCGGCGCAGCAGCCGCTGGTCAATGGTCTGATGTTCGCGATGGATTTCGGCCTGGCCGCCCTACTGACCGTGCTGGCCATTATCCTGATCTGGCGGCTGGTGGATTTGTTCAAACCCAAAGGCCGCTGGACGGAGGAACAGGCGCAAGAACTTTCGCAAGAGGTGGTGAAATGAAACAAATCATCCTGATCCTGGCCTTGCTCGCCGTTTTACTGGCCGGATGCGCCGTCCCAGACTTGAACGCTCCGATTCCCACCTTTGACACCGGCGTTGACCCCGCTGCCTGGGTGGAAATCCCCGCCGGGGATTTCCTTGCGGGGCAGGAAGCGCAACCGGTAACGGTGGATTACGATTACGAGATGATGGTAACGGATGTCACCGTTAGCCAGTACATGGATTATTTGACGGCAGCCCTGGCTGCGGGTAAAGTGAAACTCGGCCAGTTTAATGGAAAACGGGCTGTTGTCGGCTATTATCCCGGCGACGAGTTCCGGGGCGTTAAGCACGAGGAAAAAATCGAAGCCGGGGATTGGATTCTTGTCCCGTTGGATGACCCTGCCTCGCGTTTCACCTTCGATGGGATAAAGTTCGCCCCTATGCCCGGCTACGAAAACCACCCCATGACCAACGTCACCTGGTTTGGCAGTTGGGCCTATTGCGGCGCGGCTGGCGGACGCCTGCCGACCGAGGTGGAGTGGGAAAAAGCTGCGCGCGGCGCCGATGAGCCTCCTTTCCCCTGGGGCGAGGAGATTTCGGGGCAGGTGGCAAATTTCTATTCCAGCCGCGACCCGTTCGAAGATATGTCCAGTTTTGGCTCGCGGACTTCGCCGGTGGGTTTTTACAATGGTCAGAAGTATGGCGATTTCCAAACCGCCAATAACGCCAGCCTCTACGGGCTGTATGATATGGCCGGGAATGTCTGGCAATGGATGGGCGATGTCTACGAGGGGATGCACTACCGCTTCCTGCGCGGCGGCTCGAAGGACACCTACGAAATGGATTTGCGCGTCTGGGTGCGCAAAAACGCTACCCCCACCTATTTCAGCCCCGGCGACGGCT
>CAIQJJ010000138.1 GCA_903872065.1 uncultured Anaerolineales bacterium | reverse complement strand
TCCGCCGGAAAACATTCTTCCTTACTTTTCAGAAAGGCGCGATCAAGACCTTTTTCATTCTACCACAAACAGTGATCCCAAATTTGAAGCAAAAACCTTGCTGTTTTGTTATTTTTGGGACCCTGAGGAAAGGACAATGAGCGTAAGAACATTTTATTTGGCAAATTCTTTTTTATTTATCAAAAATTTTGCTTTGCAGATTAAGTCACGCTGGCAAGGTGAAGGTATCATGGATACTTTCAGTCTGCCGCGGAGGGTATCCAGTTAAGGAGCAATGGATGATGCGTTCGACAAGTTCACGTTTCGACAAGTTCAGCGCGCCTGCCGGAGAGACACCAGGCATCCTGAGCTTGTCGAAGGATGGGCGAAAGAGAGACGCGGGGTTGTCCATGCGCCCGCGGGTTGGGTAATGACGCGCCGAACCTAACCCCCCGGCCCCCTTCCCTAAAAGGGATGGGGGAGTTTGCTCTCCTTCTCTCCCCTAAGAGGGGAGAGAAGGGGCCGGGGGATGAGAGAGGTCTGCGCTACCCGTATTTGCGGATCGCTTCGCTCAGGGCGCGGACGTTGCGGGGGTCGGCGTAGTAGGGGATGCTGTTGGAGCTGCCGGCGATGTAGCCGCCGCCGGGGGCGGCGATTTCGATGGCGCGCCGCACCAGGTCGTCCACTTCTTGCGGTGTGCCGCGGCATAGGGTGTCTACGCTGACATGCCCCACCAGGCACAGCGATTGGCCGTAGCGCTGTTTAAGCCAGGCCAGATCCATGGCGTCCGGTTCGATGGGGTGCAGGCCGTTTAGCCCCAGGCTGAGCAGGTCGTCCAGCAGGGGCAGCAGGTTGCCGTCGGAGTGGAAAATCCAGGGCTTGCGGACGTTTTCGATGACTTTGCGGTAGTGCGGCAGGAAAAGCTGGCGAAAGACGCGCGGCGAGACGTAGGGCTGCGTCTTGAAGGCGATGTCGTCGCCAAACCAGAGGAAGTCGAAATCCAGGGCCGAGAGGTGGGCGGCGGCGCGGGCGTACCAGCCGGTGTAGAGGGCGAACAGGTCTTCGAGCAGGGGGCGGTCGTCGTAGACGGCGGCGGCGAAAGTCTCAAAGCCCATGCCCAGGATGACCGGGTCGGAGCCGATGTTCAAGAAGCAGAAGAGCGCCTTGCCGCTGTCGCGGTAGCGGGCGATGAACTGCCGGAAGGGTTCGTAGAGCGCCTCGTCGTCGGGGTCGGGCAGGCGGATGGCGTTGAGGTCAGCCCGCGTCTTGATCGTCCCGCCGGCGATCATCGAGTGGCCGTCCACCTCGCGCGAGACACCGCCGTGCTTGACGAAGCAGTACATGCCAAAAGCATCCAACTGCATGGCCTCGGCCAGTTCGAGCGGGGTGTAGTGCTGGCTCTCCAGCAGCGCGCCGGTCAGAACGGGCGACTCACCGCTGCCCAACTCGCTGGTCTTGAAGCCCGGCGGCGGGGTTTTGCCCAGCAGCGCCAGGGCGACGCCCTCATCCACCACCGATTCGAGGAACGGGACGCGATCCGGCGGCTGGCAGCGCAGGGCGGTCAGCAGACGCTGGCGGGAGGTCATGGCGGACGGCATGGCGCTAATCCTCCAGCTTGACGCCGGCCCGCTGCGCCAGGGGCAGCAAATTGGCGCGCGCCTGGGGGACTTTCTCGTCCGGCAGGTGTTCAATCAAGAACCAGCCCTGCGGGGCGCACTCCTCGAAGCGGCGCAGGAAGAGCAGGTAATCCATGTGTCCCGTACCAAGCAGGACTTCTTCGATGTGCAGCACCAGGTGATTGCCCAGGGCGACATCCTTGGCGTGGGCGGCGATTGTCTCCCGTCCGAGCAGGTCGAAGAGTTGGTTAAGAACGCGGCTGGTGTCGTAGACATCCGCCACCGAGCCGATGAAATTGACCGGGTCAGTGTTGAACTTGAGGGCGGGGGAGGCGACGGCGTCGAGCAACTGCCGCACACGCGCCGCGGTATTGAGCGGCGAGAGGACATGTCCCTCGATGGCCAGGTTGACGCCCTCCGCTTCGGCGACGCGGCAGACCTGCTTCAGGCTGTCCACCAGGCGGTCGAAGGTGGCGGCGGTGAAATTTTCGGGGTGCGGCGACCAATGGCTGTAAGGGCTCAGGCCGCCGGGGCGCACATAGACGCTTGGGGCGCGCAACTGCCCGCCCAGGCGCGTCAGGGCGCTCAGCCCGCGCACGCCCTCGCGGCGCAGGTCGGGATCGGGGTTGACCAGCGCCTCGTAGGAGCCGTTGACCTGGCAGATCTCCAGGTCGGCGGCGGCAAAGGCGGCCTGCACCCGCCGCACGTCGCTTTGCTCGGCTTCGAGCGGCTTATGGAAGAACCACTGCGCCCCGCGAAAACCGGCGGCGCGCACGCGCTGCGCAGCGGCAAGGTCAATCTGCCGCCATTCAGGGAGAAAACCAGAAACACCCAGTTTCATACTTGTATCATCCTTTCTGTGTTGATGCGCATAAATTCGTCGCACATGGCGTCCACCGCGGCCTGTGTGTGGCCGGCCCCAACCGGGTCGGCGTACCAGCGCGGGATGAAGCCGCCATTGGGCCGCCCTAAGAGGCGCGTCATCTGGCGGGCGTAGGCGCGGATTTCGTCCAGGTTACCGCGCGCCATCGTCTGCTGGATGTCCACCGGGCAGAAGAAGCTCACCCGCCCGCCGAAGCGCCCGCCGAGCAGTTCGAGACCCATGTTCTCTTGTTGATCCATCTGGATCACATCCAGGCCGATCTCGATCAGATCGTCCATGATGTCCACAATATACCCGCAACTGTGCATGAAGCTGAGCATGCCGGCGTCATGCACCGCCTTGAACATGCGGGCGTAGCGCGGCTTCCACAAGGCGCGCCAGGCCTTGGGCGAGATCATCAGACGGGTCTGCAACCCCCAATCGTCGCAAAAGATGAAGCCATGCGCGCCGGCGTTGGCGTAACGTTCGATGGCGACCAGGTTCATCTCGACCAGGATGTCAACCAGGCGGCCCAACTGCTCCGGCGCTTCGTAGATGTCGGTCCAGGTGTTTTGCAGGCCGCGGATAAAGTGGACGCGCTCATAGATGGAAATGCCGCCGGCCAGGATGAATTTGTCGCCGGCGCGCTGGGCGGCCTCGGCCAGGCCCTGCCAGCGGCGCGGGTCGTGAATGTCGGGGATGGTCAGGCGGTCGAAGTCGCGCCAATCTTTGAGCGGGTATTCTTTGACCTCGCCCAGATTGGTGAAGCCAAAGGTCTGCCAGTAAGCGCCCCACTCATCATAGCCGCCCTTGCGCGGGCGGTCGTCGGGCGAGGGGGACATCCCCATCCCGGCAAAATCGGTGCCGTAGGGTTCGGGGAAATCAATCGGGATGCGTTCCGGGTTTTGGAAGCGGACGGTACGGGTCACAAGCTCACAGCCATTCATCATCGCTCACTCCTCAACTTTGGGTATCTCTTTCGTTAATAAGAGTTAGCGCGTGCTGATCACACCGCGCACATAGTCGGCGTCATCGCTGGCGAGGAAAGCCAGGATCTTGGCCACGCCGGCCGGATCGCCCAAGTGCGAGTCGGCCACCGCCTTCTCGAAGTCCGCCCCGCGCCTTTGGACATCGGCGGCGATGACCGAGCGCTTCATGGCGGTGTCAATATTGCCGGGCGAAAGGACGTTGACGCGCATGCCCTCGGCTTCGAGGCGGTTGGTGAGGGTGATGGCGAAGCTGTTGACCGCCCCTTTGCTGGAGCCGTAGGCAAAGGAAGAACTGCCGCCGGTCGCCGCGCCGGAGGAGGTCAGGATCAGCACGCCGCGCCGCGCCTTGCGCAGCAAAGGCACGATCTGCTGCACGACCAAAAACGTGCCGGTGACGTTGACATCCAACACGCGGCGAAAGGTTTCGGGGCTGAATTCGTCAAGCGATTCGAAGGCGCCTTGCAAAATGCCGGCGGTGTGGATGAGGACATCCACGCGCTCAAAGCGGGCGGCGATCTGCTGCGCCAGGGATTGAACCGAGGCCGGGTCGGTGATGTTGACGGGGAAGAAAACGCCGCCCGTTTCAGCGGCGGTCTTTTGCCCCTGTTGGGCGTCCAGATCGGCGATGATCACTTGCGCGCCGCGCTGGGCGCACAAGTGGGCGGCGGCGCGGCCAATGCCCACCGCCCCGCCGACGAAGAGGATGATTTTGTCGTTAAGAGATGACATCAGAAATCCTTTCAGAGTATTTGTTCCCAGGAAACGTCTGCGGAAATTTCCGCAGGCGAGGCTTTCGATCTATGAGGCGTCGGGCGGCAGAACTTCGGAAGTCTGTTGGACGGCTGCGGCGGGCAAGGGGGCCAGGGAATCGATCAAGCCCTGATCGCGCAATTCCTGCCACAGCCCGGCCGGGATGGGATAGCGCAGCCCTTCAAAGGCCTGGGCGTATTCGGCCACCGATTCAGCCCCAACGACCAGCGAGGCGACGGCCGGGTGGGCGGCGGGGAACTGCAAGGCGGCGGCGCGCAGCGGCACCTGGTAGCGCTGGCAGACCTCCTCGATCTGGCGCACGCGCTGCATGATGGCTGGCGGGGCCGGGCGATAGGCGTAGCGCGCCCCAGGCACCGCGCCGGTCGCCAGGATGCCCGTGTTGTAGACGCCTCCCAGGAAGATGGCGATGCCTTTTTCCTGGCAGTAGTCGAGCAGGGGCAGGGAACCTTGTTCGAGCAAGGTGTAACGCCCGGCGAGCATGAAGCAGTCGAAGTCGGCGTGGCGGGCAAACTGGAGCGGCATTTCCCATTGGTTCATGCCGGCCCCGATCGCCCGGATCACGCCCTGGGCGCGCAGTTCAGCCAGGGTCGGGAAGACGACATCCAGGGCGACCTGGTAAAAACGGTCTGGGTCATGGATATGGGCAATATCCACCCGCTCCAAGCCCAGGCGCGCCAGGCTTTCTTCCAGGCTGCGCAGGATGCCATCGCGGGTAAAAGCATGCCGGGCTTTGTCGTTTTCCACCAGATAGCCGACTTTGGTGGCCAGGGTGTAGGCTTCGCGCGGGACGTTGTACAGGGCCTGCCCCAGGCGCTGCTCACTCAAGCCGTAGCCATAGCGCGGGGCGGTATCATAAAAAGAAGCGCCTTTTTCGAGCGAGTAGCAGATCAGGTCTTCGACCTGCTTTTCGGGCAAGGCGTGGAAGTAGTCGCCGAGCGGGGCGCAGCCCAGGCCCAGGAGAGGGATGCGCACGCCGGCCTTTCCCACCAGGCGGGAGGGGATGTGGTCTGAGAAACGGAGCTGATTACTCACAGAGAACTCTCTTTAACGAAGGGGTAAGTAGACAAGTTGATCCCGGATTTCATCCGCTGAGACGATGGATGCAATCAATAACAGGTCTTCAACCGTTTGGCTAACGCCAATTTTATCGCTGATCGCCAAAATGCCAGGAACATGTCGCCCCTCGCCCAAATGTGTCTCCAAATGCACAGGCATAGATTTGCGGTTATTGGTAATCAGAACAAATTCATGCTGATCGCACCATAGCAGGATTTCAGGATCAAGTGTAGCCTCTGGCGGCGCGCCAGGATCACCAACACGCCAAACCGTCAGAGTTGGTTCACGCCGTAACAATTCACGACGATACAGTGGATTAACGTTTTCGTCCAACAAGAAACGAACGTCGCTCATGCCAGAAGGGAATGGGGCTGGTTGGCAGCTTTTTCAGAATGAATACGTTTCACCCAAGATGGAGCATGTTGGCTCTGCTCCTCGCGCACACGTTCACTCCAATCTAACCAGTCACGCAGATAAGTATCTATCTGTCCACGATGACACAGGTAATACAAAATTGTGGCATAAATTTGTTCCAGCGCGAGGCTCGGAAATCGCTGCTGAATTTCCTCAGGGGTGCGCTCCCGAAACAAATATTCATAGAGAATGGTTTCGATACCAATCCGGTGCCCTTTAATGCGAATATCATCTGGGGCAAGGAAATCAAAGTAATCTTCAAGTTGCATCAGTCACATCCTGATCATGTTTTTGGCGTTGAAAAGATTCAACAGATCGCTGAAGTCGGAGTTGACGAACATCGTACCTTTTAACTTTCCAGGCATGCTGCGCCAGTTCCCAGGCAGCCTGAAAGCGTTCAGCCGCCGACCAGGATTGCCAAAACTGCAGATCAAACGATCGATCCAAGTCGGCCAGCTTTCCTCTTTGTTCGACAAAATGTTTGCTCATGGTTGAATTGTAGCATAAATCTATACGCGCTTATGAGTGTATTCCCAAAACACGGCTTTCTTAAAGTCAGAGATCATGTTTAGGCAACACCCCAAAGGATGAAAAAAGACGCTTTCGTAGTGACGGCTTCAGCCGTTATGGGCAAGGTTAGCGACTGAAGTCGCCACTACAAGCGCCCGACCGGTCTATTTTCGTAATAGACAT
>CAIQJJ010000137.1 GCA_903872065.1 uncultured Anaerolineales bacterium | reverse complement strand
CTGCAGGGCCTGGTTTTTCGCCTCGTCCTGCGCGGCCTGCAAATCCAGGCGCGCCTGCTCCAACTGATCGAGCAGATCGTCCACCTGCATCTCGGCCAGCAAATCGCCCTGCTTCACCTGATCACCTTCTTTGACCACCACGCGGGTGATATAGCCTGAGGCGCGGAAGAACAGACTTTCTTGCCAGGCCGGCGCCACCTCGCCGTAAGCCTCGCGCTGCGCAGTGATCGGCCCGCGCTGAACCGTGAAGACCACCTTCTCCTGCGCAACGATCACCGGCAGCGGGGTGGGTGTGGGAACTTCCCGCCCCGCGTTCGTACAGCCGGCGAGGCTTCCATAAAGAACCAGAATAGTAAAAAGAGATAAAACGACAACTATTTTTTTCATGATGAAGTCTGTGATGTGTTGAACTGCGCTACTGTAGCTTCTTGCTGACGAATTGCGCGCGCCAGAAGCGGAGCATGCACTTCAATGCCATCCAATGTAATTTTTCCAGCCTGATACTGCTGATACCAATGCTGGCGCTGCCGCCTGGCGCGTGGATCATTAACCAGGTGCAGCTTTTCAAGCGTATTCTTCGCCCGCTGATACTGCTCCGGCGAAACCCGATTCTTCAAATCATCCGCCAGCTTCATTTGCAGAGAAGGCAGGATGATCTCGAACCAATTGTCTTCGGCTTCAAAAGGATCCAGAAATTGGATACGAGCATCCTGGTCTTGTTTACAACTATTGATCCATCCCGCTGCATAGCGATAATTTTCCCACTCATAAGCCTGCTGGCGATCTACATTGCAGCTTATAAAATGATCAACCGTCCTAACCGGTTCGTAAGTCAGGCTATACGCGCATAGAGACCTGAATTCGTCTGCCAGATATTGCTTACACTCTACCCATTCAGTCCAATAGGCATGAGGCCGGCCAGAGGGGTGACTGGCTAACCAGGCCTGCCCTGGCCGCCGCACCCGCTGGGCAAATTCAACCGGTTCATTGCAAGGGGAGAAGATTTTCACTTATCCTGCTTCTCTCGGCCCACGATCCAAAGCGGCCAATATTCGTCATGTACCGGAAGCGCGTTTAACAAGGCGGCATGAATGCCTTCCTTGGTGCGTAATTCAGGAGGATAACCGGATAGATCATCGCCGCGCATCCAGGCATCCGCGGCGGAGATCGCCTGGTTGGCCTGCCGTGAACGACCTCCCTGGAGATCAAACATATCCGACGCCAACCAGTTCATCACGTTCCCTTGCTTGGCCCAGGTTTTTAGCTCCAACGATACTTTAGGCCACTCAGCTTCAAAGGACAGCAATTGATCTTGATCTTCCTTGAAAAAAGGCTCGATGGAGGCCAGCACCAACGGCGAGTGGGTGCAGGCCAAAATTTGGAGGTTTGACTCCTCAACAGATCCTTTTGGGGATTGTGGTTTGGACTTAAGCCTTGCAGAACGAATTTGCATTTCGTTCGCCAGGGTCAGGATAGATGGCAAAATCGCAAGCTGCCAGGCAGGGTGCAAATGCGCTTCAACCTCATCAATTAACAGCAGCAAACGTTCAGCCGGCTCCTGGCGCTGTTCTTTACATTTTGCCACATGCTCTGACCAGGCCCACACCAACAAATAAGCCAGTTCCATAATGCGCTGCATCCCGGCAGAAGCATGCGTCACAGGCACCAGACCATAAGGAGTTTCCAGCGTGGGAATATCCAGGATGCCATACTCTTTCACACGCATCAATTTCTTACCCGGCGAGATGCCGCCCGGCAGTTCAGGCGGAGAGAGAACTTGCAGCACACGACGCAACAAATTGAAGCGCGAAGAGCGTCTCTGCTCAGGCTCGCGCTGCCAGTTAAACCAATCGCGCAGCAAACCATTGCAAATCACTTCGCTGCCCAGTTTAACGCCGTCCCAAACTTGAGTTGAGCGAAAGTGATAAGCCGCCGGCCGGTCCGGTTGATCAAATCCCCGCCCAGAAGCCGCTTTCCAATAGTTACGCGCCGGATCCCAGACCGAAAAGCCGCCATCCGCCCGCGAATAAATCACCAAGCCTGCCACAGGCGGTTGTCCAGGCGGGCGCGGCCAGATCTCAGCCAGAAAATCATAACAACTGGTAAATCCTTCAGCCAGGCCGCTTTTCCCCGCAAACTGATAAGTAATTTCCGCCAGGGGCGCAGAGGTTTCCGCCACAGCCTTTTTGCTATCGAATTTCTCCTCCACCTCAGAAAAGGACGGCAGGGCCATATAATTCGCCCAATTGCCGGTTAATGCCCACCAGGCGACATCCAGCAAAAAAGATTTTCCCAATCCATTATCCCCTGTGATCAGGTTCAAGCGGCTGGCAAAGGCAACATCAAAACAGGGAGCAGGGCCTACATTGCGCAAATGCAGTTCTTTGATCATCGCTCACATTCTTTCCTGGAGTAGCATAGATTGATTCTAACCCCTTTTTCGTTTAACAACGGCGTCGGATTAAACAAGTTTTTCCGCTTCCTCGCGCGCCGTGCGAAGAAAGGCGACAAAATTCTCAACGGGCGTTTCGCCAAATACTGCGTCTGCCGTGGAATAGATATGCGCAGACCCCTTCACAGCCTGCACCATCTGCCGGGTGGCTTTTTCCACCTCCTCAACGCTGCCATCGCGCAGCAGGATCAGGCTCAAGTTGCCCTTGGTGCAAATGGATCGATCGAGCATCTGGCGCGCCTCCCGCAAGTCATTGTTCCCTTCGGGAGGCGGGGAGATCGTCTCGATCACATCCGCGCCCAGGCGGTTAAAATAACCGCGCCGGATCAGTTCACGGGATTTGCCGCAATTGTGATACCAGAATAATCCGCCGCGCGCATGAGTGAAAGCCGCCAGCCTGGGGATGTAGTCCAAATCGTAACGCTCGTACCAGCCTGGGGAGACCATCTCCAACCCATATCCGCCCTCGCTCATAAAATCTATCCCTTCCTGGATGGCAATTTCAAAAACCAACAACGAGGCTTCGATGATCGCCTGCACACAGGCCCGGTATGCTTGCGGGTAATCCGCCTCCAAAAAGAACATATCCTCCTGCTTGATCTTCCCGTTCAGCCAGGTCACCAGTGGATGACCGATCACAATCACCCCCTCCTCCCCGATGCGTTCACGCCATGTATGGTAGTGCTGATGAATCGCAGCCTGGCGTTCGCCGACTTGCTGACAGCGAGCGATCAGACGATAAATCCCCGCCTCATTTTGAATCAAGGAGGCTTCCCCTCCAGGTTCAGGGGGGAACATCTGCTCGGACGAATCGATCATGAACATTGGTTCGTAATGCAGCGCTCGCGCAAGCCGGATCTCATTCTCAACCGGATCATGGCCAAGGGGCAGGTGAAGAGAACGCAGTGTCGCTTCCAGCAGTTCGGGTTTTGGCAAAAACGGCGAAACAATCGGCTCGGCCGCCGGCGCTCGCCGGACAAAATCCAAGAATCGTTGACGTGGAGGTTTCATGATCTTTGTTGGTTGCTCCGTTCAAGCGGTGAGGCAAAGTGAAGGTTGAAGTTAAAATGGACTTTGATGCAGCGCAATTATAAAACAGAATGCGCTTTTCCCTGGAGTCCCCATGCGCGAGGCTGCATTTCCTGCACTACGGCAATACCAGCGCCGCAGAAATCGGGTAGAATTAAGGCACAGAGAAAATCGTATGAACATCCTTCCTGTGAACCTTGCTGAACTGATTGCCTCGCGAGCCGTCGAAAATATTCGCCGTGAATTCAAAAAAACCTGGTCAGAGCCCACCCTGGACCAGATTACCCGCACGATCTGCGCGTTCGCCAATGATTTTTATAACTTAAACGGCGGCTATATCATCCTGGGGATCGAAGCCGTAGATGGACAACCTCAACTGCCGCCGGTTGGCCTGGATGAACAGGAGATTGACCTGATCCAGCAGAAAATTCGCGGCCAATGCAGCCGGATTGACCCGGCTTACCAGCCCATTCTCTCGCCTGA
This sequence comes from uncultured Anaerolineales bacterium, assembly GCA_903872065.1. Classification (GTDB taxonomy): domain Bacteria; phylum Chloroflexota; class Anaerolineae; order Anaerolineales; family UBA4823; genus CAIQJJ01. The sequence continues at coordinate 6,444 of CAIQJJ010000137.1, read as the reverse complement.
AATCTACCAGGATAAAATGATCCTGGCGATCTTCGCGCCGGGCGGCGAACTGCGTCCATACCAGGCGCCGGAATCGGCTAAAGTTGGCGACAGGCGCTATTACGTCCGCCAGGGCAGTGAGACGGTAGCCGCCAAAAGCGAAACGCTCAACCAGTTAATGCAAATGGCGGCGCGCGTGCCATTCGATGACCGGCGCAACCTGCTGGCCAAAATTGAGGATCTTTCGCCTACTCTGGTGCGAAATTATCTCAGCAATATCAAAAGCAGCCTGGCCGACGAAAGCGCGGCGATTTCCCCCATTGAACTATACCGCCGCATGAGACTGGTCGCTCCGGTCAACGCCCACGAAGCGCCTAAAAACATCGCCCTGTTGTTCTTTGCCGACTACCCCGAAAAATTCTTTCCCAATGCGCGAATCGAAATCGCTCATTTTGGCGATGACAGCAGCGGCGACTTAATTGAGGAGAAAATCTTCCGCGGACCGATCCCAAGTCACCTCCAGCAGGCTCTTGAATACTTGAACGCCTACAACACGACTATGGTTCAAAAAGCGCCTGGCCAGGCCGAGGCGCTGCACTCGGTGGCTTTCCCTTACGAGGCGATGGAAGAAGCCCTGGTCAACGCAGTCTACCATCGCGGCTATGATGAGAGCGTCCCAGAGCCGGTGAAAGTGTATCTCTATCCCGACCGGATGGAAATTATCAGCTATCCAGGGCCGGTGCCTGGCCTTGAGCCGCGCCATTTTCAGCCTGGGGCGAGTATCCCGCCAGCACCGAATCGCAACCGGCGGATAGGAGAATTCCTGAAAGACCTGCGCCTTGCCGAGGGCCGCGGCACAGGTGTCCCCAAAATTCGGCGCAAGATGAACGAAAACGGTTCACCTGAGCCGACCTTTGAGTTTGACGCTGAACGCACTTACTTCCGTGTAATTTTACCCGCTCACCCACTCTACCTTGTCATTCAAGCCCTGCGCGAGGGGGCGCATTTATGGGCGACCGGGGAACGCGAACGCGCCTTAAAAAGCTTGCTGGCCACGCAGCGGCGCGTCCCGGCCTCCGGGGCTCTGGCGGCGCAGATTATCGAATACCAGGCGGCCAGCGGAGATGCCAGCGCCGCCGAAAGCACTTTTGCGGCGGTGAGAGAAAATTATGCGCTGGTTGACCGACACCTGCCCTACCTGGCAATTGCCAAAGTCTACCTGGATCGCCAGGAGGCCCGGCGCGCCAGCGCTGTGCTGCAAGAGACGCCCGCCGTTTATGAAACTCAAGCCATGATCGAACAGGCTATTTTGTTAAAACGAGCCGGGCAATATGCCGAAGCGCACAAACTTTTCAGCGCAAATTATGAACTGGTCAAAGAAGACCCAAAGGCAGTCCATGAATTTGCGCAGGCGAAAATCAAAATTGCCTCCGACATGCGCTCGAGCAAACAACGAGCCGCGCGCCAAAAATTAAACCGCGAAGCCGCCGAATTACTTCACCGGGCCATTCAACTGGCAGATAACCCCATCCGCATGGCCTGGTGTTGGTTCGACCTGGCGCGGGTGTTTCACTGGCTGGACAAACCCGACAGCGAAGTGATCGGCGCCTATCAAAAGGCGATTGAAATTTTGCCCACAGAACCGCGCTTCAAAGAATGGTACGAAACCTGGAAAAAGGGCGCGGCCAAAGGGTAGCAGAAAGTTTGCGTCGGTTTATCTTCCATTGCCGCGCCATACTCCCAGGCTTCATCTCAGCGAATTCGGGGATAATGATCTTCTTGTTTTCTTCGACTGATATAGCCAACTCTCCTTGCGCCCGCTTTTACAGGGGCAGCTTGAACTAGCGAATAGGACTGCAAGAGAGTTTCCGCCGGAATCCTCAGCCCGGCCTGCAAATTGCGGATCATCGTCAGAGTCAATGGACGCCGGCGATTGAGAATCTCTGAAACCCGCGCCCGGCTGCCGATATAAGGCTCCAAGTCACGGCGCGTCAACCCCAGGCGCTCCATGTGATATTCAATCGCTTCAATAGGGTCGGGGGGAGCAATCGGGTAATGCTGCTCTTCATAAGCCTCCACCAGCAGCGTCAGCATTTCGAGCAAGTCGCCATCCGGCGTTCCAGGCTGGGCGTCGAAAAGAGCGTCTATTTGAGCGAGCGCTTCCTCGTAATCTTTTTCAGTTCGGACTGGCTTAATATCCATGACCTTCTATCTTTCCTAAATTTTCGTCACATTAACCTGGTCGTACTCTGCATGACTGCCAATAAACCGGATATACACACTTTGAGCAGCGTAATTGATGCGAACAACCAGGCGATAGCGATTTCCTTTGATGTTAAACACAGCTCGGTTATCCGGCAGAATTAGATCCGCGCCATAATCTTTTTGCACATCTGCTGGCGTTTGCCAATGAACCCTTTTGACATGATCGTACCAGGCTTTCAGCGGCCCTTCAGCATCTGCATGCGATTGCCAAAATTCAACAACAGCTTTTTTGGAGATGATGTGCATATATTTCTATTATACCATGCTCCCATTATGGGAGCAAGATTAACTCCCGCCTCACCCCCTCTTTGCTCCAAAGCAAAGACAAAATGGGACTAAAATGGTATAAAATAGACCATCTTTCAACTTTTGGAGAATCCCTGATGAGTGAAATTATCAACAATCGCCAACAGCGCATTGCAATCATGAAATCCCTGATCCGGCAGTTGCATTCCGGCGAGGCTGAAGAGCGCGTCAAAGCCCAGCTCGAAACCATGCTCGATGAAGCCGATTACAGCGATGTCTTTATTATGGAAGTGCAGTTGGTGCAGGAAGGCATCCCCGCCGAAGAGATTCAGCGCCTGTGCGACACCCACACCCGCGTCCTGAAGAAGCACCTCGATTTGAGCGAAACCCCCGAAACCACCCCTGGCCACCCGGTGCATACCTTCGTCCAAGAAAACAAGGCCCTGATCCAGACCACCAACAAGATTCGCCTGGCGTTGAAGAAGCTGGAAAGCCTGCCCGATGCGCAAGACGCCACCGCCGAGATGCGCGCTATCCAACAATCGCTCAACGACCTGATGGATGTGGACAAGCACTACCGCCGCAAAGAATACCTGCTCTTCCCCTACTTTGAAAAGAACCAACTGCCCGGCCCGCCGCTGGTCATGTGGGGCAAGCACGACGAGGCCCGCAACCTGCTGCGCCAGACTCTCGATGGCCTGCAGCAGACCGAGAGCATGAGCGCCGCCGAGGCCAAAGCCTACGCCCTGTTCACCATCGGCCCGGCCATCGAAGCAGTTGACGACATGGTCTACAAAGAAGAGAAGATCATGTTCCCCACCGCCCTGACCCTGCTGACCGAGCAGGATTGGTACGAAATCTACCTGCAAAGCGACGAGTACGGCTACTGCCTCTACGCCCCCGAATTTGCCTGGACGCCCGAGGGAGGCGTGCATACCGAAATCCGCAAGCCCGTCGCGCAGCATGGCCGCATCCAGATGCCCACCGGCAGCTTCACCCTGGACGAGTTGATCGCCGCCTTCAGCGCCCTGCCCTTCGACCTGACCTTTGTGGATAAGGACGATACTGTGCGCTACTTCACCCCCGGCAAAGAGCGCATCTTCAACCGCTCGCGCGCCATCCTGGGCCGCAAGGTGCAGTACTGCCACCCGCCCAAGAGCGTCCACATTGTCAATCAGATCGTCAAGGATTTCAAAGCCGGGAAGCAGGAGCGCGCCCGCTTCTGGATCGACCTGCACGGGCGGCTGGTTTACATCTGCTATTACGCTGTGCGCGACGCCCAGGGCGGCTACCTCGGCACGCTGGAAGTGACGCAAGACCTGACGGAAGTACGCTCTCTGGAAGGCGAGCGCCGCCTGCTGGCTTATGACGAATCGCCGCAAGGCTGAGCGACCTGGCTTGGGAGCTGACTATGGAAATTACCCGTAACACCAAACTGTTTGACCTGCTCGAAGCTTACCCCTTTCTGGAAGATCACATCATCGGCGTCGCCCCGCCCTTCCAGAATCTCAAGAACCCGGTGCTGCGCCGCACGGTGGGCAAACTGGCCACCATCGAAAAAGCCGCCCAAATCGGCGGCGTGGATGTGGACTGTTTCATTAACGTACTGCGCCGCGCCGCCGGCCATGCCGAACTGCCCGCCGGCGACGCCCCGCCGCTGGTCGTCGCCATTCCGCGGGCCGAGACCGACCCCGGCTGGATCGCCGGCGATCCGGAATTTACCCTGGACGGCAGCGCCCTGCTCGATCGCGGGGAAGTACCGCTGCTCAAGATCAACGAACTGCTGACCAGGCGCACAGCAGGCGGATTCGTGCTGCTCGTCACCAATTTCGAGCCGTCGCCCATCCTCGAGGCGCTGCAAAAACAAGGCCGGCGCGTTTTCCACAAGACCAACCCCGATGCCTCCGGCCAACACCTGACCTTTGTGCAGTAGCCCGGCTCGCAGGTATTCTCCCTTCCGCCTCACCCCAAAATACACCCGCAGACGTTACTTTGGTTGGATGTCGCCGCTTTAGGCGATTGCGCTGACCCCAGGCGTGGTTCGAAGAGTCGCGCGGCGATCGTGAGGAAGCTGTCAGCGGATTGGAGAACTGATTGAACGGATGATCGGACAGCGATCCCTCCGTTCAATCAGTTCTTGAAATCCTGTTGGACAGCTTTGCCCGCCGGAGAGTCTCTTTCCGTCGCGGAGTCCGATGAATCAATTCATCGGATGCTATGGGAAACGCGCTCAAGCGCGTTGGGCCGAACGGCGGGTTCTTTTCAGTGTCTCATCCCCTTCATTTCTTTTCAGTGATTCAAAGAGTGGCGCGGTGGTCATGGAAAAGCTGTTCGCGGATTGAAAATCGGACGGGCAGACTTCCGTTTAATCCGTTCTTGATATCGCTCCACAACCAGAATGGATGTATAATAACATTGTCTCCACAATGATTGCGCGCACAATGTTATTACACAAAGGACAACCATGAAATTCACCGGTCGCCAACGCGAATTACAAGCTGTCGAACGCTTCTTTCAATCCCCTGAAGCCGGGCTGCTAATTTTATTTGGCCGCCGGCGGGTTGGCAAAACCTCCCTCTTGACCCATTTTATTGAAAGCCGCAAACTCGGCGGCAGCTTTTACTGGATGGCCACGACCCACAATACCACCTTCCAGTTGCGGGATTTTTCGCAAGCCCTGTTTCGCTACGACCCGCGCTTCAAAACCGCCCCGGCCGCCGGGTTTTCTTTCACATCCTGGGAAGAGGCGTTCAATCACCTGGCGGATGCTGTAGCACAGTTCTCCACGCCGCAGTTGGTTGTCATGGATGAGTTCACCTACCTGGTGCGCAACGACCCGGCCCTGCCCAGCCTGCTGCAGCGGATGTGGGATCACCGCTTCAGCCGCCAACCAAACTTCAAACTCGTCCTGACCGGCTCGCTGGTGGGCATGATGGAACGGGAGGTGATCTCTTACCACGCCCCTCTGTATGGCAGAGCCACAGCCCTGATCCGTTTGCGCCCCTTGCCCTACGCCGCCCTGCTGGATCTGTTTCCTGAACGCACGCCGGATGAGCGGGTAGCAATTTATGCTGTCACGGGCGGCGTGCCGGCTTATCTCAACCTGTTTACCCTGGCCCCCACCTTCGTCCAGGCGCTCAAGGAATACTGCCTGGCGGCAGGCAGCATTATGTTGGGCGATCCCGCGGTCATGCTCCACGAACAGCTTAAAGAGCCGCAAACATTTGAGTCTGTGCTGTCGGCTGTTGGCAGCGGTTTTCACAAATGGAGTGAAATTGCTGCGATGGCTGGCGTTTCAGAAACGAGCCTGAGCCATTACATCCGCATCCTGGAAGAGCTTGAACTGATCGAGCGCCGGGATCCGATCTTTTCATCAGAAACGGGCCGCAAAGGGCAATATTTTATCCACGACCGGTTCTTGCATTTTTACTACCGGTTCATTGTGCCGCATCTCTCCAAAATTGACCGCGGGCTGCTGGATGTGGCTGTAACCCAGATTTACGAAGAACTGCGCGCTTTTATCGGAACCTATGTCTTTGAAGACCTGTGCCGTGAATGGACGCTCTCGGCGGGGGCGCTGGGCAAACTGGATTTTGAACCTGAACTGGTTGGCAGCTACTGGCGTCAGCAGCGCGGCCAGGGGGTGCAGTTAGATGTTGTCGCCGCCAACCGGCGCGAGAAGAAACTGTTGATCGGTGAGTGCAAGTGGGGACGAGAGCCGATCAGCCGCAATATTCTGCTTGATTTGATCGAGCGCAGCCGGCGAATGCCCCAGGTGAGCGAAGGCTGGCAGGCGCAGTATATTTTGTTTGGCCGCGAAGGCTTCACCCCGGCCGCCCGCGCTGCCGCGCAGGAATTGGGCGTGCGCCTGGTAGACCTGCTTGAATTAGAGTCCACCCTGGCATCTATTGAACAAAACGGGGAATTGCAGTTGAAAACTGCGCCTGTTTGATG
>CAIQJJ010000136.1 GCA_903872065.1 uncultured Anaerolineales bacterium | reverse complement strand
CTTGGCTTTTTCCAACAGATCACTCATGAGCCGAATTGGGGTATCCGGGGACAACCGTCGCAATCTAGCAATATAACCGGGGCTGATTTTCTCGCGATGATCTGGAACCACATAAAAAAATTCGGCCCCCTTGACAACTGGCGATGAATGGCGGCGAAACAGGTTGCTAAGCGTGAATTCGCTCGCATAATCTTTGACATCGAGGGCCCAATGGAATACGCCCTTTTTCTCTACTGATAAATCATAGCGATCGGCTTCCGGCCACAGCCTGACTTCCACTCCTGAAATTTTAGACATTTCTTCAAACATTTGCACTTCAGGCAAGCCTGGGAGTTGAACTCGTTTTCGAAAAGTCATCTTCAGGGTTTTTATCTCTCCCATAATTGATTCTGCGTCTTCAAATTTCACTAACCGATCGCACAAACCCAAAGTTGCGCAGTGGGGGCTGTCTTTGGCCCAAATCAGTATGCCGTTACAGCGCGGACATAACCAGATTCTTCCATCATGCAACATATTGACTGATGGCTTCTCATAATAATCGCTTACGTTACCCATTAGTTGGATGGCATCGCGTGGAATACTGACGCCATCGCTAACATTGATCCAGGGATGTTTGATGAGAAAATATCTCAAAGCAACGTAGGCTTCTTCAAGCTCGGGCTGACGTTGGGCCTGTTGAAGGGCTTCACGGATTTTACGATTATCCAGGACCAACTTGAGTTCTTTCGCATCAAACAACTGGCTCCCCAGTAATTCATCCATATCCAGCAGCAATTCTTCCAAATAATTACAGACCTGAAGCTGAGAATCGACAAGGGGAATGTCGGGATCTGCTCCTTCCGGGAGATCTTCGAACGGCCACCATTCTTTTATAGGAGTTTGTACTATCTGGATAAATTCGCTGAGTGATTGAAATTTCCAATCCCCTTTTTCGATAGCTGCCCCATATAGCAAACCCCGCGCCCTCGATAGGGTTGATGGAAATGGGTATTGCCAATTATTCTCTGAAAAAGAAACCAGACCTGCAATCAAGTACAGAAATGTCAGGCTCGACTGATTTAAATCACTTTTGGGCTGAGATACAACCATCAATACCCTCCCGTTGAATATAATGGCTCAAGTCCCCACCTGTCCCAACCAGCTTGTCAGTCGCCTTCTGTATTCGTCCTGCGGCAATCTTGCTCCCTGGTTCAGCATCTGGTTAAGTGCGTCAGCCGCCTCGCCGGGAGTGATTACATCGGCATCTACCAACTCATCCAGTAACCAGAGAACCCCATGTGTCGTGACGCCATTTGCCGTAGCCAGTTCACTCAACCGCCGATCTCCGGTTAGAAGCGTGGCGACAAACTCTCTGGCGAGCAGAAATGCAGCCAGATCAGTTGCCGATAACGAACGGTGCACGGCCCTCAGTTGGACCAATTCTTGTACCTGCGCAGGTTGTAAGTCCCGGGCTTTCAGCCCAAATCCCTGCAACACACCCCATTCAGGTCGGATCATCTCGCGAATGGCAAAATCCGGGGTCAGAAATTGGTAAG
>CAIQJJ010000135.1 GCA_903872065.1 uncultured Anaerolineales bacterium | reverse complement strand
CGGCATTAAGGTATTGTCCCCTGGACGAGAGATCCCGCCGTATGCTTCGCCCCTACGGTGCATTAACGGTGTATTACCGGTGGATGATGATCGGCAATGGACAACAAATTACGCCGTATGTTTCGCCTCATTCATACAACCCGGCCTCACCCATCCGCCCCGGGTTCGCGTAGACCGCGTGTAGGGGCGCAGGGGTGATCGCAAAGAGCCGATGTTTGGACGGCACCCCCTGCGCCCTTGCCGCGGTGGAATGTCGCGCGCGGATGGGGATGAGGTTGTGTGCGCGGGTTGGCAATCCGTCCGGGGAAGGGCGCAGGGGGATCGAGGAAAACAGGTGCGTAGGAGATTCACCCCTGCGCCCCTACGATGATCACGATGGTTATGATGATTACGGCGGTTCCGTCATGCGCGCAGATGGGATGAGGTTGCATGCGCGGGTTGGCAATCCGTCCGCGATGGGCGTAGGGGCGAAGCATACGGCTCCGAAAAACGGTCTACGGGACGATCCATCGCGCCGTATGCTTCGCCCTCCCCCCCGAAACACGGTCTATTGGACGGTGTTGGCCTCCCCTCCGAACGCGGTCTGTTGGATGATCTCCACCCTCACCTCCCGAAACATTGTTCCCTGGATGGTATCCCGTTCCCGCGGGACTACGGTACGCTACCGATGGATTCCCGGTGGATGATGGACGACCAATCGCGCCGGCCGCTTCGCCCCCTCGTACCGCCCCGGCCGCGACCAATGCACGACAACCGGCGCTGCCTGTGGGCTGGACGCCCACAGGCAGGATTCAGAATCCAGCATTCCAGCGACCAGGAATCCAGAGTCAGGGTGAGAAGGCGCAGCGGAAACCAGTGAGAACGTACTGGTACGTAGGGTTGTTCCTGCCGCGGTTCGACGCTCGCACGAAGTTTCCAAGGTCGTCCCACGACCCACCCCGCAGCGCACGATATTCCCCTGACGCAGGGCCTTTTGGGTTATCCGCCGGCGAACCGGCGTAATAATCCGCCGCATACCAATCCGCTACCCATTCATAAACATTACCGGCCATATCGTACAAGCCATAGGCATTGGGGGCGTAGGTTCCCACGGGGGAGGTATCGGCATAGCCATCGTCAAAGTCCTGGTTCGCCCAATCAAACGAACAGTTCTTATCACAAAAGTTGACGCGACTGCCATCGAAGACATCCCCCCAGGGATACAGCTTCCCTTCCACTCCGCCGCGGGCGGCCTTTTCCCATTCGGCTTCGGTCGGCAGGCGCGCCCCGCGCCATTCGCAGTAGGTTTTGGCGTCGTCCCACGACACAAGGATGACCGGGTAATCTGCAAACTGTGAACTGCCATAATAGCTGTCGCGCGTGTAAGACTTGGACTCAGACGGCGCGGAACACGCGCCGGCCTGGACGCATTCCTGGTAGCGGGCGTTGGTCACTTCGTACACGTCCATATAAAAGGCGTCCAACGTCACGGTATGGATCGGTTCTTCGTCGGTGAATATACCGCGTTCACAGCCACAGGTCGGACAAAGCTGCTGGCATTCTTGGAGCGCGGCATCCGCATTCCCACCCATCTGGAACGCCCCGGCCGGTATCAACGCCATCGCTCCGCCTTGAGGGTATGGAAAGCTCTGTCTGAGATCAGAATATTCTCCAGCAGGCGCAATGATCAGGGCATTAAAAAGTCCCTGTTCGCTATTGATCAAAGCCGCTGCCGCGCCGAGCATTTTCGCCAGCGTCACCACCCGCGGATTGCCCGAAAGGTCTGGCGCAGCAGTGGGCGTCAAAGAAGGAAAGGGCGACGGCGAAATGATCAAGAGAATCTCCGCCGGAGTGGAGGCTGCCGTCTGAGCTGCCTCGCCTGGCGCTGCCGGCGAGGGCGCAGCGAGAGTCGTCTCGGCGGCGCTCGCCTGAGTCGCCGGCGAATCGGGCGCGGCGGATGGCGTCACATCACTCACAGGCGTCGCGGTGGGCATGGCAGCGCCGGATTTTTTGGCGATCGCGATGGCTTTATCCAGCGCCGCCAGAGCGTTCGGATAATCTTTCATCCACGTTAAAACAACCGCCTGCTCATACCAGATGGCCGGGTTGTCGGGGTTGAGCTGCAAGGCCTTGTCGTAGGCGACACGCGCCTCTTCATACTGCCCCTGCCTGAGCGCAAAGCGGGCCTGCCGCCAGGAATCCATCTCTTGCCGCAAGGTCGAAGCTTCTTTTTGGCCGTCGGCGTCTGGCAAAGCAGCGCGCATGGCGTCTAACAATTGGTCGGAACTGCCGTTCTGCTCTACGTCCGCCAGGGTATCATAGAGTTCTTTGACCACCAGAATCACATCTTCGGGCGAAGAGTGAAGCGAGTCAGCCGCAAAAAGGGCCAGTTTTTGCTCCGCCGGCAAACCATCGAACCATTCGCGCCCGCGGTCGGCGTAAGTCTCCGGCGCGAGCAGCGGCCTCAAGCGGAACAACGTCGCCAGGCAGGCAAAGCGCTTCTGCTCCTGGCGGGGATACAAAATGCAGTTCTCGGCATAAGTGGCCTGCGCATCTACGATCACGCTGTACAGCAGCAGCCCAACGGACAAGAGGGTCGCTGCGGAAGCCACGGCGGCCAGCCAGGCGACCCAATTCACAGGCGTGTTTTGGCGCACCCAGGCCTGATTGAAAACAGCCTGGTAAATGCGGTTGCCCACCTGCAAAAAGCCGCCCTCCTCCACCGCCAGGCCAGATAACTTCAACTGGTTTTGCAGCGCCGACTGCTGGTTGTCCCTCACCGCGCCGCCGCGCTGGATGCGGGCGTAAAGCTTCAACAAAGCCTGCTTCTGGGGATGGGACAGCACACTATCGCGCACAAACTGCAAGTTGGTCTCGCGCCGGGCCTCTTTCGCCAAAAACAACTCCTGCACCAGCGCATCCACCTCGGCGTGGCTGCAGGCCGGGGATGCTTTTTCGACCAGTTCATGGCACAATTTCTGCGTCAGGTAAGGGTGGCCCTGCGTCCAATAAAAGACTCGCTCGAAGATGGCGGCTCCCGAACCGGGGTAAGCCTGCTCCAGGCCGCGCGCCAGCAGGCTGGCGTCGCGGCGGCTAAAACGGGACAAATGGATCTCCTGCCCAATATTGAAGGGGGTGCGAGTGCGATCTTTGATCAAATCGGACGGCGAGGCCACACCCAGCAGCACAAAGGACAGGCGGGACCAGATCGCATCCTCGGCGCGGGCATTGTGCAAGGCACGGATGGCGGCAAAGAAATCGTCGCGGAAATCCAGTTTCAAGGTGGTGTCAATCTCATCAATGAAAATGACCACCCGCCCGGAGACCTGCTCCAGCAGCACTTCGCGCAAGAAGTCGGTAAAACGCTGCACACATCCCAGTGCGCTGCGCGCCTGCCACCATGCAACGGGATCGGCGGCAAAGCGCAGGCGGCGCTTCAACTGGGTCAGCAGCCCCAGGTACCACTGCTCTTGAGCGACCGACAGGCTGCCAAGTTGGGTCAGGTCAATGATCGCCGCATGAACCCCCTCGTCTTGCAGACGGCGGGCAGTACGGATCATCAGGCTGGACTTGCCCATCTGGCGCGAGGTCAGGATATAACAAAACTCGCCCGCCAGGGCGCGCCGGAAAAGTTCCTCGTCGGCCCGGCGTTGGACATAAGAGGGCGAATCGAGGCGCAGCGTCCCGCCGGCGACGAAAAATTCGACGCCCTGAGGATTGTTTTGAACATCGCGCGCAGCATTGCGCTCAACATCGCTCTCGGCATCGCGCTCAGATCGAAGACTCATGCCAGTTTATCCTTAAAGTAGCGCTCGTACAAACCGCAGCGAAAAGTGTAACACTCGCCATTGCCCTTAACCAGCCCGGCGCGCAGCAGGCGGAACAGGGCCATGTCATCGCTGCAGCGGTTTTGGCGCAGCACCTGGCGCAGTGCATCTTGCAGGTCACGCTCATTGCGCAGCAGCCAATGCTGGCGGCGCAAATGGTCAGCAAAAGGCCCTTGATCGCTGGCAGCCAGGCGCGTCAGCTCGGCCCATGAGCATTGGTCAACCACCAGGGTATAGAGCGCCTTGCGCGCCAGGTAAGGATGTCCGCCAAACCATTCCATAAAGGAGGCCAAATCTCGCTCTCCCACCGGCGAGGCATGCCGCCGGTTCAGTTCTTGCACCTGGGCCTCATTGAAATCCTCCAGTTCCAGCTTCAAACCGACGTTAAACGGGGATTGGTTGGGATCAGCAATCAGCAGGTAAGGCTCGGTGGAAATGACCAGGACAATGTTGAGCTTGCGCCACACTTCATCCAGGGCGCGGTTGTTATGCCAGGCGCGCAGCAGGGCAAAGAAATCGCTGGCAAAGCGGGCCTCCAAAATGCGATCGGCCTCGTCCAGGGCCAGCACCACCTGGGTCTTGCTCTCGGGCAGAATGATCTCTTCCAGCAAACGGGTCAATTTGTCCTGCGGGCCAAGCCCCTCCTGCCAGACTGCCGCCACCGCGGCGGGCGGCAGGTGCAATTTTCGCGCCAGGAAATTGGCCAGGTAGAGAAAAAATACGTCCGGCGTCGCACGGTGCTCTTGAGCGACCGCTTGCAAATCCAGGTTGACAATGTTTCCAGTGAGGCGGGCATGTTGCAGGCCGCGCGCCAGCAGCGAGGTTTTGCCGGTCTGGCGCGAGGCGCGGATCGTAGTGGTCGAACCGGCTTTCAGGATCTCCCGCTTCAGGCGCTCGTCCGCTTTGCGCTCGATGTACAGGCGGTCGGACAATTTCAACGCCCCGCCGGGGGCTTCCAATTCCTCAAGAAAGCGCGGATCAAATTCAGGCAGAGGCGGAGCGGTTTGTCCTGGGAAGGAAAGCGGGCGTCCATCTTCCGAAAGAATGGCCGGCGCAGCGAAACGAACCGCCGGCGCGGCCGGGCGATCCTGCTGGCCGGCAATGACCTCCAACAATTCCTGCGCAACCCGTTGGTTATCGGCGGCGCTGTGCCAGAAAATGTACTGCAAGGGTTCGATATAAGCGTCCAGGGCGTAGGGCAGCATCCCTTGATATGCCAGGCGCACCGGCAGCGTTCTGGGACGTCCCTGCAGCTTGCGATATTCGTAGGCGCGGCGCACCTCGGCTTGCATCATTTCGCTGTCCGCCGAAGCTTCGGAGAGCAGGACGATCAAATAGTCACTGGCCTTCAACTGCTGATCAATTTTCTGCAGCCAGTCGTCGCCCGAACGCAGGGTCAGATCAATGAACACTTCTTGTCCCTGGGCGGTCAGGAAGTCATACAAATATTGGGCGAACTGCCGGTCGCGCTCGACGCGCCGCTTATAGCCGATGAAGCAACGGGCGCGCCGGCGGGGCGGCTCACTCGGCCGCGGCGCAACAGCCGCTGGTTTCTGCGCCGCGGCCAGATCAAAGACTTTGCCATCCGGTATACGTGAATAGTAAACCGGCGTGGCCCATTCGATCGTATTCTGGCTGTGAATGGCTTTGCGCGCCTCCGCCAGGGCGGCCTCCACCGGATAACCATCGGCCAGGGCGCTGTAAAACTCAGACGAAAAAGCAATGGCCGCCTGGTCAGTGATCTCAAACTGCATGGCAATGACCGCCGGCAGGCCGCGCCGCAGCAAGGACTGCGCCGCGCCGGCCAGTGGATCGGCCTTCCCACTGCGCGCCCCCTCGCAAGCGTTCAGCACCGCCAGGCGCAGGGCCTCATGATCATGCAGCAAGGCCCCCAAGGCTTGCGCATTGATCCAGCGACCGTGGCCGCTCTCGTTTTCAAGCAGCAGCAGCCCCTCCTGGGACTTTGGATCAAAGCTGCCATGCCCTATGGAATGCAAAATATGCACTTTGCCGGCGCGCAAACGGCGCTGCAAGGCAGAGAGCGTGGCAGCTTCCAGGCGATCCAGTGTGACCAGGCCGCGCGCCAGCAGCGGGCGCAGGGCGCTCTGCAAGCGCCGCCACTCGGCCTCCACATCCAGGGGCGGATAATCCGCCGGGCTGGCGATCACAGCCAGGATCACCAACGGCTGCCCCACCACCAGAGGCGGGGTAGACTGAGTCGACTCGAAGTAACGCACGACAGGCGTTTGGGTGGACAGGGCAAGGAAATCGCCGCCAGGCTCGCACAGGTACTCCCAGGGCAAGCTGTTCAGCCCAGGCGAAACCAGGCGCAGGCGCAAACGCAGGCCCTGGCCGCGCTCCTGCGCCGCCGCCAGGCTGGCGCAGTAACGCCCGTAAAGCCCCTGCCCCAAGACGGCGTGAAAGAGCTTTTCGCCCCAGGCGCGCGCCAGCTTCACCTTATCCACGTCGGCTTCCGCATCCACGACGCGCTCCCCGCGCCGTGAGCGACCCACCTTACGCAAGAAAGCATCCAGTTCCGTTTCATTGAAAGGCAAGTGAAAGAAAACTTCATCCCCCATCCCGGCCGGCGAATCAAGCAAACGGGCGCGATACCCCGCGCCCTGAGGCTCAATCAAAAGATCGAAGTTCAGGTAACCGCGTTCTTCACTCATCAGGCACTCCCACACCAGGGCTGCAGCAAGACTATTACCACGATCTGCGGGTTAAATTATACATCAAAAACGACCCATTGGGAGTCGCCCGCCAACCTCACGGAATATTTATCCTCGCCAGGTTGACATTGTACTATAATTAGTCAGACATTGTTCCAAGACAATGCCGCGTGTTTCTTCACAAACAGTTCCACCTTTTTTAGCAGTTACAGGAGATGAACACCTATGGCAAAATGGCAGCATAATCCCATCAGCGCCAAAGCCGGCGCGCCAGCCGCCAACGGACGGCCGATCGGCTTCGCCTGGGAGCATGATAAAACACAACACGTGGTCTATCGCGGCCAGGATAATCAAATTCACGAGCTTTGGTACAAGAAGGGCCTCTTCAACGCCGAATGGAAGTACGGCGGGGCGCTCAGCGCGATGACCGGCGCGCCGGCCGCGGCCGGCGATCCGAGCGCGTTCGCCTGGGAAGGCGATAAGACGCAGCATATTGTCTATCGCGGCCAGGATAATCAGATTCACGAAATTTGGTTCAAAAAGGACCTTTCGGGAGCCAAATGGCAGTACGGCGGAGCGCTCAGCGCCAAGACCGGCGCGCCAGCCGCGGCCAGCGATCCTTTCGGTTACGCCTGGGAAGGCGATCACACGCAGCACGTCATCTACCGCGGCGTGGACAACAATATCCATGAAATCTTCTGCAAGAAGAATATCGCCGGGGCGAAGTGGGAATACGGCGGGGCAATCAACGCCAAGGCGATTGCGCCGGCCGCCGCCGGCGACCCGTCCGGTTTCGCCTGGGAACAGGATAAGACCCAGCACATCATCTACCGCGGGCAGGATAACCAGATTCACGAGCTCTGGTATCGCCACGGGCTGATGGACAACAGTTGGAAGTACGGCGGGGCGCTCAGCGCCAAGACCGGCGCGCCGTCCGCCGCCAGCAACCCGATGGGCTTTTCGTGGGATGGCGATCACACGCAGCACGTCGTCTACCGCAGCGCCGATAACCAGATTCAAGAACTATGGTTCTCCAAGTCATTGGCCAGCGCCGAGTGGAAGTACGGCGGCGCGATCAGCGCCAAGGCCGGCGCCCAGGCGGGGACGGGCGACCCGTTCGGTTTTGCCTGGGAAGGCGATAAGACGCAGCATTTGCTCTACCGCACCCAGGACAACCAGATTCTGGAGCTGTGGTTCCGCAACGAGATGTTCAGCGCCGAGTGGAAGAACGGCGGGGCGCTCAGCGCCATGGCTGGCGCGCCTCAAGCGGCCAGCGATCCCATCGGCTTTGCCTGGGAAGAGGATAAGTCGCAGCATGTCATCTATCGCGGCCAGGATAATCAAGTCCACGAACTGTGGATGAAGAAGTAAAAAACAAGATTCTCGGTGAAAAACAGCGAACGCGAAGGAGTCCTTCGCGTTCGTTGTTTTTCCGGCGATCCTGGTTTTCCCTGCTTAAGCCTGCAAGCCGTTGTCGCGGATCACCTGCGCATACCATTTGCCGCTGTCTTTGAGAGTGCGCTGCTTGGTGGCAAAATCCACATAGACCAGGCCAAAGCGCCGTCCATAGCCGTAGACCCATTCAAAGTTGTCCAGCAAGGACCAGACGAAATAGCCGCTGACCGGCACGCCGGCGGCCAGGGCGCGCTGCACCTGGAGGATGTGATTGCGCAAATAGCGGATGCGGTCGGGGTCATGCACCCCGCCGTCTGCTGCAACCACGTCGGGAACCGGCACGCCGTTCTCGCTGACCAGCCAGTTGGCATGGCCATACTCTTTGTGCAGGCGGGTGAGCAAGTCGTAGAGGCCTGGCGGGTAAATCTCCCACATTTGCGAATATTCGCTGTCTTTGGGGCGCGTCTGCATGGACTGCACGACCGGCAGGTAACGCACCACGGCCCGCGTATAGTAATTGACGCCGACAAAATCCATCGGCGCGGCGATCACTTTGAGATCGTCCGCCTGGATCAATTGGCGCGAGCGGCGGCCCAGCCCGCGCTCCAACCAACGCCACACCCAACTGGAGGTGAAGTCTTCGGGGTAGCGCCCTTTGAGCAGCGGGTCGAGGATAATCCGGTTGATGAAGCCATCGGTAAACTGCACCGCCTTTTGGTCGGTCGGGGCGGATGAGGCCGGATAGGAGGGGCTGAGGTTGAGCGCCGCCCCCACTTGCAGCGGGCGCTTCGCCGCGGCGCGCAGGGCCTGCAGCGCGTAGCCATGCGACAGCAGGACATGGTGGGTGGCGGCGACGGTGGCAAAGGGATTGCGCTGGCCGGGGGCGTGTTCGCCGGTGAGGTGACCTAAGAACGCCGTCACCCAGGGTTCGTTGTGCGTGATCCAATGATCGACGCGGTCGCCCAGGCGCGCTCCGATCACCGCCGCGTAATCGCCAAACAGTTTGGCCGTGTCGCGGTTGGGCCAGCCGCCGCGGTCTTGCAAGGGCTGCGGCAAATCATAATGGAACAAGGTAGGGTAGGGCGTAATCCCCTTCTCCAGCAGGGCGTCCACCAGACGATCGTAGAAATCCAGCCCGGCCTTGTTGACCGCGCCGGCGCCGGTCGGGAGAATGCGCGTCCAGGCGACCGAGAAGCGGTAAGCTTTCAGGCCGATCTGGCTCATCAGGTCCACATCCTCGGCCCAGCGGTGATAATGATCGGCGGCGCTATCGCCGTTTTCGCCGGTTTGGACGCGCCCGGGCTGCCGGCAAAAATGATCCCAGATTGAAGGGCCGCGCCCATCCTCGTTCCAGCCGCCTTCGATCTGATAAGCGGAGGTCGCCGCGCCCCAGAGAAAATCTTTCGGAAAACGTATCCATGCAGTCTCTGTCATAGTCAATCCTTTTGCTGTTTCTTGGAAAAATGCACCCTGCCGCTCTGCCAGAAACCCAGCACGGCGGTAAAGCCAAAGCCCAGTGCATACATGAAGATAAAAGGCGCAAGCGCCGGCGCCATGAAGAGGGCCAGGTAGCCCGTTCCAAAACCATAAATCGCCAGCAGCAGTTCGACCCAGGCGCTCCAATCCACCGACAACGCGTAGGCGTTTTTACGCAGGTCGGCGCCGGCGAATTTCGGCGTGCGCACAAAGACATTCTTGCGACCATAAAAGGCGCTCACAATGGCGCTGGTATTGCTGACCGACAGCCCCAGGCCAAGCAAAAACAAGGCCGGGTAATTGAGCCAACTGATATGCCAGTCGTGGCGCAGGCGCGACTGCCCCCAAATGATCGCCAGCGGCGGGGCCAGCATGGCGACGCCCAAGAGACTCCAGTGAATGGGCGTCTGACCGTGCAAAAGCACCACCGGCAAGCTAAAGAGCAGCGAAAAGACCATCAACAGGGAGGGAAAATAGCCCGCCAGGTGCAGCAGCCCCTGCACTTTTTGCAGCGGCGAGAGGCGCGAGCGCAGCAGCGGGCCGGTTAATTTGCGCACCACCTGGATTGAGCCTTTCACCCACCGAAACTGCTGCTGTTTGAGCGCCAACACCGAGGCCGGCAGTTCGCTTGGTACGACAATATCGCTGCAATACCTGATGCGCCAACCGGCAATCTGGGCGCGGTAGGAGAGATCAAAATCCTCAACCAGGGTATCCGCGCTCCAGCCGCCGGCTTCTTCCACGCACGCGCGGCGCAAAATGCCGGCGCTGCCATTGAAGTTGAGCAGCAAGCCTGCGCCGCCGCGGGCGACATGATCGACTGCAAAGATATTGTCGGTAGCCAGGGCAATCGCGCGGGTGATAATTGTCTGTTCGGCGTTAAGATAGCCCCAGCGCGCCTGCACCATGCCGATGCGCGGGTCCTCGTTGAAGTGCGGGATCATGCGGCGCAAAAAGTCGGGCGGAGGGATGAAATCGGCGTCGAACACGGCCATGAATTCGCCCGGCGCGGCGGCCATGCCCTCTGCCAGCGCGCCGGCCTTATAACCGGTGCGCGCCTGGCGATGCAGGTATTCAATCGGCGTCCCGCGGGCGCGGTGATAGGCGACGCGCGCCGCCGCCTTGTCCGTCGTGTCATCCGTCGAGTCGTCCAACACCTGGATGCGCAGCCGGTCGGGGGGGTAATCCAGCGCCGCCGCCGCGTCAATCAAACGCTCGATCACATAGCGTTCATTATAGACCGGAAGCTGCACCAACACCGTCGGCCATTCGTTGACCAACAGGGCAGGACTGCTCAACGAGGCGCGCCAATGATAAATGGCCAAACCTAAGAGATAAAACAGGTTTAGCCCAAAAATCGCCAATGCTGTGTTTGCAATGGCATATAACCAGCTCAGACCGAGCAAGAGAGTATTGAGTTCCACGTTGAATATTTTACAATGTTTTTTTGCATCGCGTGATTTGGTTTATGAAAAGGCTTTAATTTCTTGACAAAAGCCATGCCCGCGCTTAGACTTGGCTTATGTTTCCTCACACGATCTGCACGGTTTTGCTCATGCCCATGCCTGGCGACATCTGGACAGCCGCGGGGGACGCGCGTTAACCGACACGTTTCGCGACTCTTACGGGCTGTCCAGGTGCGGGCAGCCCGTTTCCATTTTCAATGACCGTCTGCAGGCTTATTTTTACACTTAAGAAGGTTTTCGCTCTATGACTACGAACAATGTTTTGATTGCCATCGCCTGGCCTTACGCCAACGCCCCGATCCATGTCGGCAACCTGACCGGCTCCCACCTGCCCGGCGATATCGTCGCCCGCTATCACCGGCTGAAGGGCGATCGCGTGTTGATGGTCTCAGGCACTGACTCGCACGGCACCCCGGTCACGCTGCGCGCCGACACTGAGGGCCGGCCGGTCGAGGAAGTGTACCGGCGCTTCCACGACCAATTTCTGGATCTCTTTCAACAAGCGGGCATTTCATACGACTTGTTTACCACCACGCACACCCACAATCACTTCAAGGTGTCGCAAGCCATCTTTTTAGCCCTCAAGCAAAATGGATTTCTCTATACCGAGAGCCGCCCGCAGTGGTATTCGCCGGCCGCCAAAAAGTTCTTGCCCGACCGCTACGTCGAAGGCACGTGCTACCTGTGCGGCTACGATGGGGCGCGCTCCGACCAATGCGACAAATGCGGCAGCGTCTTGGAACCTGAAAAGCTGCTCCACCCGCGCTCGAAAGTGGACGGCTCCACCCCCGAACTGCGCGAGACCGAGCATTTTTACCTTGACCTCTCCAAGCTTGAACCCAAGGTGGCCGAATTTCTCAAGGCGCGCCAGGGTTATTGGCGCGAGACCGTGATCGGCGAGTCGCTGGGCAAAATCCAGGCTGAGGGGCTGAAGGCGCGCCCGATCACCCGCGATCTGGACTGGGGCATCCCGATTCCGCTGGAAGGCTGGGAGGGCAAATGCCTGTACGTCTGGTTCGAGGCGGTCATTGGCTATCTTTCAGCCGCCATCGAGGCCAACCTGATCGCCGGACAGCCAGAACTGTGGAAGGACTGGTGGACGAATCCGGCGGCCAAAGCATTCTATTTCATTGGCAAGGACAATATCTTCTTCCATGCCGCCATGTGGCCGGCGCAACTGATGGGGGCCGGCAAGCAGTTCTTGCAAATTTTCGCCGGCGAAGAGGGCGCGCCGCTGACCGTCCCTTACGATGTCCCCGCCAACCAGTTTATGAACCTGGAAGGCCAAAAAATCTCCGGCTCGCGCAACTGGGCGGTGTGGGGGCTGGACTTTTTGACGCGCTATGATCCCGACGCCCTGCGCTATTACCTGACGATCAACATGCCCGAACTGCGCGACACCGATTGGGATTGGAAGGAGTTCGTCGCCCGCAACAACAACGAGTTGGTCGCCACCTGGGGCAACCTGGCCAACCGCGTCCTTTCCTT
>CAIQJJ010000134.1 GCA_903872065.1 uncultured Anaerolineales bacterium | reverse complement strand
GTGTTGAAGGGGGTAGGGCCGTTTCCGGTGGCGCTCTTCCGCGGGGCCAGTACGCTGGGCGTCTTTGACGCGAACGAGGAAGCACCGGAGGAAACGGCCTTCCGCCAGGTGGAGACTTCGCGCAGCCAGCGCGCCTTCAAGCAGATCATTCGCAATGTGATCGCCAGCGGGGATCGGGCAGTGGCGATCGGCGGCGACGCCACTGGAGCGATCATCAACACGGGGGATGGGACGGTAGTGCAAGGCAATCAAAATACGGTGGTGGGGGCCGGCGGCGTGCTGGTGAAAGGGAATGTGCGCGGGGATGTGGTGACGGGAACCAAGGTGACGCAAAAGGCGGGCAGCGACGCGATCCAGATCGGGCAGGCGCGAGATGTGAAGGTGCGGCGGGAATAAAGCGGCCTTATCCCTGCGCCGCCAGGCTTTCGTCCAGCAGTCGCACGTCCTCGCGCAGCATATCCGGCTTGTCTTTCGGATAGACGCCCACGCAGACCGCGTCGTTGGCGCGCATCTTGGAGGCGGCGAAGGCGAAAGCTGCGGCGGGATCGTTGCGCCCGGCGGCCAGGATTTTGTAGTGAACCACCGGCTTGGAAAGGGACGGGATGATGTCGGTCATGGCGCGGCGATCCACTTCCAGGTAATGTTCGGCCACACCCGGCACATGATCGGGGCGCTTGTCGCGCGGCGAGGGGTTGTAATAGCAGCACAGGTAATAGTCCAGGTCCAGATGCGCCTCCGCCCACTCGATGACGCGCGGGTTGTGGGCGGCGATGCCGGCCAGCATGCCTTTTTCACGGGCCAGGTCGAGGGCCGGCTGCACATCGTCCAATTTGCCCTGGGCGAAGGCGTTGTCCATCACCCCGCCGTGCAGGTGGCAGGCTTTAGCGCCGTAGGCGGCGGCACGCTGGATGCAGGCCTCGTGGCTGCCGACTTCGGGGCAGGTCTGGGCGAACCATTGCAGCGTCCCGCCCTCGTCGCGGTATTCCATTAAAGTACGCATCACGTGGAAGTCGGTGCGGGCGATCAGCGTGTTGACGCCCAGCGCCTCGGCCTCGCGGAAGATGCCCTTGACGCAGGTGGTGGTGAAATAGTGGCGCATTGCCCAATCGGTCTCCGGGCTTTGATGCGAGAAGCCGCTGAAGGGGTTGCTGCCCAAGATGAAGCGGCTGACGGTCAGGTGTTGGATTTGCGCGAATTGCATAAAGTTCTCCTATCTTTCGTTTTGACGGCTGTGATCATAGACCTGAGGGTTCAGAAACCCTCAAGGGCTCGTTTCTGATGAGGCGTCGCGCGCTTCTCCTGCGCGCGACAGGCCCGGTGTGCTGGCTGGGCCGCAGGTGAGGCGGTTGAGGAAGTCGGCGACGAAGGTGAGATCGCCGTCAATCAGGTTGACGGCGACCGGGCGGCGGGTGCGCCCGCTGCGCAGGTAATGGTGAAAGCCGTGGATCAGGTAGGGATTCACCCGCCGCGCCCAGGTGGGTAAAATCTGCGCAGGTTTCATAGGCTGAATTATATCTGCGCGCGAGGTATTCTGGTATAAAATAAGGGGAAGAGTAATGCGACGAAAGGAGTAAGGCGATGGAATTTTTTGATTGCAATGCCTTCATCGGGCGGCCGGCGCGGCGCGAGGTGTACCCGCCGGCGGTGGATGCGGCCAGTATCCTGGCCGAGATGGACTTTTGCGGGGTCGAGCGCGCCCTGGTCTGGCACGTGGCGCAGTTCGACGCCTCGCCGCACCTGGGCAATGAACTGCTGGCGCAGCGGATTGCCGGGCAGCCACGCCTGGCCGGCTGTTGGGCGCTGCTGCCCAACCAGGCGCGCGAGTTTCCGCCCTTCGATGAGTTCCTGGCGGCCATGCGCCGGGCGCAAGTGACGGCGCTGCGCGCCTTCCCCATTCACCACCATTTCTTCTTGAATGAAGTGGCGATGGGGTCGTGGCTGGCGCCGATGGTCGAACATCGCGTGCCGCTGATGTTCTCGGTGGCGCAAGGGGCCGACTGGAATATCCTCTACAACTTGCTGGCCGAGTTCCCCAAGCTGGTGTGCGTAATCTGCGATCACGGCTGTTGGGGCGAAGACCGCCGCTTTCGCCCGTTGATCGAGCGCTACCCGAACGTGTATGTGGATACGGCGCTCTATTTGTTGGACGGCGGGATTGAGGCCTTCGTGGCCGATTATGGGCCTGAGCGCCTGTTGTACGGCAGCGGCTTTCCGGCCTGTCACTTCGGCGGGATGATGATGGCGATCCAGCACGCCCGCATTCGCGACGAGGCCAAGGCCGCCATCGCCGGCAAAAACCTGGAACGGATCCTGGCGGAGGTGGTCTGGTGATCGGAACAAGCAACCTGGCGCGTGAATTTTGGGAGCAGGGCAAATCTGCGACCTGCCCGATCTACGATATGCACGGGCACATGGGTACCTGGGGGGCGATCTATTTCCCGCGCGGCGAAGTCGAGCAAATGATCGGCACGATGGATGAATGCGGGGTGAAGATGCTCACCTTTTCGCACCATCACGCCCTGATGTCTCCTGATATGGGCAACCGGCCCAGCATTGAGGCGGCGCGGCGCTTCCCCGACCGCCTGCGGGCCTACTGCGTAATCAACCCCAATTACCCTGAGATGGCAGCCGCCGACCTGGCGAGCTTCGAACAGTACCGCGATGTCTTCGTCGGTTTCAAGTTTCTCTCCGACTACCACCGCGTGCCGATCACTGACGCCGGCTACCGCCCGGCCCTCGAATACGCCGATCAGCACAAGCTGCTGACCTTGATGCACACCTGGGGCGGCAGCCCCTACGACGGCGCGGCGGCGGTGCGCACCCTGGCCGAACGCTACCATCATGTGCGCTTTCTGTTGGGCCACTCCTGCCACGACGATTGGGACGCCGCCGTGGCGCTGGCGCGCGACTTCCCCAACATCTACCTGGAACTTACCGCCATCTTCGACAACCGCGGGGCGCTGGAGAAGTTCGCCGCGGAGGCCGGCTCAGAGCGGATGCTCTTCGGCACCGACCTGCCCTGGTTCGACCCGCACCAGGCGGTGGGGGCGCTCTTTTCGGCGCACTTGAACGATGAGGAGATTCACAATATCTGCCATCGCAATGCGGAAAAGCTGTTCGGCGAGATACTGGCGCGATAAGAAAACAAGGGTGCTTATGCCTCCTGCAAAAATCACTATCTATGCTTCAAGCTGGTGCGGCGACTGTTTTCGCGTGCGCCGCTTTTGCGACAAATACCGCATCCCCTACACCTGGATGGACATTGACGCCAACCCCGAGGCGGAAAAATTTGTCCTTAAGACCAACAACGGGATGCGCAGCGTGCCAACGCTGGTCTTCGAGGATGGCTCGCTGCTGGTCGAACCCACCAATGCGGCCCTGGCCGAGAAATTAGGACTACGCAATGCCCGCTGAACCCGAAGCGCCGCGCGAAAAGCCCCTGGTCGTCCCTTTGAACGATCCGATGCTCTACATCAACCGCGAGTTGAGCATCCTTGAATTTCAACGCCGGGTGCTGGAAGAAGCCTATGATTGCAGCACGCCCCTGCTGGAGCGCGTCAAATTCCTGGCGATCGTCAGTTCCAACATGGATGAGTTCTTCATGGTGCGCGTGGCCGGCCTGAAGAAGCAAGTGGATGCGCGGGTGAGCGACTTTCCACCGGACGGACTCAGCCCCTCGCAGCAGTTGATCGCCATCCGCAAGCTGGCGCTGGAACTGCTCAAGCAGGCGCATGACTGCTGGAAGGATCAACTGCTGCCGGAATTGAAGAAGGCCGGCATCCATGTTCTTGACTACACGCAGCTCACCAAGCGCCAGAAGGACGTGATGCAGAAGTACTTCGATGAGGTGGTCTTTCCGGTGCTGACGCCGCTGGCCTTCGATCCCGGCCACCCCTTCCCGCACATCTCCAACCTGAGCTTGAACCTGGCGGTGCTGGTGCGCGACAAGAACGGCAAGGAGTTCTTCGCCCGCATCAAAGTGCCGCCCTCCCTGCCCCGCCTGACGCCGATCAAGCGCTCCTCGGGCAGCACGCGCAAAGATGGCAGCGTGCCGCACTCGCACTACTTCGTCTGGCTAGAGCAGATCATCGCGGCGCACGTGCATCTGCTCTTCCCCGGCATGGAGGTGCTGGCGGCGCATCCCTTCCGCGTGACGCGCGACGCCGACCTGGACATTCAAGAGATCGAAGCCGCCGACCTGCTGGAAACGATGGCGCAGAGCGTGCGGCAGCGCCGCTTCGGGTCAGTGGTGCGGGTGACGATCAACCCGGCCATGCCCAACCATCTGCGCCAGATCTTGATCGAAAACCTGCAACTGGATCGCGGGGATATGTACACGGTCAGCGGGCCGCTGGGCTTGAGCGCCCTGATGGCCTTGAGCAGCATCGAGCGCTACGATCTGCGCCACGCCCCCTACAAACCGCCGACGCCGGTCATGCTGGACTGCGCCCTCCCCGAAAGCGATCTCTTCGCCACCATCCGCTGCCGTGACTTCCTGCTGCACCATCCCTACGATTCTTTCACGCCGGTGGTAGATTTTCTGAGCCGCGCGGCGCAAGATCCGAGCGTGCTGGCGATCAAACAGACGCTCTACCGCGTGGGCAAAAACCCGCCGATCGTCTCGGCGCTGCTGGAGGCGGCTGAGAACGGCAAGCAGGTGGCGGTGCTGGTGGAGCTTAAAGCGCGCTTTGACGAGGAGTCGAACATCGGCTGGGCGCGCAAGCTGGAAAGCGAGGGCGTGCATGTGGTCTACGGGCTGCTCGGCCTGAAGACGCATTCCAAGATCGCCCTGATTGTGCGCCAGGAGGCGGACGGCATCCACCGCTACGTACACCTGGCGACGGGCAATTACAACGCCGTCACCGCCAACCTGTATGAAGACCTGGGCATGTTCACCTGCGACCCCGAAATCGGGGCGGACGCCACCGACCTGTTCAACTACCTGACGGGCTACTCGGCCAAGAAGGACTACCGCAAGCTGCTGGTAGCGCCGATCAACCTGCGGGCGCGCATGGAGGCGCTGATCCAGCGCGAGATCGAACATCAGCAAAGCGGCAAGCCCGGCCGCCTGATCTTTAAGATGAATCACCTGGTGGATGCGGGGATGATCCAAAAGCTTTACAGCGCCTCGCAGGCCGGCGTGCAGATCGATCTGATCGTGCGCGGCACGTGCTGCCTCAGGCCGGGCATGAAGGGCATCAGCGACAACATCCGCGTGCTCAGCATCGTCGGGCGCTACCTGGAACACAGCCGCATCTACTACTTCGGCAACGGCGGCGAAGAGCAAATTTACCTGGGCAGCGCCGACCTGATGCCGCGCAACATTGACCGGCGGGTGGAGGTGCTGTTCCCGATCCAACAGCCGGAAATGATCCAACATATCCGTGAGAATATCCTGGCGACCTATTTGAAGGACAATGTCAAGGCGCGCCTGATGCGCGCCGATGGCAGCTATGAGCGCATCCAACCCAAGAGTGAGGAAGCGCCGCTGAACAGCCAGGAATGGTTTTTGGAGCAACGCCAATGAATCTGGAACTGTATCGTCCCCTGGCTGAACGCCTGGACGCCCTGCCCAACGGCTTCCCGCCGGCGGCAGATGGCGCGGAACTACGCCTGCTGGCCCGGCTCTTCACGCCGGAGGAAGCGCAGCTTGCCGCTCAACTGCGCCTGACGCTGGAGACGCCGGCGCAGATCGCCGCCCGCCTGGGGGCCGACCCGCGCGCCCTGCGCCAACAGCTTAAGGAGATGGCCCGCGGCGGGCTGATCGCGGCGGGGAGAGCGGAGGGCGGGCTGGGCTATGGCCTGCTGCCGTTCGTCGTCGGCATCTATGAAGCGCAGGTCGGGCGAATTGACGCCGAACTGGCCGCCCTGTTCGAGGCGTATTACCGCCAGGCTTACGGGAAAATGATGGCGGTGCAGCCGCCGGTGCATCGCGTGATCCCGATCGGCGAGAGCGTGACGACCAGGCTGGAGATCCGCCCTTACGAGAGCGCCAGTGAGATCATCAACGCGGTCAAAGCCTGGGGGGTGGTTGACTGCATCTGCCGCAAACAAAAGGCGCTGATCGGGGAGGGCTGCCAGCACCCGCTGGACGTGTGCATGATCTTGAGCGAGACCAGTGGGGCCTTCGACAACCGCAGCGAGGTGCGGGCGCTGACGCGCGAGGGGGCGCTGGAGACGCTGCAGCGGGCGGCGCAGGCCGGCCTGGTGCATTCGGTCAGCAACAATCAGCGCGGGCTGTGGTATATCTGCAACTGCTGCACCTGCTCGTGCGGCATCCTGCGCGGCGTGGTCGAACTCGGCGTGACGAGCGTGGTGGCGGCCTCGGCCTATCACAGCCAGGTGGAGGAGGCGCTCTGCTCGGCCTGCGCCAACTGCGTGGACGCCTGCCAATTCGGCGCGCTGCGCATCGAGATGACCGCCCAGGTCAACCTGGCGCGCTGCGTGGGCTGCGGCTTGTGCGTCCCGGCCTGCCCGGAAGCGGCCATCTCACTGGCCAGGCGGCCAGAGGCCTCCCTGGCCGGCGCGCCGCCCGCAAACGAGGACGAGTGGCGCACGGCGCGCGCCGCGGCGCGCGGGCTGGATTTGGAGCGAGTGCGTTAAACGCATGGCGACTCCCCCTTCTTCTCTCCCCGAAGACGCCCAGGCCAGCGGCCCGCCGGAGGCCCTGGCGGATTTGGCCGGCGCGCCTGTCATCCTGGTGATCGCGCCGGACGATCTTTTGTGGCAGGCGGCGCGCAAAACCTGGAGTCTGCAATTCGGCGAAATGCTGCGCCATGAGCCGGCCGTCCGCCTGGGGCAGGACAGCGAGGCGCTGCACGATATGCGCGTGGCGACGCGCCGCCTGCGGGCCTCGTTCGGGGTCTTCGAGAGCGCCTTTCCGGCCCGCGCGACCAGGCCGCACCTGAAACGCCTGCGCGCCGCCGGCCGCGCCCTGGGCCCGGCGCGCGATCTGGATGTGCTGCTGGAAAAGGCGCAGGCTTACCAACGGAGCCTGGCGGGCGGCAAGGGTGAGCTGCTGCAGCCGCTGCTGGAACTGTGGCAGACCGAGCGCGGCGCGGCGCGGGCGGCCATGCTGGCTTACCTGGACAGCGCCCAATATCAAAAATTCGTCCAGGCTTTCCAGGGCTGGCTGCCAAACCCGCCGCCGGCCAAAGCCGGCCTCAGCCCGGTGCGAAACGTCCTGCCGGGGCTGATCCAGGCGCGCCTGCAAGCAGTCTACGCCTACGAGCGGCTCATCCCGCGCGCCAGCCTGGCCGAACTGCACGCCCTGCGCATCGAGTTCAAAAAGCTGCGCTACCTGATCGAATTTTTCCGCCAGGCGTTGGGGCTGCCGGCGGAGGAAATGATCGTCACGCTGAAGATCATGCAAGATCACTTGGGGGAACTGCACGACGCGGACGTGGCCTGCGGGCTGCTGCGCCAGGCCATCGCCGCCTGGGACGAACGGCAGGCGGAGCGCCCGCTGCGCGAACGGCAAAGCCCGCAGGGCCTGGTCGCTTACCTGGAGGTGCAGTACGCCGAGCGGCAGCGCCTGATGGTGAGCGCGCCGGATCGGTGGGATCAATTTAAGCAGCCGGCGTTCCAAAACAACCTGGCGCAGGCGCTCGGACTGTTATAAATTCTGCACCAACTCCATCGCAATCTTCTCCCACTGCCATAAGCGCTGCGGCTCATAACGGACAGTGGAAATATCTTTGAGGATGATCTCGACCTGGCAGCCGCCGGCCAGCGCCAAAAAGTCGGTCAAATCCTGGCGCGCGGCCTCAGGCGACCAGGCATCCCAGGCCAGCACCGCCGGGTTGGGCTTGCGCGAGAAGACGTAATCGGCCTCGACCACCTTGACGGCGCGCGGCACGCTCACTTTGGGGCTCATGGAAACCTTGCGCAGGTTGGGAATGCGCCGCAAAATGCCCATTTTGATGTCCAGCGGCTCACAGCAGCCATAATATGTGAGTCCCCAACGCTGCAGCCAGCGCATTTCGTGCTGCAAGGCAAATTCCCAGTGCATCTTGGGAGAAACTTCGGAGAAAATCTGGGCGGTGGCGCAGCCCCATAGATGCTGCGCACGCAAGGCCGGCAGGGAGGCGGCCGCGTCCGGCGTCGGCAGCGCACTGGTATAGCCATAACCGCCGGAGCCGACGCGGGTGTTGTCGTTGTTGGAGGTCAAGAGGTTGAGCGCCTCCCACTGATCCAACTGGCAGAGGTAGGCATCCACCAGGCGAGTCATGATGGCGTTAACCATCTCCGGGCGATCGACCAGGTCGGTCATGGCGGGTTCAATGCCCCACCAGCGGATGAGTTCATCCCAGGGGGCAAACCACGAGCCTTTGACGCCCACTTTCTTGACCGGCAGGATGTCGCCCAAGAGGGCGGTCATGCGCTGGTAGTTTTCGGTCGTGGCGGCGGCGTCATAGGTAAGCTGTGGGAGTTTGATCTTCTCGATATCTTCGGGGTTGACGATCTGGCGGTGGAAATGGCGCGAGACCACATCCGAGGCTTCGTCGGTCCTGACAATGTCTACATCTTCGGCAATGCCAAAGCCGGTGTTGTGGATGATCAGCGGGCAAGACAGGTAATCGTCCACAACCATGTCGGCGGGGAAATAGCGCCACTGGTAAAGCAGGCGGCGCAGCCCCAACTCGATGCGGCGCGCCCAGGGATCGGCGCAGCGCAGCGCCAGGGACGAGCTTCCATCGGCTTCGTCGCTGACGTCCATCTCGTGCCAGCACACTTCGTTGATCCAGACCATGGGGCGCGAGGCGTGCAGGTCGTTAAGCTGCCGCCAAAGCTCGGCCTTTTCGCGGTGGACAGGCAAGGCGGCAACTTCCGCCTGCTGTTCGGCCAGGCGGCGCAAAATCGAACGATCGTGAGGGGAAAGATCAGGCATAGCATTAAATCCAGTTTTCAAATTTGTACTCGATGCCGGCGGCGTCGAGAAAGGCGCGAAACTCATCCACAGCAGAGAAGCGGCCAGCGTACTGCTGCGCCAGCAAGGCCAGCAGCAGGCGGTCTTTGGCGGCGGCCGGCAGCGTGACCCAGAACTCATAGT
>CAIQJJ010000133.1 GCA_903872065.1 uncultured Anaerolineales bacterium | reverse complement strand
TGCCTCGCATGTAGGCGCGCTGAGCTTGTCGAAGCGCCGGCGCGCCTCCTTCGGCAGTCCTCCGGCAATCCTTCGACAAGCTCAGGATGCCTCGCACGTAGGCGCGCTGAGCTTGTCGAAGCGCCGGCGCGCCTCCTCCGGCAGTCCTCCGGCAATCCTTCGACAAGCTCAGGATGCCTGAATGCCTGATGCCTGAATGCCTGGATGCCTCCCGCGTCCACTGCTCTTCTTGTGCTATACTTGGCGTGGGCGCATATTGCCACAACTTTTACAAATCGGTGGAAAGGAACGATCCCATGGCAACTTACACACGCTACCAATTAGAAGATGGCGAAGAAATTCTGGTCGAAGTCGAAGAACCGCGCGGCGGCGTGGTGCGGGCAGCGCGCGGCGGGGCGGAAGAAGTGGTCGAAGCGCAGACCAACTTTTCCAAAGCCCTGGCCGGCATGCGCGCCTCAATCCGGCTCATGCTGGGTGAACTGGACGAGTTGAAAGTAGAAGAAGCGGAGGTCAAATTTGGCTTGAAGGCCACCGGCGAGGCCGGCATTTTCGCCGTCGCCAAGGCCGGCGGCGAGGTCAATTACGAAGTCACCCTCAAGTGGAAGCGGCCCGGCGGGACAGCCTAGGGCTGCCGGCAAACGCCCTGCAAGAACCTGGCGATGCTGGCAGCCCTCAGGGTGGAAAGCGCGGTTAATAATCCAGCCGCGAGGCGGCGCAAGAGCGCTCCTCGCCGTTGACCTGCACCGACCACTGCCCGTATTCGCCTTGCCGGACGGGGTAAGCGTTGAGGTCGGCCGCTTGCAGCCACTGCGCGGCATTCCAGCGCGCCAGGTGGAACGCCTGCCAGGAGGGGTCGCGCCTCTCTGCCGCGTCCATGGCTTTCTGGCAGGCCAGCACCCCGCCGAAATCATCGTGCAAGGCCGGCGCAAGCTGCGCATGGTTGAAGATTTCCACCATGGCTGGGATGGCGTCCGCCGACAGCCCGTTCAAATAGGCCACATCCAGTTCGGCGCCGGCCTGGGCCGCCTGGGCGTTTTGGCGCACGATCAGCGCATCTACATTAATAATGTTGAGCGTCGCGCCGAAGCCCAGCGCGGCAATCAGCGCCGCCAGGGGGAAATAGCGCAAGCGGTTGCTTAACTCCATCCCCAGCAGGCCAAGCAGCAGCAGCCCTAGCCAGATCATGAAGATGTGTGGATAGGTGCGCAGGCGGGTGAAGCCGTAAGCCTGTTCGTAGAGCAGCAGGCGTTGAAACGCCGAGGCTAAAATGATCAGCACCAGCAAGGTCAGCAGCGCGCCCAACCCCGAAAAGAGGCGCTGCTGCCGCGCGCCGCTGCGGCGGGTGATCGAACTCAAGCTGAGGAACAGGAGCAGGCTGAACAGCGCCACCGCTGCCAGCTCGCCGAAGCCACGCCGGGCGTAGTCGGCGTAAGTGTATCCTTCAGCAGCAATATTGGCCTGCCCGCCGAAGAAATACTGGAACTGGATCAGGACGAAGAACCCGAACAACAGGTTGACGCTGCCCAGCACAATGCCGGCCTCGGTCAGGCCCAGGAACGGCGGCGGCCAGGGCTGATCGCTGGCCAGCAGGTTGGCATCGCTGCTGGCGGTCAGGGCGTGCAAATAGACGCCGGCCAGGATAAACGCCAGGATGGTGATATAGATCAGGCGAAACAGGTATTCCGGCAGGTTTTCGATCTGAAAGAGTGTGAAGACATTGTTCAGCCGGCTGGAGAAAATGGGGTCGGCGGAAGCCAGCAAAACGCCGAAGAAGATCAGCACGGGCAGCGCCAGAATCACGCCGCGCACCACCGGGATCACCCGCTGCCCGATCTTGCGCCGCGCGGCCGGCTTGGGAGTGGACGGCGCATCCGCTGCCGGTTCAGCCGCCGGCTGGGTCTCAGTTGTGGAGCGTGGAGTGCTCAACACCATCAAGGGGCGGGCGATGGCGCTGAAGAACAGAGCCGCCCCTTGCAGCAGATAGTCGCGCCAGCCATAGCGCAGCCACTGCCCACCGGTATAGCTCATCACGAACAGCGCCAGCGTTCCTAGCGTCAGCAGGTAATCGAGCGCCTGCGACAGCGGCTCTATCCGCCAGAAACTCATCACGGCAAAGAAGCCGATTGGGATGAGCAGCAAGAGGCTGGCGCGCGCCGGGCGTTTGTCTTCGCTCCAGGTGAGGAAAAAGCCGCCTGCCAGGCAGATGGCGGTGTAGATGGCGAACGACACGCCGGGGGTCTTCTCCCAAAACAGGAAGTCGAAGCCCCAGGCCACGATCCAGGCAGCCAATCCGATGCGCCGCAGATGTTTCATAATAAGCCTCCAGGGAATGTTTTCAGTGTTGTGTTGATCAGGCAGATTCAGAGTCTACCATAGAATGAGATGAGACCTTTATAGTCTTCTGTACCTGCCAAAGACTATCTGCAAACTGGCAAAAACTCTCACGAGACGTGCTACAATTATTCCATGAAACTTACCCCCTCCAAACCCGCCTGGCCCTTACTGATCTCGGTCAACCTTTTCTGGTTGGGCTTGAACATTCGCAACAACGCTGTCGGCAGCCTGTTTATGCCCTACCTGGTTGAGCGCTTTGCCCCGCCTGAGATTCTCAACACCGCCCTGGGCGGCATGCGCACCGCCGGCCTGGTGATTGCCATGCTGGTGCAGCCGGCCAGCGGCTTGCTCAGCGACCGCTGCACCAGCCGCTTTGGCCGCCGCCGTCCCTTTTTGCTGGTCGGCGTGATCGCAGACCTGCTGCTGCTCGGCTGGATCGCCCTGGCGGGCGGTTATTGGAGTCTGCTGGCGGCGGTGATGTGCTTTCAAGTCTCCTCCAACATCTCGCACGGCGCGCTGCAAGGCTTGATCCCTGACCTTATCCCTGAGCAGCAGCGCGGCTCGGCCTCGGCGGTCAAGGCCATCTTTGAGCTGCTGCCGGTCGTCTTATTAGGCTTCACCATTGCGCCATTGGTCGGCGGCGGCCATTTCAACTGGGCGGTGTTTGCCGTCGGCGCGGCCCTGGGGGGGATTCTACTGCTCACCCTGTTCACCGTGCGCGAAACGCCGCTGCTCGATCCGCCGCAGGTTTTGCTTGCCCCCGATTTGCTGCGCGTCTTGGGGATGATCGGCGGTATCTTGGGCGGGGCGCTTTCTGGCCTGGCGGCCGGCGCGGCCCTGGGCCTGCTGGCCGGCCTGATCGCCTGGCCGTTTGCCGGGCCAGAGTCGGCCCGCGTCCTGGGGATTGCCCTGGGCGGCGTGGCGACCATGCTGGCGGCGGCGCTGGGCGGCGTGTGGGCCGGCGTGCGCCTGACCCTGGGCTCGACCGCTTACGATGTGCGCAATTTTCGCTGGTGGGTGGCGAACCGCCTGATGTTCCTGGCGGCCATCACCTCGATCCAGGGCTTCACGCCTTACTTTATCATGTACGCCTTCAAGGTCAGCAGCGAACAGGCGGTCTCGATGACCGGCCAGTTGTTCACCACCGTCGGCATCTGCACCTTGCTCAGCGCCCTGCCGGCCGGTTGGCTCTCTGATCGCTGGGGGCAGGTGCGCCTGACTGCTCTGAGCGGGGTTCTGGCGGCGTTTGGCACGGCGCTGCTGCTCTTGACCGTTTGGCAGCCGGGCATCTTCTTGCTCTACCTGGCGGGGGTGATCCTTGGCCTGGCCACAGGTTTGTTTGTGACGATCAACTGGGCTTTAGGCACGCGCCTGCCGCCGTCCAGCGAGGCCGGGCGCTGGTTGGGCGTCTCCAACCTGGCGGGGGCCGGCGCAGGGATGATCGGGGCTGGTTGGGGCGGGCCGCTGGTGGATATTCTCAACGCCGCCGCCCCCGGCCTGGGCTATTTCACCATCTTCACTGGTTACGGCCTGCTCTTCTTCTGCAGCGCCCTCTGCTTGCGCCCCCTCTCCAAATCCCTCTAAACTCTCGCCACATTTCATCTTTTCCCCTCATCCCGTCTCTTGCCCTCCTATCCTCCCCTCCCCCTCGCTCTCCTCCTGCAACTGTTCTGGAGCTTCCTGCGCGGCGAGCGGCGCTCGTATCGCCAGGATGCTTTGCGCTGGGCGGCCTCGCTTGCCTTGTGCGTCGAGGGGCGTGAGCATATCCCGGCCCGCGGGCCAGGGCTGATGGTGATGAATCACTATCACCGGCCCGGTTTTGAGGCCTGGTGGTTCAGTCTGGCGATCAGCAGCCTGGTTCCGCAAGAGGTGCATTGGATGATGAGCGCCGCCTGGACCGATGACGGGACGCCTGGGGCAAAGTGGCGCGCCTTGTACAGCCCTATTTTGCTGCCGCTCCTGGCGCGCCTGTATGGTTTTACCAGCATGCCGCCCATGCCGCCGCGTCCGCGCGAGGCCGCGGCGCGGGCGGCTGCCGTGCGCCATTTCCTCTCTGCCGCCCGCCGCTCGCCGCTGTTGGCGCTTGCGCCGGAGGGCCAGGATAACCCGCGCGGCGTTTTGCTGCGCCCGCCCCCTGGCAGCGGCCGCTTGCTGGCGCTGCTCGATGAAATGGGCTGCCCCTTTTTCCCGGTTGGGGTTTGCGAACAGGCCGACCGCCTGCGCCTGGTGTTTGGCGCGCCCTTTCGCCTGGCGCTGCCCGCCGGCCTGAGCCCGGCTCAACGCGACCGCCAGGCTGCCGACCAGGTGATGGGCGCAATTGCGGCGCTATTGCCCTCCGTTCTGCGCGGCGCTTACGCCTGACTTTGGCGCTATTTCACAATCCGTCTTATAATACGGATGGTTTCTGACCCTGAAATTACCTGAAAAACCCGTGATAGGGAGCGTGTCCATGATTGACGATATTGATAGTTTGCGCACCCCCGCATACCGAAAGAAGCTTGCCCAGTGCATCCACTGCGGCTTGTGTTTGCAGGCCTGTCCCACCTACGCCATCTTTGGCGTGGAGATGGACTCGCCGCGCGGGCGGATTGTATTAATGAAAGCCGCCTCAGAGGGGCGCATTGCGCCGGACGAATTTAAAGAAGCTTTCACCCGCCATATTTTGCTCTGCCTGGCCTGCCGCGCCTGCGAGACCGCCTGCCCATCGGGGGTGCAGTACGGCGCGCTGATCGAAGAGGCGCGCATTGTGGTCGAACGCAACCGCCGCCTGGGTTGGGCTGAGCGGTTTCTGCGTTGGTTGGGGGTGCAGCAGTTGATGGCCCGGCCGGCGCTGCTTAAGTTTACCGCCCGGCTGATGTGGTTGTATGAGAAAGTGGGTGTGCAGGGCCTGGTGCGCCGCTTAAATTTCTTGCCGCCGGCGCTTAAGGCAATGGAAGGCATCCTGCCGCCAATTCGCTTGAGTTTTACGCCCTTTGCCCGCCTGCTCCCCGCTCGCGGCGAGACGCGCGGGCGCGTGCTGTTCTTCGCCGGCTGCATTCAGGAGGGCTTCCTCTCGCCGGTCAACGCGGCGACGATTCGCGTGCTGCAGCGCAACGGCTACGAGGTGTTGGCCCCGCCCAATCAAACCTGCTGCGGGGCGGCGCATTTGCACCTGGGCGATAAAGCCGGGGCGCAGCAGTTGGCGCGGCGCAATATTGACGCCTTTCGCGCCGCCGGGGATTGCGTCGCCATCATCGCCAACGCCGGCGGCTGCGGCGTTTCTTTAAAAGAGTACACCCACCTGCTGGCGGATGATGCGCAGTATGCCGCCGCGGCGCGGCAGTTTTCGGCCCAGGTGCAGGATGTGAATGAGTTCCTGGCGGCGAACCTGCGTCTCCCGCCGCGCGGCCGCCTGCCGGCCCGCGCCGTTTATTCCGACTCGTGCCACTTGCGCCACGGGCAAAAGGTGGCGCGCCAGCCGCGCGATCTGCTCAAGCTGGTGCCAGGCCTGGAACTGGTCGAGTTAGCCGCCCCCGACCGCTGCTGCGGCAGCGCCGGCGTCTACAATATCGCCCAGGTGGAGACGGCCAACGCCGTATTGGATGCCAAGATGGCCGATATTGCCGCCTGCGGCGCAGACTTAATCGTCACCTCGAACACCGGCTGTTACATGCAGCTTGTGGCCGGCGTGCGCCGCGCCAACCTGAAGGCGCGCGTCCTGCACGTGGTCGAAGTATTGGATGCCAGTTATGCAAACGGCCAGCAGTAAAGTGTTGGCGACTGTGGAGAGAGTATGAACCCAAATACCCTTGCTTCGCTTGCCGCCCTGCTTCAACCGGGGCAGTTGTTGACCCAGGCGGTAGAACTGCTTACCTATGAAGTAGACGCCGCCAATGATCGCGGCCGCCCGGATGGGGTGGTTCTGGCGCGCACGGCGGAAGATGTGACGCGGGTAGTGCAGTGGGCGGCCGCCCACAATATGCCGCTGATCGCCCGCGGCGCCGGCACCGGGCTTTCGGGTGGCGCAGTGGCGGCGCATGGCGGCCTCATCCTGGAATTCTCCCAGCTGAACCGTCTGTTGGAGTTTGACCAGGCCGGGCGCAGTGTGGTGGTCGAGCCGGGCCTGATCAATCTGAAGCTGGATGAGACGGTCAAGAAAAAGGGTCTGTATTTTCCGCCCGACCCTGCCAGTGGGCGTTCGGCGACCATTGGCGGCAACCTGGCCGAGAACGCCGGCGGGCCGCACTGCTTTAAATACGGCGTCACGACCAACTACGTCACCGGCATGCAGGTCGTCCTGGCGGATGGCAGCCGCCTGCAGCTTGGCGGGCGCGCCCTCGATTATCCCGAATACGATTTCAGCGGCCTGTTCACCGGCAGCGAAGGCACTCTGGGGATCATTACCCAGGCCAGCTTCCGCTTGCTGTGCAACCCGCCGGCGGTCAAGACGATGATGGCCGCTTTCGATACCATCGCCGACGCCGGCAGCGCCGTCTCCGCCATCATTGCCGGCGGTTTGACCCCCGCCACGATGGAATTTATGGATCAGAAAATGATGGGCATTATCGAGGCTTACGCCCACGCCGGCCTGCCCGTGGAGGCCGGGGCGGCGCTGATCATCGAGGTGGACGGCTACGCCGAGAGCCTGGAGGCGCAGATGAACGAGATCGTCGCCATCCTCAAGGCTTTTACCCGTCGCGAACTGCGCATCGCTCAGAGCGCCGAGGAGCGCGATCGCATCTGGTATGGGCGCAAGAGCGCCGCCGGCGCTATGGCGCGCCTCTCGCCGGCTTACTACCTGTTGGATGGCACAGTGCCGCGCAGCCAGTTGGCGCGCACCCTGGCAGCGGTCAATGCGCTGTGCGATGAGTTGGGGCTGCGCGTTGGCTATGTGTTTCACGCCGGGGATGGCAATTTGCATCCTTTTATTTTGATTGACGATCCCACCGATCAAAGCCTGGTGCAGCGCGTGCATGAGGCCGGGCGCAGGATCATGGAAATTTGCGTCGGTTACGATGGCAGCATCACCGGCGAGCATGGTGTGGGGATCGAGAAACGCGCCTTTATGCCGCTCATGTACAGCCCGGAGGAACTGGCGGTGATGCGCGAGATCAAAGACCTCTTTGATCCGCAGGGCGTGATGAATCCGGGCAAGATTTTGCCGCCGGCGGTGGGGGGCGAGTCGCCCAAGTCGGAGGGTAGGCGTCCGTTGGAGGCTGTCCTGCGCCCGCAGAGCGCCTCTGAGGCCGCCGACATGCTGCGCGCCCTGGCCGCCGCCGGCGAGACGGCGCAGGCGCGCGGGGCGGGGACGAAATCGAACGCCGCCGCGCTTGCTCATCCCATTGATACGCGGCAGTTGTCCGGCATTCGGAAGTTCGCCCTGGAAGACCTGTATGTGACGGTGGGGGCCGGGACCTCGCTGCAAGCCCTGCAAGCCGAATTGGCGCAGTCCAGGATGTGGGCGCCGTTGGTCTCCCCCTGGGCTGAGTCTACCCTGGGCGGCGTGGTCGCCGCGAATTTCAACGCCCCCTTGCGCATGCGCTATGGCGGCGTGCGCGATGTGCTGCTGGCTGCCACGGTCATCTTACCCGATGGGCGCTGCATCCGCGCCGGGCGGCCGGTGGTGAAAAATGTCGCCGGCTACGATCTGCCGAAGTTGTTCGTCGGCTCTTTTGGCGCATTGGGCTTGATCGCCGATGTGACCCTGAAGCTGGCGCCCCTGCCGCGCGCCTGCGCCACCCTGCTTGTCCCTGTCCCCGACCTGGCGCAAGGCCTGGCCTGGGGGCGGGAGCTGCTGCAGAGCGCCCTGGTCGCCTCCAGTTTGCTGCTGTGTCATGGTCAGCCCGGCGTGGGCGAAGCGCCGTACTCTTTGCTCTATACGGCCGAAGGGATGCCTGAAGATGCGGCGGCCGAGATAAAGCTGGCGCGCCGCAGGCTGGGGCGCGGCGCGCTTGACTTTCCCACGCCGGGCAGCCAGTATTGGGCGAACTGGCTGGCTTCTGCCGAGCGGGCCGGCGGGCGGCTTGTGCGCCTCGGAGCGCCGGTCAAAGAGCTGCCTGGCTTGATCGAGGCGGCTGCCGTCGGGCTGGGGGAGGCGGCCTGGATTGCGGACCTGGCAAATGGATTGTGGTATCTGCCTGTCCCCGCCGACCTGGGCGGGCTGCGCCGCCTGGCGGCTGAACGGGGCGGTTATGTGTTGGATTGGCGCGATCCGTGGACTTATGATTCTCCGGCGCGGGTCTGGATGGAGAAATTGCGCCAGCGCTGGGATCCGCGCCGCGTTTTCAACCCCCCTTCGGCGTCTTGAAGAGGCGCTTCGACAAGCTCAGCGCGCCTGCGCGGGAGGCATCCAGGCATCC
>CAIQJJ010000132.1 GCA_903872065.1 uncultured Anaerolineales bacterium | reverse complement strand
TTGGGATGCTTCCCCTGTGTCTATTGACTCGCGCCGCCTGGTGGTGATCGCTAAAAAGCCGGATCTTCCTGCCGGTTAGGCCGCAGGTTTGCGGGCAACCAGGCTTGCCAGCGATTTCAACCTTTCGCCAGGCACCCAATGCTCCTGGTATTCAATAATTTCCAGCGAAGCGCTGAAATTGGAGCGTAGTTCATTTGGGATCAGCAGACAGTTGGGATCGATCGCCGGGTCCTGGCAGAGCATATCCTGCGTGAAGGTCTCAAAGACCAATATCCCGCGCGGCTTGAGGGCGCGAATATATTGCGGCCACAGGCTGCGCCGGAGATAGTAAAAATTGACAATCACATCGAATTTTTCCGCCGGCAGGTCAAAACGCGTCAGATCGCCGATCACTGCCATTAAATTGGGCAGGCACGCTTTGGCGTGATGGGCTGCGACTTCAGCAATGTCGACGCCGATCACCTGTAAGCCATGCCGGATCAAGAGGCTGGCATTGCCGCCAAAACCTAACGTGGCATCCAACGCCAGCCCGCGATGCGGCAGTCGGTTCAGGTGACGGACTAAATATGGGTGTGGAGCTTGAAAACAGTTGCGCATGCTCAAGGGTTGGCCTCTATTGCTGGAATTATACTGTTAATTTTGATTCAGTGAAAACTGTATCCAGAAAGATTGGTATAATCGTGGTTGACGGAAATCACCTTTAGGAGACTCACTTGTCTTTCAATCCTCTTAACTGGCTGCTGGGCTTTTTCTCACTGGATATTGGCATTGATTTAGGCACGGCCAATACATTGGTCAATATTCGTGGGAAGGGCATTGTCATCAACGAGCCATCCTGGGTCGCAATTGACAAGCGTACACGCACTCCGTTGGCCATTGGCGCTGAGGCGAAAGAAATGATGGGCCGCACGCCGGCCAACGTCATTGCCATTCGCCCCCTGCGCGATGGGGTTATCTCAGAATTTGAAATTACTCAAGCCATGCTTGAATACTTCATTGGTAAGGCGCATGAGCAAAGCATTGTGCCTGTGCCGCGCCCGCGCGTGGTGGTCGGCATCCCTTCCGGCGCAACCGAGGTCGAAAAACGCGCTGTGTATGACGCCGCCATGTCGGCTGGAGCGCGTGAGGTTGGCCTGATTGAAGAACCGAAGGCGGCGGCGCTCGGCGCCGGCTTGCCGGTGAATGAAGTGCGCGGCTCCATGGTTGTAGATATTGGCGGCGGCACCTCCGAAGTCGCCATCTTGTCTATGGGTGGGGTGGTGGTCTCTCGCTCGCTGCGTGTAGCCGGAGATGAATTGGACCAAGACATTGTACAGTATGTCAAGAATAAATACAATCTCTTGATCGGCGAGCGCATTGCTGAACAGGCCAAGATGAAGGTCGGATCCGCCTTTCATTTGCCTGAAGAACAGACGATCTCTGTGCGCGGGCGCAACCTGGTCAACGGCTTGCCCGAGGCGGTCGAGGTTTCCTCAGTCGAAATCCGCGAGGCTATCGCTGGCTCAGTGGATACGATCATCGAGACGATCAAAGACGCTCTCGATGAGACCCCGCCCGAGATCATCGCCGACCTGATGGACATGGGCATCTGCCTCTCTGGCGGCGGCGCCCTGCTCCAAGGCCTGGATCGCCGCTTGAACGACGAACTGCACATTCGCGTCTGGGTGGCGGAGGATCCGATGAGTTGTGTGGCCCGCGGCGCGGGCATGATTTTGGAAGATTACGATAATCTGAAACACATGTTGATCGGTTTGGAACGGAATAGTGGTACGCTCCGTAAGCGTTTGTAGCTCTCTCAAATGTTGAAGTTTTCCTCTCCGAGATCAGCCCAAACCCTGGTGCTGATATTGGTCGCGATTGGCCTGGTCCTCCTGGCGTTGGGTGGGTATCTCACCCCCGCAACGCGTTTGCTGTTGATCCCTTTTGTCTCCGTTCAAACCTGGGTCTCCACGCGCTATCAGGCGATTCAAGATTTCATTACCACCCCCAATGATGTGGCGACCTTGCGCCAGCGCAACGCCGAACTGGAATCGGAGGTGGGCCGCTTGCGCACCCAGGTGATTGCCTTGCAGCAGCAAGTGGCTGACAACCAGGTGTTGACGACCCTGCTGCGTTTTGTCCAGGATAATCCCGAAAACCAATACGTGACCGCGGCGGTGATCGGTCGCGATCCCAGCCCCTTCTTGCACTATGTCATTATCAACCGCGGCTCCGATCAGGGCCTGCGCCGCGGCATGCCGGTTGTGACTCAGGATGGCCTGGTGGGGCGGATTGCGGCGGTGGACTCGGCGGCGGCCCGTGTGCAGTTGATCACCGACGCCGCCTCATCCATCAACATTCGCCTGCAAAAATCTGGCGCGGAGGCCATGCTGGTGGGGCAGGTGGCCGGCACGGTTGCCCTGCAGATGATCCCCCAGGAGGCCAAGATCGAGGTCGGCGATGTGGTCGTCACCTCTGGCCTGGGAGGCGACTATCCTCCCAACTTGCTGATCGGCCAGGTCACCGGCGTTCGCAAGCGCGACTACGATATTTTCCAGACCGCCT
Organism: uncultured Anaerolineales bacterium; assembly: GCA_903872065.1. Classification (GTDB taxonomy): domain Bacteria; phylum Chloroflexota; class Anaerolineae; order Anaerolineales; family UBA4823; genus CAIQJJ01. Next base: position 3,798 of record CAIQJJ010000132.1, on the reverse strand, counting down.
CCGTCCAACCGTTGGTAGATTTTCGCCAGCTTAATATTATCTTGGTGATTACCAACTTCCAACCCGTAGATATTGAAGCGTTAAGGCCCTGAAGTCCGATGCCTTTTCTTCTCTCTATCCCGATCCTTGCCTTTGTCGTAATTCTCCAGACGGCCATCCTCAGCCAGATGCCTCTGCTGTACGGCGCCTCCGACCTGCTTTTGATCGTCCTGGCAGCCTGGAGCGTCCGCCCGCGCGTCCAGGCTTATTGGTTTTGGGGGATAGTTGCAGTGGGATTGATGACCTTTGTTTCGTCACAGCCGCTTTGGGTAACGGCGGGCAGCTATGGCGCGGTGATCTTACTCGCCTTATACCTTCGCCGGCGCATCTGGAAAGTGCCGCTGCTGGTCATGTTTGCCGTCGTTTTCGCCGGCACTTTGTTCTCTCATTTGTTATCGGTCATCAATCTTTGGTTGACCGTTTCGCTGCCGCCTGTTTTTGATGTTTTTAACCAAATCACTTTGCCCAGTCTGCTGTTGAATCTTGTCCTGGCTTTACCGGTATATGTCCTCTTTGGCGACCTGGCAGATTGGTTGTATCCTGAAGAATTAACGGTTTAAAGAAATGAACGGTTCGTCTGCACTTCATAATGATCTTTCTCCCTGGCGCATCACGGCTTTTATGGCCGCTATTTTGCTAGGCTTTGTGGTTTACGCGCTGCGCTTGTTCTCTTTGCAGGTGTTGGATTACGCCTCCTGGATGGACAAGGCGGAAGAGCAGCGCATCAGCCAACTCAACCTCCCCACCCAGCGCGGCATTATTTACGACCGCAACAACGTGATTCTGGGGCGCAACATCCCCTCGTATAACGCGATTATCATTCCGGCGGACTTGCCGGATGATCCGGGCGAACAGCAGGAGATCTTTCGCCAGCTTTCAGCCTTAATTGATACGCCGGTCAACCTGGGGATAATTGATTCGGCGACCAGCCCTTTTGTCGCCTGCAAATCCAAACATGGCATTGCCCAGATCGCTGCCTGGGCCGCCTCCTACAAGCCCTTTACCCCGGTTCCCATCAAATGCGATATTGATCGCCGGACGGCGATGCGCATCAAAGAACGCGCCGTGGATTGGCCGGGGGTGGATGTGGAGATTACCCCGGTGCGCGACTACCCAACCGGTGTTTTCACCTCCAACATTATTGGCTATCTGGGGCCAATTTACCCTGAGATCGAAGAGGAGATGCGCGGCCTGGGCTTTGACCCGTCGCGCGACAAGATCGGCTATGCCGGCATCGAGCTGGAATATCAAGACTTGCTGGGCGGGCGCAACGGTCAGCGGGTGGTGGAAGTGGATGTCGGCGGCCAGGTGCTGCGCGATATGGCCGCGCCGGCGGCGGCGGCTCCGGGCAATAACATCCGCCTGACGATTGATTACCGCTTGCAAGAAGCCGCCTATGCCATTTTGGTTGACCAGATCAACTTCTTCAACGCCCGCGTGCAAACCCAGGATGCGATTATGACCAGCGGGGTGGTCATCGCCATTAACCCGCAAAACGGCGAGATTCTGGCCATGGTTTCCTACCCTTCGTACGAAAATAACCGCCTGGCCCAGGTTATCCCCGGTGATTACTATGAACAGCTTGCCGCCGACGCTACCCTGCCCTTGCTCAACCATGCGGTGAGCGACCAGGTTCCGGTTGGCTCGGTTTTCAAGATTGTCACCGGCGTCGGCGCGCTCAATGAAGCGGTGGTTACGCCGGAACAGATCATCAAAACCCCCGGTTTCATTCAATTGACCGAAAAGGCTTACGCCAATGATCCGGGGCGTCCAAAAGACTTTGTAGACTGGATCAACCGCGATGGCTCACACCCTGAGGGCCTGGGGCAGCTTGACTTTATTCACGGGCTGGCCTTTTCGAGCAATGTCTATTTCTATAAATTGGGCGGCGGCTATCAAGATGAGGTGCCGGATGGCCTGGGGATTTGCCGCCTGGGCGCTTATGCCCGCGCCTTAGGCTATGCCACCCCGCCGGAGGTTCAACTGCCTGCCGTCGCCGATGGTCTGATCCCCGACCCCGACTGGAAGCGCCTGGATCAAGGCCAAAGCTGGACGACCGGCGACACCTACATCGCCAGTGTTGGACAGGGCCTGGTGACGGCCACGCCCTTGCAAGTGCTGCTGTCCGCGGCCACGGTTTCTATGGGCGGCAAACTGATGGAGCCGAGCATCGTGCATGAGATTCTCGACGCTGATGGCAATGTGCTCGAAACCTATGCGCCGCGCTTGCGCTGGGATTTGACCATCACGCCCACCATTCCCATCTTTGATACTACCAGCCTGCGCGATTGCGAGCCTACCGGTGAGTTGAAGGCCATCCAGCCCTGGGTCTTTGAGAAGGTGCGCGAGGGCATGCGCGCCGCCGTCACCGAGGGGACGCTGGGCCCGCTTTCTAACGATGCGCCGGGCTTTTATGTCTTGGAGGCCAGGGGCATCCCAGCCGCCGGCAAGACCGGCACCGCCGAATACTGCGATATCTATGCCACCGCCAAAGGGCGCTGCGTCCCTGGCAAGTGGCCGGCCCATGCCTGGACGGTTGCCTTTGCCCCTTACGACAAGCCGGAGATCGCTGTGGTGGCCTTTGTTTACAACGGCAGTGAAGGCGCCTCGGTGGCCGCGCCGATCGTGCGGCGGGTGCTGCAAACCTATTTTGAAATTAAAGCTGGGGATGCAGACCTGGGACGTTGAGCGTCTGGTCATGCTATAATCATTTTATGCAACCAAAAGTTGAGATCAAGGGTTTACGCGATGGATTGCTGGTCACTCTCAGCCAGGGAGAGTGGCCTGAACTATATGCCGCGCTGTTGGAACATATCCGCCAGAAACCTGAGTTTTTCTCTGGCGCGCGCCTGGCGGTGGACGTGGGCAGCTTGCCGCTGCACGTGGCCGAGTTGAGCCGCCTGCGCGATGCGCTCTCTGAGCGGCAGATGAATTTGTGGGCGGTTGTCAGTTCATCGCCGCTGACCGAGCAAACTGCCAGGGCGCTCGGCCTGGCCACGCGCCTGTCTAAGCCGACGGCCCGTCCAGAGCCAGAAGCCAGGCGGCCCGAAACAACAACCTCTTCTGAGGGCGAGCAGGCCCTTTTGCTGCGCCGCACTTTGCGCTCCGGCTACAAAGTGGAATACCCCGGTCATATCATCGTGATTGGCGATGTCAACCCTGGCGCAGAGCTGGTCGCGTCGGGCGATGTGGTGATCTGGGGCCATTTGCGCGGCGTGGTTCACGCCGGCGCCGAAGGCAAAGAAGACGCCATTGTGTGCGCCCTTGACCTTTCTCCCACCCAACTGCGCATCGCCGGGCGCATTGCAATTCCCCCGAAACGCCGCGGCAAGCCTCAACCGGAGGTGGCCCGCTTGCGAGATGGAACCGTAGTCGCCGAGGGATGGAACCCTGGCTCGAAGTAGACGATTTTAAGAAAGAATCTGGAAGGTGTTATGACAGCGAAGGTAGTGACGATTACATCGGGCAAAGGCGGGGTCGGCAAAACCACCGCCACCGCCAACCTGGCGGCTGCCCTGGCATTGGACGGCCAGAAAGTGGTTTGCATTGACGGCGATATTGGGTTGCGCAACCTGGATGTGGTGTTAGGGCTGGAAAACCGGATTGTTTATGATGTGGTGGATGTGGTTGAGGGGCGCTGCCGGCTGCGCCAGGCGATGATCCGCGACAAGCGCCTGCCGGAGTTGTTCTTGATCCCCGCCGCCCAGACGCGCGACAAAAACGCGCTCTCGCCCAGCGACATGGTGCGCTTGTGCGACG
>CAIQJJ010000131.1 GCA_903872065.1 uncultured Anaerolineales bacterium | reverse complement strand
GGCGGAAACTGATGGGTGGGAAAGCGGAACAGGTTGGCGACCGCCGCGCTGCTGCTTGGGCTGTACGTCCAGGCTACCGGATTGTCCCCTTCTGTTTCATAAAAGAAGAGGCGCGCCTGGCGGATGCCCAGGCCGGGCAGATATTCATCCACGATCGGCTGAATCTGCGCCGTCTCCACCACCTCGCCCAGGTGGGCCGACATCCAGCTTAACTGCTGCGTAAAAATTTCTTGCCCGGTCAGGTGTTGGAGAACCTGCTGCCGCGCACAATCGCTGATCAACACGCGTCCCTGATCGAGCCAGGCGAGGATCGGCGGCGGGGTTTCGTCGGCGGTAGATGCCGCCGCTTTGACCAGCCAGGGCTGTCCGCGAAAGAGGGCCGAGATGGCGCACTGCCAGGCATTGGCGTCTTCCTGGAGCTGCGTCGTCTGTTCCAGCAGGTCTTGCAGCGTCGCCAGGAAAGGCTGCGCCGTCTTCTGCGCGACGCCCTCCAACAGCGCCTCCACCAGGCGGCGGCACTGCTCTTCAATCGCCTCCGGGCTGCTCTGCCCCATCTCCGCAAACACCGCCGCACTCATCTTCCGAATGAACACTTCCTTCTCCCCCCTCTTCCCTTCTACTCCACCGGGCGTGTCTTTCTCCTCCCCCTTCCCTTCTGCGCCAGTGGGCATGTCTGTCTTCTCCCCCTTCCCTTTTAGGGAAGGGGGTTGGGGGGTTAGGTCTCTTTCCTCCTGCCTACACCCACACGACTGCCGAATCACCAACCGCGCCGGCGTCCGAATCACCGTCGCGGCGCCGGCCTCGCCGGCCAGGCGGCGCAAGATCAAGCGCAGCGCCTGCTGTCCGATCTCGAACGCCGGCTGGTAAACCGTGGTCAGGTTATGTGTGCGCGCCTCAAACCGGTTGTCGAAACCGATCACCGCCGCATCCTGCGGAACGCGTTTCCCGGCCGCCTGCAGCGCCTGGATTGCCCCGATGGCCGATTCATCGTTGCAAGCCAAAACCGCCGAAAAAGGCAGCCCGGTGGCGAGAATCTGCTGCATGGCCTGGAATCCGCCTGGCGTGGTGAACTGCCCATCCGCCATCAGCCGCCGCTCAACCTGCAAGCCGAGCGCCTCGCTTTCATCATAAAAGGCGTTCAAGCGCTCCAGGCTGTCGCCGATCCCGCCGGTCAGGCCGGCAATGAACGCGATCGGCGTCCGCCCGTGCTGCTTCAAGTGTTCGAGCGCCTGGCGGATGCCGCCGGCGTTATCCAGCCCGACAGATGAGGCGCGATCGGCCGTTTCGGCAAAAACCACCGGGTGGCCGGCGGCGATCATCTGCTGGATATGGCGCGCCTTCACATCCTCCGGCGGCGGCCCGGCGATCACAATCAGCCCATCGGTATTCCAATCGCCCACCGGCGCAAAATCCACCTCCGCCGCCAGCAGCGGCCAGGCCGGGCGCAGGTCGGGGACGTGCGGCGGGGCGACCCCGCAGGCGATTAATAAATTACAGCCCTGCTGCTGCGCGGCGATTGTGATCCCGCGCAAAATAGGATGCAGCAGGGTATTGAGCGTTCCTGTATAAACTTGCCAGGTGGGCAAAACCCCAATCGTATAGCGGCGGCGCGGCTGCTTGGCTGGCATGGTTTGGTTGGCGGCGGCAGTTACCCGCCCCAGGCGGCCAGGTAGAGGTAGCGCCGGCCGGCGTCGTTGAGATAGGCGCGCCCGATGCCCTCCGCCTCGCCCAGGTGATTGTCATAGAGGAACAGGTTGTCCTCCGCGGCGAACTGATCTTTGAGCGCCGCCAACACTGGTTTGCGCCGCAGCACATGCTCCAGCATCGCCTGCGTATAATCCCAGGTCTGGTAAGGTACTCCCAGTCGCTGCAAAGCGACCGCCAGGTCAGTGCCATTCGGCGGGAGGCACTCTTTGGGATAAGCCGCCAGGTCAACCTCCGGCCCGGCGCTCTGATCGAAAAATGCTGCCAGGCGTCCGCCCGGTTTGAGCAGGGGGAGCATCGGGCGCAGAATTTCATACGCGTCGCCAAAATAGAGCGTATCAACCGAAAGAATCACATCGAAACTGGCCGGCGGAAAATCCAGGCGCAGCATATCCATCTCGTAGAACGCCAGGCGGGCGCTTTTCGCCGCGCAACGAGTGCGCGCCTGCTGGATGGCGGCGGCGATGAAATCAATGCCGGTGACGTGGGCGCCGGTCTGGTCGGAAATGTACTCAGCGATCAACCCGCTGCCGCAGCCGACATCCAGCACACGGCAGCCGGCCTGGATGCGGCTGACTTCGATCAGGTGGCGCAGATGCGCCATTTCAGCGAAACCGTGTTGGCAAAGGTTTTGGCCGTAAACCTGCTCGCAGTATTGAGCATTGGCTTTGCTCTCTGCCACCACGGCGTAATAGTGAGTGTACCAGTCGAACATCGTATTTTCTGTCTCATCTTTTTGAGATTGATAGGTGAATTGTACTGTATTAATCTAACCCTTTCCGAGCAATGAGGGGCAAAAAGCTTTGGAATTGTACTCGTGTAGTATAGATCAGTGTGCGGAAGACCTCCTGGTTGGCAAGCGATGTGACATAGACGGTAAGAATATTTTTGCTTCCGCTGAGTGCATCTTGGGGTGCTCTCAGCGTGATGGTAAGTACAGCCGATTCTTTAGGCTGCAGCGAGAACAACGTTACGTCCGCCTGGCTAGGCCAGGTAGGCGAAACCACATAATGAATCCAATAGGTATCCTGACCGCCGCCTGTATTTGTAATGGTTTGGATGTATACCACCTCATTGCCGGGCAATACAGCCTGCTCCGGCCTGTTGGCAGTGAGTTTTACAGCAATGGTTTTGAAGAAAACCCCTTTGTTATTGCTTACCCCAACATTGCCGGCGCTATCTACAGCCTGGATGAAACACTGCTCGATATTTGGCGCGACGATGATGGCCTGCCATAGATGCTTCTTTTCTGCTTCAGATGCCTGGCTTAACTCATAGCTTTGCCATTCAGCGCCGTTATCGCAGGTTGCCAGAACGCGTTGAATCCCTGTTGTGTCAGAGAGGAGCGCCGTGACGGTCAGGTAATCCAGCCCAGGGGTCAACTGCACCTGGATAATGTGCGGCGGCGTGAAATCCTCCTGTCCAGGAGGCGCATAATAAACCTCGTATGCCAGGCGGTGGTAGAGTCTTTCTTGCGAGTTTTCCTTAGAGTTTTCTTGCGAGAACTGGTACTGCGCCGGGATCACGATCAGCTTTTCGGAAGTGAAATTGGACAGCGCCAGGCGATTCAAGAAGTGCATCGGGTCTGGAGACCAGCGCGGGATGGTGAACGATGGCTCTGGCTGGAAGGTGTCTGTCACGACGCGGGCAATCACGGGATCAAAACCATTTATTTCAGAATAGGCGCCGGCGAGGAATACCACGCCATGCGCCTCCAGGCCATCCTGTTGGAGGTCCACACTGAAGCGCGGTTGGATGGGCTGACCGGGATTGATTTCTATTCCACTGATCGTCCTGGCCCCTGATGAAACGGTGAGCGCCTGGATAACGGCGTAGCTTCCATTTGGGGTAGATGTCATCAAGAAGGTTGGTGTGACCTCCAGAGTTGAGGGGGTGAGCGAGGTTGGGCTGAGGTTGGCGGCGTGATCGGGCGCGCTCGTCGAAGCGGCGGTTTGCTCCTGGCTGGGATCCAGTGATCGCGCGGATGATTTGACGCGCAGCATGGGCAGACCATACAGCGTCCACACATTGAGCACTTTCTCGTCGTATTCGCCTAAAGAATCATAAGCCGCCTCAGCCAGGTACTCTTGTTTGGCGCGCATGAGGGCTTCTCCGACGCTCAGGCCTCCGCGGGCAATCAGCCGGGTGAAGCGAACCGCCAGTTCTTCTGAGTAAGCCCGTCCTGTTGTATCGCCATACCCATAACCTGTGTTGCCAATGTACGCTGCGCCGCGCCCGACGAAAGCCTGGGGAAAATCGAGGCGCAGCGCCGGGTCGTCAGTTGCAATTTCGGGGACATTGAGTCCTGAGTGGCAGCCGGTGCTGAAGGCGAGGGTGTTGGTGTATTCGGCGGAAGCGGCGATGATCTCTGCGCTGTTCAGGGTGGTGGTTTGATCGCCGGCCAACAAGGCCGAGTGGTTGAAATGCCCGTTGAGGGAGAGCAGATCAAAGGCCTGCCCCAACAAGAGCGGCCGTAGATCGTCTGCGCTCCATTGGTCATTGAGCAGGCCCGTCACAGTCACGTTGGCTTCGCCCAGCGTCGCCGAGATTACCTGGGCTTCATCCAGGAGGAAATCATAGCCGGTGACGAGGCTGTTGTTCAGGGTCGTCGTCGGCCCAAACTGGAGGTAGGATTGGAGAGCGGCGTTGATTTCGGCCGGCGTTTCGACGAGGCGGCCCAGGGCATATTCTGGGATGTACAGCCCGGCGCCGGTGTAGAGGGCGCGGCTGGCGTAGAAATTGTCGCTGAGCAAGTAGTTTTGGCGCATGGCGGCTGCCAGGCTGTCATTCTCATTCAG
>CAIQJJ010000130.1 GCA_903872065.1 uncultured Anaerolineales bacterium | reverse complement strand
AGAGGCTTACCTTCGCTACAAAGCGCTGCCGGCTTACCCGGCCCTCATCCGCGGCCGCTTTGACCCGGCAGCCTGGGCCGCCGACCCTCACCGGCGCACCGATTTCTTCGCCCCTCACTCCTCGCCGCTGCCTCAGGCCGCCCTTCAGCCTATCTTGCGCGGCTCGCCGGCCTCGGCCGGCCGCGTTGAAGGCCGCGTGCGCCTCTTGCGCAGCCCGGCGGAAGGCGACCGCTTACAGCCCGGTGAAATTCTCCTCGCCGTCCAGACCGATGTCGCCTGGAGCCTGCTCTTTCCCCTGGCCGCGGCGGTCATTACGGATGTCGGCGCGCCGCTCTCGCACGCCGCCATCCTGGCCCGCGAACTGGGCATCCCGGCCGTCGTCGGCTGCGGGGACGCCACCCTGCGCTTGAAAACCGGCGACCTCGTCCGCGTGGACGGCGCCAACGGCCTGGTAGAAATCCTATCCTGACCTCCTCTCCACTTCCCACTCCCCACTTTTCCCTCATGAACACCCCTCCTCCCGACCCTGAAGAACCCCTCAACTGGCCGCTGGAATCCCTCCCCGATTACATCTTCACCGTCCGCCTGCGCGATGGACAGGTTGTTAAGACCACCCACAGCGCCGGCGTCCAGGCCGTCACCGGTTATACCCCTGCCGATTACCAGTCTGACCCTGGTTTGTGGCTGCGCATGGTGCATCCCAAAGATCGCGGCCTGGTCGCCGCCCATGCCCAGAAAATCTGCGCCGGCGAGAAGGTTCCTCCCATTGAACACCGCCTGGTACACAAAGATGGTTCTTTGCGTTGGGTGCGCAACACCTCGGTGCCCCGCTTCGACAGCCACGGACGCCTGGTCGGCTATGAGGGTGTGCTGACAGACATTACTGACCGCAAACAGGCCGAACAAGCTCTGCGCGAAAGCGAAGAACTCTACCGCACGCTGTTTGACGCCAGCGCCGACGCGGTTTTCATCGCCGCCCTGGATGGGCGCATCCTGGACGGCAATCCCGCGGCTTGCCGCCTGTTTGCCTGGCCCAAAGAGACGCTCCCCCAACGCAGATTGAGTGATCTCTCCTCTGAAATTGCCGCCAATCTTTCCCGTTGGCAGCGCAAGCTGTTGGAGGGCGGCGAGGCCCGTCGCGAGCGCATTCACTGCCTGTGCGCCGGCGCGCAGGACGGCCAGGCTGAGCCGTTTCCCTGCCAACTGCATCTGCAACTGGTTCCGATCCGCGCCGAAAAGCGCCTGATTGTCTCGCTGCACGACCTGAGCGCCGTCGAGCGCGTTGAGCAGGCTACCCTGCGCCAGGTCGAAGCCGAGACCCGCACCCGCCAGGCGGAAGCTGCCCGCAGCGAACTGGCCCACGAGATCCAGGAACGCCAGCGGGCGGAAGCTGATCTGCGCGAGAGTGAAGAACGCTTTCGCCTCACCTTTGCCCAGGCGGCGATCGGCATTGCCCATGTCGCTCCGGATGGGCGCTTTCTGCGCATCAACCGCCGTTTCTGCGATATTGTCGGCTACACTCCCGAGGAAATGCTGGCCTGCACCTTCCAGGATATCACTTACCCTGAAGATTTGTCTGCTGACCTGGATCAGGTGGAAAAAGTCCTCAAAGGCGTTATCCAAAACTACACCATGGAGAAACGCTACCGGCACAAAAAAGGCTACCTGGTGTGGGTGCGCCTGACGGTGGCGTTGGTGCGGGATGCGCTTCAGCAGCCCAAGTACTTTATCTCGGTGATCGAAGACATCAGCGAACATAAGCGCCTTGATGAGGCCATGCTGCTCAACGATTCGCGCATGGAAGCTCTGCTGCGCCTGAGCGAACTGCGGGTTGCCTCAGAACACGAGCTGATTGCTTACGCGCTTGAAGAAGTCGTCCGCCTCACTCGCAGCCAGGTCGGCTATTTGCACTTCATCAACCCCGATCAGACCAGCTTACGTCTCTACACCTGGTCGCGTAAAGTGCTGCAAGACTGCCGCGCCGAACGCGTGGGGCATTATCCGATTGAGCAAGCCGGGGTGTGGGCGGACTGTGTGCGCCAGCGCCGGCCTGTGATCCATAACGATTATCAGAACTTGCCCGATAAGAAAGGCTACCCGGAGGGCCATTTCCCTGTCCTGCGCCACATGAGCGTTCCCCTTTTGGAGGAAGATCGTGTGGTGTGTGTGGTGGGGGGTGGGCAACAAAATTGAGCCTTATGACGAGTCGGACGCCCGCCAGCTTAGTTTATTCATGCAGGGCATGTGGACGCTGCTGCGCCGCTACCAGGCCGAGCGCGACCTGCAGGTTGCCCTCAGCCGCCTGCGCGAGCTGGAATTCATCATTAATCGCAGTGACGCGGTGGCGCTGCTCTTCCGCCTTGAGCCCGGCTGGCCGCTGGAATTCATCTCGGACAGCATCAGCCAATATGGCTACGACGCGGAAGAATTTCGCGCCGGCCAGCTTACCTTTGCCGACCTGATCGCGGCGGAGGATCATGTCCGTCTGTTGGACGAGTTGAAGCGCTGCGCGAGCAGCGAGTGCGATGAGTTCAGCCAGGAGCTGCGTTTGAAAGCCAGGGACGGGGCGCAGTACTGGATCACCTGTCACGGCTGGGTGCGGCGCGACGTGCAGCAGCGCGCCTCCCACATCCAGGCGATCACGGTGGATATCAGCGAGCGCAAGCGCATGGAAGAGTACATGCTGCGCACCGAACGCCTGGCGGCTATGGGCTATATGTCGGCGGTGCTGGCGCATGAGGTAAAAAACCCCTTGCAGGCCATTCGCAGCCATCTCGAACTGATGCTCGGTTTCATGCTGGAGGAAAGTGAACGCCAGGAATACCTGCGTTTCTGCTGCGAGGAGATTGACCGCCTGGCCGAGATCACGGGGCGGGTGCTGGGCTATACGCGCCCCAACCAGGACACCCGCCTGGTTCCCGTCTCGCTGGCGGCGCTGGTGGATCAGGCGCTGACTTTGAACGGCGAGGCCCTGCGCCGTCTCAAAGTGCAGGTGCAGAAAGATATTCCCCCCGATCTGCCGCCGGTCATTGTCATCCCCGGCCAGATCACGCAGGCCTTGCTCAATCTGCTGCTCAACGCCACCGATGTGCTGCCTGAGGGCGGGCGCATTGCCATTAACGCTTGGGTGGAGGGCAAACAGGCGGTCTTGACCATTGCCAATGATGGGCCTTCCATCCCCGAAGAACACCTGGCGCACCTGTTTGATCCCTTCTTCACCACCAAGCCGGATGGGGTCGGACTGGGCTTATACGTCAGCCACGGTGTGGTGCAGCAGCAGGGCGGTTCTCTGAGCGCAGAGAACCTGCCCGACGGGGACGGCGTGGTGTTTAAAATGCGCCTGCCCCTCGTCTCAGCGGCCATCTCCTCTGCCTCGCGCCTCTCCGCCCGCCGCCCCTAACCTTCCCCTCTCCTCTCTCCACTTTCCCCTCTCCTCTCTCCATTCTCCACTCCCCACTCTCCACTCCCCACTCCCCACTCCCCTATGCCCGACTCCATCCTCCTCCGCGGCGCTCGCCTGCACAACCTCAAGAACCTCACCCTGTCCATCCCCAAGAATCAGTTCGTTGTCCTGACCGGCCTTTCCGGTTCGGGCAAATCCACCCTGGGCTTCGATATTCTGCTCAAAGAGGGCCAGCGCCAATACCTGGAGGCGCTCGGTCTGCTGCCGCTCGGCATGGCCAAAGCGCCGGTGGATTTCATCAGCGGGCTTTCCCCTTCGATCAGCCTCAGCCAGCATCTCACCAACCACAGCCCGCGCTCCACTGTCGGCACTTCCACCGATGTCTACACCTACCTGCGCCTGCTGTTTGCCCGCCTCGGCCGCCGTCCCTGCCCCGCTTGCGGCCAGGACATCCCCCCTGCCCATACCGCGAACTTTGTCGCGCTGGCGGCTGAGGGGGCTGCCGATCCCGCCGCGGCGAGCTTGTCCTCAGCGCCTGACAGTGGCGACGCGCTCGACGACGACGCAGCGTTCGACGATGAAGCATCGAGCGACGAGATGTTCCCCTGTCCGCATTGCGGCGCGCCTGTGGCCGTCCTGAACATGGCCCACTTTTCCTTTAATAAGCCGGCCGGCGCCTGCCCCGCCTGCACCGGCCTGGGCTATGTCCAGCAGCCTGACCTCAAGCGCCTGGTGGACGAAGAAAAAAGCCTGCCCGCCGGCGCGGTCTTCGAGTGGGAGGCGCGCCATGCGGATTACCAGATCACCACCCTGGAGGCCGCCGCCCGTTACTACGGTTTTGTCTTCGACGCCTCTTTGCCAATCAAAGCCTATTCCGCCCCGGCGCGCGATCTGCTGTATTTTGGCGTCGAAAGCCCTCTCTTTCGCCGCCACTTTCCAGCGCTGGAGCCGCCTGGCACTGTCCGCCAGGGACGCTTCGAGGGCCTCACGGTGAACCTGATGCGCCGCTACGCCGAACATCTCAACCAACATCAGCACGAAGCCGACTATCACGATCAGTTGGAAGAGATGCTCGTGACCCAAGTTTGTTCAGCTTGCGGTGGGGCGCGTCTGCGGCCTGAAAGCCGGCAGGTCACTGTCTACGGCCAGGAGATTGTCGCCCTGGCGCGCCTGCCGCTCACCGACCTGGCCGCCTGGCTGAAGGCTTTGCCGGCGGAGATCGATCCCTCGGGCGTCCTTGCCGGGCCGCTTCTGCGGGAATTGAACGAGCGCCTGGCGCGGCTGATCGAAGTCGGCTGCGGCTACCTGACTTTGGCGCGTCCCTCGCCGGACATCTCCGCCGGCGAAGCGCAGCGCCTGCGCCTGGCCTCTTTGCTCGCCTCCCCCTTGAGCGGCGTCCTGTATGTCTTCGATGAACCCACCATCGGCCTGCATCAGCGCGACACCCGCCGCCTGATCAACGTCTTGCGCCGCCTGCGCGACCTGGGCAACACCGTCCTTGTCATCGAACATGACCTGGAAACCATTGCCGCGGCCGATTATGTGATTGACTTTGGGCCGGGGGCCGGCAAGCACGGCGGACAGGTGGTCGCGGCCGGGTCGCCGGCCGAAATCGCCGCCCACCCCACCTCCCTCACCGGGGCTTATCTCTCTGGCCGCCTTACCCTCCCCATCCCTCCACACCGCCGCCCGCCGGGGGAAAAGGCTTTGACCATCTGCGGGGCGCGCCATCACAACCTGCAAAACCTCACCGTGCGCCTGCCGTTGGGCCTGCTGATCGCGGTGACGGGCGTCTCTGGCTCTGGCAAATCCTCGCTCATCTTCGATGTCCTTGAGCGCGCCCTGCGCCAGCGCTTGTATGGCGCAGCCGAGCCGCCCGGCGAACACGACGCCCTGCAGGGCTGCGAACACTTGAGCAAGGTTGTGTCCATTGACCAGGCGCAGATCGGGCGTTTGCCGCGCTCCAACGCTGCTACCTACACCGACATCTTTACCCCCATTCGAGAGGCCTTCGCCGCCACACCGGAGGCGCGCCGCCTGGGTCTCACCGCCCGCCACTTCTCCTTCAACCTCCCTGGCGGGCGCTGCGAACGCTGCCAGGGGGCCGGTGTGCTGACCGTCAAAATGCACTTCATGCCAGAGGTGGAGGTGCGCTGCCCGGCCTGCCAGGGACGTCGCTTCACCGGCGAAACGCTCGCCGTGCAATACCGCGGCCTCGATATTTCCCAGGCGCTTGATCTGACCATCGAAGAAGCCCTGGCGCTCTTTCAAGATATCCCCGCCGCCCGCTCGCGCCTGAGCGTTCTGTCAGAAGTTGGCCTGGGCTATCTCCAATTGGGGCAGCCGGCGGTCACGCTTTCCGGCGGCGAGGCGCAGCGCGTCAAGCTGGCCAAAGAACTGGGCGCTGCCCTGCGCGGGCGCGCCGGGCGCGAGGCCGCTCGCACGCTCTACTTGCTGGATGAACCCACCACTGGCCTGCACCTGGCGGATACCGCTCGTTTGTTAGGGCTGCTGCAGCGCCTGGCGCAGGCCGGCAGCACGGTCATCGTCGTCGAACACAACCTGGAACTGGTCAAGGCCGCCGATTGGGTAATTGACCTGGGGCCGGAGGGCGGCGCTGGCGGCGGCCAGTTAATTGCCCAGGGGACGCCGGAGCAGATCGCCCAAACGCCTGGTTCGCATACCGGCCAGTGTTTGCGGTCTGTCATCCAATAAGACCTTTAGGGTTTTCTTAAACCCTAAAGGTCTTATGAAAGACTTGTGCAGTCTTATTTCCCGCTTTCCTTCAGCGCAATTTTCAACGTGTAGGCGTGTTCGCAGGGCTTCTCGGCCGGCGGGGTCACGTGCAGCCCGTCCTCTGCTTGCCGCCAGGCAACCGGCGCCGGGCTGCCCAACAGTTCAATCTGCTGGATGGCTTCGGCCTTGAGCGGCGAGCCGGCCGCCAGCGCCTTGCACACCCATTCCTCCTGCGGCCAGCCCAGGCTGATCGCATACAAGGTATTCCCTTTGCGCGTGTAGCGGATGTCGGCGGGGGGTGTAGGCGGCCTGTTCTTTTTCCTTGAAGCCCTCCGGGATGGGCGTATCGCCCTCGCCGTAGGTTTCCCACGGGCGCGTATCGTAGATCGCCTCGCCGTTGACCTTCAGCCAGGCCCCGATGCCGCGCAGGCAGTCCGCCGCGCCTGGCGGGATGACGCCATCGGCCCGCGGGCCGACGTTCATCAGCAGGCAGCCGTTCTTGCTGACGATATCCACCAGGTCATGCACCATACCGCCCACCGGTTTGAAGTCGTCATCCTCAATATAGCCCCAGGAACGGTAGCTGACCGAGGTGTCGGTCTGCCAGAAATGGGGGTTGATGCCCGGCAGTTTGCCGCGCTCCACATCGTACACCGCCGCCTCGGGCGGGAAGGCCTGGTTTTTGTAGTTGATGGCCACCCCCTGCCCCCATTCGGCGGCGCGGTTGTAATAATAGGCGGCGAATTTCTGGATGTACGGCTTGAAAACGGTCTGCTCGATCCACCAATCGAACCAGAAGACCTGCGGCTGGTACTGATCCACCAATTCAGCGCAGCGCGCCAGCCAATCGTCAAGATAGGTGGCGTCCGGGCGCGGCGTCCAGTCGAGGTTGTTCCATGCGCCAGGGTTCAAAGCGCCCGTGGCTGGCGCGGCCGGGCCATAAAAGTCGCTGCAGCGCTCATCCTGCACATCGGATGGGAAGCGCCGCCCGCCTTCCATAAACCACCAGTGTTCGGCGCGGTGGCTGGACAGGCCAAAGACCAGGCCGGCCTGGCGCGTCGCGGCCGCCAACTCGCCGATTACATCCCGCTTGGGGCCCATTTCGGCCGCGTTCCACCTGGAGAGCGTTGTGGCGTACATCGGGAAGCCGTCGTGATGCTCCGCCACTGGCACAACATATCTGGCGCCGGCGTCTTTGAAAAGCTGCACCCATTCGGCGGCGTCGAACTTTTCGGCTTTGAACAGCGGCAGGAAATCTTTGTAGCCGAATTGGTCTTGCGGCCCATACGCGGCGAGATGATGCTGAAATTCGGCGCTGCCCGGTTGATACATATTGCGCGGGTACCACTCATTGCCATAAGCCGGCACGCAGTAGGGTCCCCAATGGATGAAGATGCCGAACTTGGCGTCTTGATACCACGCCGGGACGGTATATTGCTTGAGCGAGTCCCAGTTGGCCTGGAAAGGCCCGCCGGCGCTGACCTCGGCCACGGTTTGCAGAATTTTGACGTGTGACATGTTTTTCCTTTCTGGAATCAATCGAGAATTGTTTCATCAAAAAGAGACCTTTAGAGTTTTCTGAAACCTTCAAGGTCTTTTTTTATCCTTTGTCTATAGCAGACTTTCGATCAAATTGCTCAACGCCTTGAGGCTGAAAGGCTTGCTTAAATATTCGTCGGCCCCGGCGGCCAGGCAGTCTTCACGATCCCCGACCATTGCCAGCGCCGTCAGGGCGATGATGGGAACAGCTTTAAATGCGGGCATTTTTCGCAGGCGGCGAATGACCTCCAGCCCGTTGATGCCAGGCATTTGAATATCCATCAAGATCAGGCGCGGCTGCATCTCTTGCGCCAGCCTAAGCGCTTCACTTCCATCGTAGGCGCGAACGACTTCATAGCCGCAGTACTCCAGGTAATCTTGCTCCGTGGCTGCATTGTCCTCATTATCTTCCGCCAGGAGAATGCGCCCGCGCGAAGCATCCTGAGCTTCCCGCGAGGCATCCTGAGCCTGTCGCGAGGCATCCTGAGCTTGTCGAAGGACGCCTTCCCGCGAGACATCCTGAGCCTGTCGCGAGGCATCCTGAGCTTGTCGAAGGATGTCTTCCCGCGAGACATCCTGAGCCTGTCGCGAAGCATCCTGAGCCTGTCGAAGGACGCCTTCCCGCGAGACATCCTGAGCTTCTCGAAGGACGCCTTCCCGCGAAGCATCCTGAGCCTGTCGCGAGGCATCCTGAGCTT
>CAIQJJ010000129.1 GCA_903872065.1 uncultured Anaerolineales bacterium | reverse complement strand
TCGTAGACCACATACAGCCAGTAACGGTCAGGGTGATTGGCGGCCTGGGCCCACTCATTTTGCTCCAGAGTCACCGCCGGCTGCCCGCTGCGGCCTTTGACTTCGACGTAGCGGATGCTGCCATCCGCCCGGCGCACGATCCAGTCGAAGCCGGATTTCAAATGCGGCGCCGAAACATCCTCAATGGTTGAGCCTTCGTCTGTTTCACGGCGGCGCACTTCGGCCAGGGCCACCTGCTCGGCGTTGGCGTCGCGGCGGCGCTCGCGTTCCGCCTCCGGCGTCGGCGTCACCAGGGCCTGGACATACAGGCTGACCGGCCCCAGGCGCAGCCGTTCGGGGGCGGCGTAGAGCGCCGCTTCGGCCTGGCGGCGTTGATTGTCAAGCCGATCCACTTCGGCGTTGCAAGCGCGCAGTTTGCTGGCGGCTGCCGGGACAGCATTGGCCACGGCTTCTTTCAACAGGCGGCGCTGGCGCAGCAGTTCGGCCTGGCGCAAATTATAAGCCACCCGCATCTGCTCCACCTGATCGGGCAGGCGTTCTTCTTCCTGGCGGCGGCGTTTCTCCAGGGCTGGTAAAACCAGTTGTTCTAAGAGAAACGCCTCAGATTGGGCTGGATCGCTGGCGGCCTCGACCAACGCCGCCGGCGGTTCGGCGTCGCCCGGCCCTTCAAAGAGAGTTAAGAGCAGGTGAGCCGGGGCCAATTCCATCTGTCCATTGCCAAAGCGTCGCAGGCCGACCATAAATTCATCCGTCACTTCCGGGGCCTCGGCCGGGTTCGCCGGCTCGCGCAGCACGGCCGCCCGCGCCAGGGTGAACAGATACGGCTCACGGCTTTCGGGGTCTTCAAAGACCGCCCCGCGCAGGCCCAGGTGATCGTACTGCCCCAGGAAGAGATCCATCACCGTGTCAAAGACTGGCTCGCCGGGATGCAGGTAGATCGCCTGCGGTTCACTGCCCAGGGCCGGCATGGCCAGCCCGCGCCCAAAGGTCAGCCGGGTTTGCAGCTCCGGCGGGTAAGCCGCCAGCGCCTGGCGGATGGCCGGCGGGCAGGGATCGATCTCGAAGAGGCCTTCAATATCCCCGCGCAGCCCCATGCCCAAGAACGGCGCGGCCAGGTAGAAGAAACGCCGCATATAGGCCGGCATCATCCGCTTTTGCTCGGCAATTTCCTTCTGCTTGTTCAGGGATTGCAGCAGGGCGCGCACCTCGCTGACCTCCACCTTGCGTTCAGCGTCGGCCAGGTGTTTCTGCACCTGTTCTTTGGTCAGGCTGCGTTCCAATTCTTGCAAGGCCTGGCGTTCCTTGCCTTCCACCACCGCTTCGAAGATCAATTCGCTTAGGGGTTTGCCGGTCAGGGCCTGGCCGATGATGTCAAAAACCTTATCGTCCAGTTCACGGCGGATGGCCTCAAGCTTGTCCAGCAGCGCCTTCAGCACCCGGCCTTCGCGCGTATCGGCGGAAACCAGGTTGACCAGCGTCACATCATGCTGCTGCTTGTAGCGGTGCACGCGTCCCATGCGCTGTTCCAGGCGGGCCGGGTTCCAGGGTATATCGTAATTGACCAGCAGCCAGCAAAATTGCAGGTTGATGCCTTCGCCGGCGGCGTCGGTGGCGATCAGCAGGCGCGCCCCGTTTGGGTCGCGAAATTTGTCAGCCTGGCAGGTGCGCTGCTTAAAATCCATCCCTCCATGAATCTGGGCGATCTTATTCGTCAGCCCGCGTTCTTCCAACCGATCTATCAGAAAATTCAACGTATCGCGAAACTCGGTGAAGATCAGCACTTTTTCGCCCGGGTAATCCTCCAGGGCCTGCACCAGGCGCTCATACTTACTTTCCTGTCTGCGGTTGTACACCATCCACGCCAGCCGGGCCAGGTGCTGCACCTCTTCAATCTCAGCCCTCACTTCCTCGATCGTCTGGGCGTCTGTGGCTGCGCCGCTTGCTTCATCCTGGATTTCGGCCTCTTCGCGCCCGCCGGCGCCGTCTTCTTCATCGCCGGTTTTGGCGTCGCGCACATCGCGCACCGGCAGAGGGCGCTGCAGCCTCTCCAGGGTTTCGGCGGCCGCCTGGCTGCTTTCCAACTCAGCCAACGTCTCGGTGAGCTTTTGCTCGCGGTTGCGCATTGAGTTGTACAAAGCCCAGCTAGAGGAGGCCAACCGGCGCTGCAAAATGCTCATCGCCAGGCCGGCGGCGGAGCAGTTGCGCTGCTTGGCCCGGTCAAAGTGCGTTTCGCAGTACCGGGTCACCTGGTCATACAAATCTTGTTCGCTGCCGGGCCCCTGGCTGAGGGGATAATCCAACGTGGCGCTGGAGCGCCGCACAAACAGCGGTTTGCCGTTGAAGTCGGTCATTTCCTCTTTCATGCGCCGCAGCAAGTAGCGCCGCTTGTGGGCTTTGTCCAATCCCCGAAAGGCTTCATGCGTCGAGAACAGGTCTGGTTCCAGCAATCTCCACAGGAAATAATAGGGATCGTCCTTGCCCATGTGGGGCGTTGCCGACATCAACAGCAGATGGCGGCCCTGGCGGGCAATAATTTCAGCCATTTGATAGCGGTTGGTGGCGTCCACGGTCAGGTCGGAGTTGAAGTTGGCCGAGAGCTTGTGCGCTTCATCGAAAATCACCAGGTCATACGGCGGCGATTGCGCCAGGGCGTCCAGGTAGGCGCTGCGCATTTTGTCATGCCAGAGTGTGTCCAGGCTGACGATGGCCAGGTCGCTGCGCGGGTCGGTGAACGGGTTGTAGGCCTCCGAAACATCCGCGCTGGACAGCAGGCGAAAACGCAGCCGGAACAAAATCCGCAGTTCCTTTTCCCAATTGCCGATCAGCCCGGCGGGCGAAACCACCAGCACCCGCCGCGCCTGCCGGCGCAGCAGCATCTCACGAATCAACAGCCCGGCCATCACCGTCTTCCCCGCCCCGGCGTCATCCGCCAGCAAAAAGCGCAGCCGCGGCAGATCCAGCATCCCTGTCTGCCCAGGATCGCCCGGCTGGCCTGGCGCTCCGTACACCGCCGCCAGTTGGTGTGGCAGCAGATCAATCAGCGAAGTCTCAGTGGCAAAGAGTGGATTAAATAAATACCCGTGCTTTAAGCGGTGCGCCTCAGCCGCCAGCGCCACCAGCCCCGCCTGGGCGCGAAACAGCGTCCGGCCTGGCTGTACAATCTCAAACCGGCTTTCCACTTCAGCCGCCGAAAATGGCTGGCGTTCGACCGCACCGTTCTGTGGGTTGCGAAAGCTGAGAAAGACCACCTGGCCGCGCGTTTCAATTTTGTCAACCAGGCGCTCACACCCTGTCCGGTTGTCATACAGCCGCGTCCCGCTCTGAAGTTGATCGAATAGTCCCATGGCGTTAATTATACAGGGTATGCGGCGATTTTTTCAGGTTTTTCGCCGGCCAATTTTGGATCAAATTCCCCCGGCAGAGGGGCGCAGAAGACGGGCTTTTGCGCGATAATGATCTGGACGCAGCGCCCTCGTCCAATGGGTTGTCCAACGCTGCACAGCAAGGATCCGCAATGCATTACGAAACAGACCTCGAACTTGTCCTCCAAGAAATCATCGCCCGCTGGGACGTCCCCGGCCTGGCGTATGCGCGCTGGGCGGAGATCAAGTCCAGGGAAGACGAGTTTTATTGCGGCGAAGACGAACTTCTCGACCTGGCGCTCCAATTGCTTTCGGCCGGGGAGATTGACCTGGCGATTGAAGTGTTGAAACTCAACCTTCATGTTTACCCGGAACATACTGCCTCGCGCCTTCAACTGGCGAAATATTGCCAGCGGAAAGGGATAAGCTGCGAGCCAGAGAGTCCACATTGATTTGTTTCACGTGAAACAAATCGGCGCAGATTGGGCAAAAAGATAGTAGACAAAACGCGCATTTCGGACTAAACTTATCCGTATGAGCACAATGAATACTGGCGCCCTGCAAATGCCCCGCAATGAATTACAACAGACCGTGCGTCAGCTTGCACGGCTGGTGGAGATTAGCGTCACGCTTAACTCCACCCTTGACCCTACCCAACTGCTGAACTTCATCATCCAGACCGCGGCGGAGGTGTTAGACTGTGAGACGACCTCCATCTTGCTGTTCGATGAAAAGCGCGGCGAGCTGATCTTCGCCGCCTCGTCTGGCTCTGACCCCGAAAAGTTGGCCCAAATCCCCGTGCCTCTCGATGCCAGCATCGCCGGCACTATCTTTTGCGAGAATCGCCCCATGGTGATCAGCGATG
This sequence comes from uncultured Anaerolineales bacterium, assembly GCA_903872065.1. Taxonomy (GTDB): domain Bacteria; phylum Chloroflexota; class Anaerolineae; order Anaerolineales; family UBA4823; genus CAIQJJ01. The sequence continues at coordinate 15,313 of CAIQJJ010000129.1, read as the reverse complement.
TCGCCAAAGACCCGCGCCATTTTTCGCAAGTCGGCGAGCAGCTTCAGTTTCGCCCGCAGTCTTTGGTGGGTGTGCCGATGCGCATCCAGGATCGGGTGACAGGGGTGCTGGAGGCGCTGAATAAAAGAGAGGGCAACTTCAACGATGCCGATGCAAAAATCCTCTCGATCATCGCCTCTCAGGCGGCGGTCGCCATTCAAAACGCCCGCCTTGTCCAGGCGCTCAAAACCGCCAATGACGAATTGAGCCGCGCCGACAAGATGAAGAACGACTTCATGGCGATAGCCTCCCACGAACTGCGCACGCCGCTGGGCGTCATCCTGGGCTACGCTTCCTTCCTGCAAGAGGATGCGCAGGGCGAGCTATCCGAACACGCCACTGTGGTGTTGAACTCGGCCCTCAAGATGCGCACGCTGATCGAAGATATGACCAATATGACCATGCTGCAAATGGGTTCTTCCAAGCTCGCCCTGACGCCGATGCCCATCCAGCCGATCATTCAATCTGTTTGCGGTGAAGTCGCGGCCACCGCCGAGGCCAAGAATCAGCAGCTTTCGATGCACCTGCCGGTCAAAGAATTGTACGTCAACGCCGACCGCGAAAAGCTGGAACGGGTGCTGATGAATCTGCTCAATAACGCGATTCGTTTTACGCCCGATGGCGGGCAGATCACCGTCAGCGCCCGCGGCCTGCGCGGCGAAACCTGGCTGGAAGTCAAAGACACCGGCATTGGAATCCCATCCGGGGAACTGGAGAATATTTTTAGAGATTTTTACCAGGTTGAAGATCACATGACGCGCCATCACGGGGGGTTGGGGCTAGGATTGGCGATTGCGCGCGGCATCACCCAACTCCACGGGGGGCGTATTTGGGCTGAGAGCGAAGGCAAAGACAAAGGCTCAACCTTCAAGATCGTCTTACCCCCGTGCAATAAACCCATCTGACCATGCAGCCTGCCGGGCAAATTCTTATTCAAGCGCAAGAATTTGCCCGCCTCAGGCCCCGTTTTCATTCGCCCACCGATCGAGCATTTCCTCAACCGTATCCAGGTAAGCATCCAACGCATCCAGGCGCTCAGAGAAGACGCCGCCGACCAACCCCAGGTGTGTGTACGCCTGTCGCCAGGCGCGATAGGCTTCCGAATCGGCCGGCAGCCGGCTGACCAGGCGCGGCCAGGTGTTGAGCAGCGGCCAGAGCGCATTTTGGAATTGGTCGCCGGACAGCCAGGCTTCCAGGGCATGGGTGTAGTAATAGCGCCGCGCCGGGTTGAAACGCGCCGGGGGATTATTTTGCGAAACGGCGCTAAAGGCTTCATCCCAGCGGAAGAGCCAGGCGCTCAACAGCTCTGCATCAATCTCCGCGACGCCATGTAAAAGCCCCAACAGCCCGGCGTATAAGCCCGGCTGTCCAGCCAGCCTGGCGCGCTCCGCAAATTGCACCAAAAAGCGGCGCTCTACCAACGCTGAACCAGAGAGCAGGGAGATCGCGTTCGCCGCCGCTTCGAGCGCTTTCAGATAGCTGATCACATCCTGGACTTCCGCGGCCGCCGCGCCAAGCCTCAAGGAGGTCCATATCTGGCGCGCCTGTTCGGCCTGTGGGCGGGCGCGTTGGATCACATGGTCAGGGCGCGCAAACTGCCCGCGCACGCTGGCCTGGACGAAATCTAAGAAATGCTGCGGATCGTAAAGAATCTTACAACTGTACAGGGTGTGGCTCATCCAGGGGTGGACGCGAAACTCACGGGCGTGGCGGTAATCCTTTTTGTGATGGTGCGCCATGTCCAGGTGAACTTCGTCTGTCAGGCGTACGATCTCGCGCTCCACTGCTACCTCGTCATTGTGGACAAAAAAGAGGTCAATGTCCGCCACGCCGCCCAATAGAGGCTCACTGCCAAGCATGGAACCGTGCAGGTAAACGCCAACGATCGAGCGATCAGCCCGCGCGCGTTGGGCGACGGTATCTTGAGCGATTTTAAAAAGCATTTCACGTGTAAGCCGCATGGTTTAATCCCCAATCTTTAAGGGTAACTCAGGTTGGAATGGATCAAGATGCAGAGCCTGGCGGATGCGGTTTTCCAGCCACTTCAAGTCCTCGGGCCGGCGCACATAATCCAGGTGATCGGTCTCAATGGTCAGGATCGGCGTGCTGGAGGGGCGGGTAAAAAACTCATCGTAAGTCTGGTTGAGCTGTGCAATGTAGTTGCGTTCCATACTGCGCTCATAAGAACGATCTCGCAGGCTGATGCGCTGCATCAATGTGTTGGTGCTGGCGCGCAAGTAAACGATCAAATTGGGTAAGGGAATTTTCTCAGCCAGCGCCTCGTGAACCCGGCGATACATTTCAAGCTCATCGCCTTGCAGATTGATAGCGGCAAAAAGGGCGTCTTTTTGGAAGGTGTAATCGGCAAGCAGCGGTTCGCCGCGCGCCAGGATCTCATTCACCATGCGGCGCTGTTGGTGATAGCGGCTGAGCAGAAAGAAAACCTGGGTCTGGAAAGCGTAGCGCTGGCGATCTTCATAAAACCTTGCCAGGAAAGGATTTTCTTCAAAGATTTCCAGCAGCAGCGCCGCCCCAAACATGGGTTGGAGCAAACGCGCCAGGGTCGTTTTGCCGACCCCGATTACACCCTCAATGGCTAAATACATCATCCGTTTTCATTCTCCAAAAATAATCTGCACTGTGACGCCGTGTTCATTCTGCAAGACGAACCGGCCGTTAATTTGCGTCGCCAAGATCTCAACCAATTTCAAACCCAAACCGGAATGCGCTTCTTCCAGTTGGTTCGGATTGATGCCCACCCCGTTATCTGCTACGCATAGCTTGATTTCACTGCCGGATTTTTCTAGTCCTATCTGTATTCTGCCTGCCGTTTTTGCCGGGAACGCATATTTGATGGCGTTGGTGATCAGTTCGTTCAGGATGATCCCCAAAGGCAGGGCGCGCTTCAGGTCAAGAAAAATAGGCTCGAGGTTTGTCTCGATGATCACAGAGGCATAAAGAATATAGGATTTGGATAAATCGTCCACCAGGCGCTGAATGTAGAGGCTCAGGTCAATGTGGCCCAGGCTGCCAGAGCGGTAGAGTTGTTCATAGATCGCTGACATCGAGCGAATGCGAGATTGTACGCTGGTGAAAATTGCTTGTGAGCGCTCGTCGGGTAAGTTATCCTTTTCCAGTTCCAGCAGACTGGCGATCACATTCAGACTGTTTTTGGCGCGATGCTGCAGCTCTTTCATCAGCATCTCTTTTTCTTCAAGTGAGCGCTGCAGCGCCTCTTCAGCGCGTTTTCGCTCGGTGATATCGTGGATGATGGAATACAGCAAGTGCTGACCGGCGACCTCGATCGGGCCGCTGTAGATTTCCACCTCGCGAATTTCGCCGCTGCTCAGGCGGTGTCTGAAGAAAAACTGCCGCCGCTCTTCGCGCAGCGCTTTTTGCATTTCCTCTGCAACCTGCTCAGCGTTCAAAATATTGATATCGGTGATTTTGAGAGCAGTTAACTCGGCTGGGCTGTACCCATAGTAAGCGCACGCGGCAGGGTTAGCGTCAACCACCTGCTGCGTTTGCGGGTTGATCAGCAGCATCACCGCATGATTGTTTTTATACAAGCTGCGATAGCGCTGCTCGCTGGCGTACAATTTTTCTTCCGCCTGTTTGCGCTTGGTGACATCCGTCATTACTGAGCGCCAGATGACATGCGAACTGTTTTCGGCTTGCAATGTGGTGGTATGCACCACGACGATGGCATGCGTTCCGTCGCGCCGCCGCAGGGTCAGCTCGCAAGTTTGAGGGATGTGGGTTTGCAAGGCTTGTTGGCGGTGCTGGATAAAAACCTGCAAGGATTCGGGCGTTAAGTAGGGCGTGATCGGACGTTCAACCAGAGTTTTGCGTTCCTGGCCTATCAGTTCAGCCCCGGCCAGGTTTAAATCCAGGATGACATCGTTATTATCCACTGTGAAATAAGCCACCGGCGCAAAGTTGTACAGGTCGGCGTACTTTTCTCGTTCCACAGTAAGCTGACTCTGCGTCTGGCGCAGGGCTTCATTTTGCATTTCCAGTTCAATCTGATGGATCTGCAGTTCAGAAATCAGATGGCGCACATCGTCCGCCATGCTGGCATCGTTGATGCCAGCATCCACGCCAGGCGCGCTCAAGCCTGCACTGCTGGTCTTGGCTAAGACGGCCTCCGCGCGCCGGCGTAACTCGGCAAATTTATCAGATGAACGGGTCGGGGGTTCGTTGGGCATAGACTGCGCCAGATCAGGCGACCGGGATCGCTTCAAGCTGTTCCACCAGGCGGGCGATGACATCAAACCCGCCTTGCCAGAACTCAGCGCTGCGGATGTCAATTCCGGCCTCATTCAGGATTGCTTCGGGGGCCTTTGATCCGCCGGCTGCCAGGATGCGCAAATAGCGCGGTTTGAAGGCTTCTCCTTCGGCCTTGAATTGCTGGTAGAGCGAAAAGACCAGCAGTTGGCCGAACGCATAGGCGTAGACGTAGAAGGGGGTATGATAGAAGTGCGGAACGGATACCCATTCCCAGCGGAACTCATCGCTGATTTCAACCGCGTCGCCAAACTGTTCTTTTAAGTTGGTCATGTAAGCTTCGGCCAGTTCATCCGCCCCGGCGCCGGCCTGCACCATCTCGTGCGCCTGGCGTTCAAACAATGCAAAGTAGCTCTGGCGCATGATCGTGGCGTAAGCGTCGTCCACCTGGCTGAAGAGCAAATCGCGGCGCACCGCTTCATCGGTTTCCTCGGCCAGCAAGCGATCCACCAACATCATTTCGCCAAAAGTAGACGCGGTTTCTGCCAGGGGCAGGCAGGAATGGAAGGTAAAGATGCTGTGTTCGGTCGCCAACATAGCATGGATGGCGTGGCCCAATTCGTGCGCCATGGTAGCCACATCGTCCACAAGGCCTTGATAATTCAGCAGCACCCAGGGCGAGAGATCGGGCCCTACCGACCAACAAAATGCGCCGCCGCGCTTTCCCTTGCGCACTTCACTGTCAAGGTGATTTTCATCGAACACTTTGCGCGCCAGCCGGGCTATTTGCGGATCAAAGCGGTTAAAAGAATCGAGCACCATCTCCGCCGCGGCGTTGTACGTATAGGTCTTCTTAGACTGCGCCACCGGCGCGTAAATGTCATACCGGCGCAGGGTGGGCATCCCAATCCAGCGCGCCTTCAGACGAAAGTAACGCTGGAAAACGCCGGCATTTTTGCGCGCCGTCTCCAACAAGGTGTCCACCACTTCATTTGGGATATCGTTCCCCAGGTTGCGCACCGCGATCGGGCTGGAAAAGCGGCGCAGATCGATATTTTCATTGCGCCAATCGCGCGCCAATGTCTGGTACATCATCCCTAGCAGGTTGCTATCCTGCCTGTACACGCGGGATAGCTCCTGGTACGCCGCGGCGCGTAAATCGGCATCCGCCTGGCGGACATAGACCTGTAATTCGCCGCGCGTCATCTCTTTGACTTCGCCGTTGACCTGCAGCTTGAAAACATAACGGTTGGTGATAGCATCATACAGGTTGATCAAAGCCTGCGATCCGGTGACATTTTTGAGGTTGACGATTTTTTCCTCGGCCTCGCTCAAGGTGTGCGGTTTGAAGTGACGGGTGGCCTCGAGCCAGTAGCGGTAATCGCCGGAGACCGCCAGCAGCCGCTCGGCGTTGGCGTCATCCAACGCTTTCCACCATAAGCTGAAGAACATGGTGCGGTTTTCTAGCTCGGCCATCAGCTGTTCCACCCGGCTTTTAAACGTCTGGATGGTCTGGTCTTGCGTGTTGGCCGTAAATCCCAACCCGGCAAACGCATAGATGCGGTAGGCCAGGCGGGTGATTTTTTCCTGGCGCTGAATGATGGTCAGAAAATCGTCAGTTGAGATTTCGGGAGTTAAGTGCGGGCGGACGGTCTCGAAATCCGCTACTTGAGAATCAAGCGATTTGAGCGCCGTCTCCATTTCGGGGCCGGCGTGGGAGGGAAAAAGTTCAGCAAGAGACCAGGGAGATTGAGTATAAGTATTCATTGATTCACCCATAAAATTGACTAGACAATAAGATATTAGACGTTGAAGCGGACATGCAGAATGTCGCCATCTTTGACAATATATTCTTTGCCTTCCAGCCGAAGCTTTCCCTTGCCGCGGGCTTCCGCCATTCCACCCAGGCTTACCAGGTCATGATAGGGAACAGTTTCGGCGCGGATGAAGCCCTTGGCCAGATCGGTGTGGATGACGCCCGCCGCCTCGACCGCCGAAGCGCCGCGGCGGACAGTCCAGGCGCGCACCTCGTCTTCGCCGACGGTAAAGAAGGATTGTAATCCGAGCAGGTCATAGGACAGGCTGATCACCCGGTTCAGCCCAAGCTCGCTGATGTGATATTCTTCCATAAAAAGCTGGGCGTCGTCGGCGGAGAGTTGAGCGATGTCCATTTCGAGCTTTCCTTGCAGGGCGACAACCGCGCTGCGCGCATGAGGATACTGGATGGCCGGCGCAGCCTGTCCCTCGGCCAGGTTAAGCAAGATCAACATCGGCTTGCGGGTCAAGAAGCCAAAACCCGCCAGGGTCTTCTCTTCCTCGGCGCTCAATTCGATCTCGCGCAAAGGATGGTCGCTTTCGAGATGGGTCTTGAAGCGTTCAAAAAGAACGATCTCGCGCTCGATGATGGCTTTGTCGCGCCCGCCGCCTTTTTTCCGTTCTTCGGCCAGGCGCTCCAGTTTGCGCTCAACGGCGATCAGATCGTTTAACAGCAGTTCAGCGTCCATCGCCGTGATATCGCGCCCAGGGTTGACGCTTCCTGAGGGATGCGGGACGCTTTCATCCTCGAAGCAGCGGATGACATTGACAAAGCCGTCCATTTGGGTCAACTGGTTGAGCAGCGCCCCAGAGATATTGCTGGAGCCGCCTTCCAACCCGGCGATGTCCGCATAAGTCACTTTGGCGTAAATCGTCTTGCGCGGTTTGAACATCGCCGACAGGCGATCCACGCGCCCATCGGGGACATCTACGACGCCAGTATGAACTTCAAAGCGCCCACCGCTGGTGGCAATCGGCTGATTGCCGCGCGTCAGGGCATTAAAAAGAGTGGTTTTACCAGATTGGGGTAGGCCAATGATTCCTAATTTCATAGCGTATTCTACGGGATCCAAATCTAAAATACGGATAAAATACACCCCCCATTATACTTCGGTTATACTTGACGCGACAAAAATCGCGCGTTTTCCCTTAATGTAGAAAACGCGCTTTGCACCTGCTCCAGGCAGATTATAGAAACTGAGCTTCAGCAAAGAAGCCTGGTTTCTGATCATCGGGTATAATTTTCGTATGACGATCACTACTTTTGAAGTTAACACCATTGCCCACCTGGCTCGTCTGGAATTGACCGAAGACGAGACCGCCCGCTACGCGCAGCAGCTTTCCGCCATCCTGGACTATGTGGCGCGTCTGAAAGAATTGGATACCGCTCAGATCCCGGCGACCTCCAGTGTTTTGCCGCCGCATGCGGCCTTGCGTCCCGATGAGCCGCGCCCTGGCCTCGACCGTTCCACTTTGCTGCGCACTGCGCCGGCGGTCGAGGCTGAACAATTCCGTGTTCCCGCCGTGTTCGAGTAAACAATGCTGCCTCTTTCTCTTTCTTCAGCCATTCTTGCTTTGCGGCAGGGCCGCCTCTCCAGTCGTGAACTGACCCAGGCCTGCCTGGATCGCTGCCAGGCTTTGGAGCCAGCCCTGCACGCTTTTCTTACCCTATCGCCCGAATTGGCGTTGGCGCAGGCCGATCAGGCCGATCGACGCCTGGTCGAATGGCGTAAAGACCCCAGCCAGCCGCTGCCGCCGCTTTTGGGCGCGCCGCTGGCCATCAAAGATGTGATCTGCGTCAAAGATGTGCGCTGCACCTGCGGCTCGCGCATTCTGGAAAACTTCATCCCTCCTTACCACGCGACAGTGGTGGAGCGTTTGCTGGCGGCGGGGTGCGTTATCGTGGGCAAGACCAACACAGATGAGTTTGCCATGGGTTCTTCGACCGAAAACTCAGCCTATGGCGTGACCCATAATCCGTGGGACCTGACGCGCGTTCCAGGCGGTTCCAGTGGGGGCAGCGCGGCGGCGGTGGCCGCCGGCTGTGCTTTGGCCGCGTTGGGCAGTGACACCGGGGGCAGTGTACGCCAACCGGCCGCGTTTTGCGGCGTAGTGGGCTTAAAACCCACCTATGGACGCGTTTCGCGCTTTGGCCTGGTGGCTTATGGCTCGTCGTTGGATGCAATCGGCCCGCTGGCGCGCACCGTGGAAGACGCAGCCGCGTTATTTGAAGTTATCGCCGGCCACGATCCTCTTGACGCCACCACCATGCCTGTCCCGCGTCCGGCGCTTCAGTTGGATGGGCGGCTGCCAGCCCGCTTGCGCATCGGGCTGCCGCAGGAATATTTTATCGCTGGCCTGCACCCGGCGGTTGAGGCGGCGGTGCGCGCCGCCATCCAGGTTTTCGAGCAGTTGGGCGCTGAAGTTCTTCCGGTTTCGCTGCCGCACACCAGCTATGCTCTTCCGGTATACTATTTAATAGCCCCGGCGGAGGCTTCAGCGAACCTGGCGCGCTATGATGGCATTCGCTACGGAGCGCGCGCAGCCTCCCCATCGTCCGGCGGCGAGGCGCTTTTGGATCTTTTCTGCCGCACGCGCGGGGAAAAATTCGGCGCGGAAGTGAAACGCCGGATTATGCTGGGGACTTATGCCTTGTCCGCCGGCTATTATGAGGCCTACTATGGCCAGGCGCAGAAAGCGCGTACTTTGATCAAACAAGATTTCGAGCGTGCGTTTGAGCAGGTGGACGTCATTGCTGCTCCGGTGACGCCCACCCCGGCCTTTAAAATTGGCGAGCATACGGACGATCCCCTGGCGATGTACCTCGAAGACGTATTTACTTTGCCGGCCAACCTGGCTGGCGCGCCGGGCATTGCGTTTCCGGTGGGTTTTGCAGATGGACTGCCGGTTGGGATGCAGTTGATGGGTCCCCATTTTGGCGAAGCGGTTTTATTGCAAGCCGCCCATGCTTATCAACAGGCGACCTCCTGGCATCATTCAATGCCGGATGTGGGCAAAACTTTATTGTAATATCCGTGTTGAATAGGAAACACGGCTGCTAGAAATTCATGTTCGCGTTGTTTCCATGACACACTTTTCTATTCCCGAAATTCTTGCTTTGGTGGAGCGCGCCAATGAGATCTCCAGTACCTCTCACCTGGATCAATTATTGGTGCAAATGTTCGACTTGATTCTGGAAGTTTGTGGCGCAGAGAGCGGCACCCTTTATTTATTGGATCAGTCAGCAGGGGAATTGGAATTTCGCCTTGTGCGCGGCTCTACCAGTCCCAACCTGGTGGGGAAACGTATCCCCAAAGACGTGGGCATTGTAGGGGCGACCATCCGTGAACGTCGCCCGCTGGAAGTGGTGGATATCGTTAACGATCCGCGCTGGTATCGCGGCCCCTCCGAAACAGCCGCCCATCGCGTGACGAAGGTGATTTCCTTTCCTTTATTATTGCGCAGCGAGCCCACCGGGGTCATCCAGATTTTTAACTACCAATGGGCCGAGTTGGAACTGATCCAACTGCTTGGCAACCGCATGGCCTCTGAAGTAGAACAGGCGGCGCTGCTCGAAAGCAGCCGTTCTTACAGCCAACGCCTGGAAGCCCTGGTTTCTATTATCGGCAAGATCGCCTCCAGCCTGGATCGCGACCAAATCTTGCAGATCATCCTGGAGTACGCCAGCGTTTTGTTGGATGCTGAGGCCAGTTCGCTCTTTTTGGTGGATGAGCAAACCGGCGATCTGGTCTTACAAAGCGCCAGCAAAACCCAAACCGCTGATCTGAGCAATATCCGCGTCCCGCCAGGCAAAGGGGTCATCGGGCATGTCGTTCAGACCGGCGAGACGGTGCTGGTCGCCGATGTGACGCGGGATGAGCGTTATTACAAAGGGATTGATCAAAATACGGGTTTTGCCACGCGTTCCATCCTGGCGGTGCCATTGCGTTCGCGCGAGATCAAAATGGGGGTGTCAGAGATGAACGGTGTGGCGGAGCATGTGATCGGCGGGGTAGAGGTGCTGAACAAGCGCGTGAAGACCTTCACCTCTGAAGATGCGCGTTTGCTTGAGACGCTTGCCAGCCATGCCGCCACGGTCTTGCAGATTGCCGACCTCTACAACAGCACCAACGAATTGTTCCATAGCGTGCTGCGGGTCACTTCCGCCATGGTAGATGCCAGAGACCGTTATACTGAGGGGCATTCACAGCGCGTCTCCGATTTTGCTGTGGCGATTGCCACTGAATTGGGTCTCCCTGCTGAAATGGTGCGCCATATCCAAATTTCTGGCTTGCTGCACGATGTCGGCAAGATCGGCGTGGCGGATGCCATCCTGAATAAAACCGGCGCGCTAACCCCGGCCGAGTTTGCCGAAATGAAGAAACATCCCACCATCGGCGCCAATATTTTGAAAGAAGTAGCGGTACTAAAGGTCGAAATGGCTGGCGTCCTTGAACATCATGAAAAGTTGGATGGCTCAGGCTACCCGGCCGGGCTGCGCGGCGACCAAATCTCTTTGATGGGGCGGGTGCTTGCCGCGGCGGATGTCTTTGACGCGCTGACCTCCGATCGCCCTTATCGCAAGGGATGGGATGTCGAAGAAACCTTTGAAAAGATGATCAACGGCATTGGCACTCATTTTGATGGCGAATGTGTCCATGCGCTGATCCGCGCTTACACCAAAAACCTTGTTCATACGCAGCATGAAAGAGAGCGGCTGAAAGCCCAATGAGACGGCGCGTGGACGGGATGTCTCAAAAAATGAAAAACTTTTAGGGTGTTTAGGAGGTAACTATGCTGGACGTTTCCCCGGTTGATTTTACGCAGATTGGCTCCCAGGCGCGCGACCTTGCCAGTCTTTCGCTCAATGAGCGCAATCTGGATGGTTGGCTGACCGATTGGTCGCGTTGGGCGGCGTTGGTGTACGAGGTTTACCAGCGTCTCTATGTGGCGACCACTGTCAATACCGCCGACGCCGCGGCGCAAGAACGTTACGATCATTTTGTGAGCGAGGTATATCCTCAAACGCAGGCCGATGACCAGAAGATCAAACAGCGCTTGCTGGAGAGCGGCCTGCAGCCGGCTGGCTTTGAGATTCCGTTGAGAAATTTGCGCGCGGAAGCAGACCTCTTTCGCGAAGCCAATTTGCCTTTGCTCAGTGAGGACTTAAAGTATTGGATTGAATACGATCAGATCATCGGCGCTCAAACCGTGATCTGGGAAGGCCAGGAGACGCCGGTCGCGCAGCTTCAGACAGTGTATCAAAATACCGATCGCGCCCTGCGCCAGCGCGCCTGGGAATTGGCGGCCCAGCGCCAACTGGCCGATCGCGAGGCGATCAACGCCTTGTGGGTGAAGTACATGAATCTGCGCCGCCAGATTGCCGCCAACGCCGGCAAACCCAATTACCGCGAGTATCGCTGGCAGCAGCAGTTGCGTTTTGATTACACCCCGGCCGACTGCTACCGCTTTCACCAGGCGATCGAAGAGGTGATCGTCCCGCGCGTGCTGCGCAATCATGAGCGCCGGCGCAGCCAGTTGGCGGTCGAGACGCTCCGTCCGTGGGATTTGAATGTAGACCCGTTGGGCAGGGAGCCGCTGCGCCCGTTTGCCGACCCTGCTGAGTTAGAAGCCAAAGTTTCCGCCATGTTTCACCGCGTGGATGGTCAATTGGGAAATTTCTTCGCGATCATGCGGCGTGAAAACATGCTTGATCTGGCGAATCGTAAAAATAAAGCGCCCGGCGCCTATTGCACCGATTTTCCCATCACGCGCCGTCCATTTATCTTTATGAACGCGGTCGGCTTGCATGAGGATGTGCAGACCCTGCTTCACGAGGGTGGGCATGCCTTTCATGTCTTTGAGAGCGCCGTCTTGCCCTATTTCCATCAGCTTCAAGTACCGATGGAGTTTGCAGAAGTGGCCTCGATGACGATGGAACTGTTGGCCGCCCCTTACCTGGACGAATTTTACACGCCCCAAGAAGTGCAGCGCGCCCGCAGCGAACATCTCACCGATAATTTGCGCTTCTGGCCTTATATGGCGGTGGTAGATGCCTTCCAGCAGTGGGTCTACGAAAACAGCGAGGCTGCTTGCGACCCTGCCAACTGCGACGCGACATGGCTGCGCCTCTGGCGGCGTTTGATGCCGGGCGTGGATTGGAGCGGCTATGAAGAGATCGTCGCCACCGGCTGGCAGCGCAAACAGCATATTCTGCAAACGCCCTTTTACTACATCGAGTATGGCCTGGCGCAGCTTGGCGCGATGCAAATCTGGCGCAATGCCCTGCAAGACCAGGCCGGCGCGGTGGCGGCTTATCGCAAGGCGCTCGCCCTGGGCGGCTCAGTGACCTTGCCTCAGCTTTACGCCGCCGCCGGGGCGAAATTTACTTTTGACGCCGGTACATTGAACGAAGCGGCCGTTTTGATTGACCAGGTGCTGGGCGTATAGCTCAACGGTTCATGTCCCAAATGAAACGCAGGCCATCCAGCGTCAGCCAGGGAGCGATGATTTGGATGACGTGCGTTTCACGCGCCACCACCTCGGCCAGGCCGCCGGTGGCGATCACTTTCATCTCTGGGCCAAGCTCGGTGCGGAAGCGCGCCACCATTCCCTCCACCAGGGAAGTGTAGCCAAACAGCAGGCCCGATTGCATGGCGTGAACTGTGTTGCGCCCGATGGCTGAGGGCGGGTATTGAAGATCGACGCGCGGCAGCTTGGCGGTGCGCGTGAAGAGCGCCTCGGCGGCGATGCCGATTCCAGGGGTAATCGCCCCGCCCAGGTAATCGCCCTCGGCTGAGATGGCGTCAAAAGTGGTCGCCGTGCCGAAATCTACCACACAGGCCGGCCCGCCGTACAACCTTTGCACCGCCGCCGCGTCCACGATCCGGTCCGCCCCGACTGCCTTGGGGTCTTCGTAGCGGATGCGCACGCCGGTCTTGACGCCCGCATCCACAATCAGCGGCGCCAGCCCCAGGTAGGTGCGGCAGGCCTCGTTAATTTTGCCGGTTAATGGCGGCACCACTGAGGCCATGCAGATCCCGCCCAGTTGGTTGGCGCGAAAGCCGGCGTGATTCAACAACCCCAACAACTGTAAGCCATATTCATCGGGCATCCGTTCGTGGACGGTCGCCAGCCTCCAGCGCGGGCCAAGCGTTCGTTCACCGTTTTCCCCTTTTTGGTACAGACCGATCGTCAAATTGGTGTTGCCAATATCAATCGTGAGCAGCATACTCGCCTCCTGAGTTTTATCCTAAGACCAGATTGTCAATTAACCTGGTTTTGCCGACGAAGACCGCCATGGAGAGCAGCGCCCCGCGTTCGATGGTTTGCAGCTCTTGCAGCGTCAGCGGGTCGGCGCAAGAGACATATTGCGGGCGCGCCAGTGGTTCGGCGGCCAAGACCCGGCTCATAACCTGGCGCAGCGCCTCCGCGTCCCGCTCGCCCCGTGTGTAGCTGGCCTGGGCGGCTTGCAAGGCCTGGAACAGCACTGGCGCTGCGCGGCGCTGTTCGGGGGTCAAATAAGTGTTGCGGCTGGACATGGCCAGGCCATCTGGCTCGCGCGCCGTGGGGCAGATCACCACCTCCAGCGGGAAATTTAAGTCGCTGGCCATCTGGCGGATCACCGCGACCTGCTGGGCGTCTTTTTGCCCGAAATAGGCTTTGTCTGGCCCAACGGCATTGAACAGTTTGGCGACAACCGTCGCCACCCCGCGAAAATGCCCCGGGCGCATGCCGCCTTCCAGCGGTTGGGTGATTTCCTCCACCGTCACCCAGGTTTGGAAGCCTGGCGGGTAGAGGATCGCCGGCGTGGGCGTCCAGACCAGATCTACGCCGATCGTCTCCAGCAAAGCCAGGTCGGCTGGCAGGTTGCGTGGATAGGCATTGAAGTCTTCAGTAGGGCCAAATTGGGTTGGGTTGACGAAAATGCTGAAGACCACACTGGCGCACTCCGCTTTGGCGCGGCGGCCCAGGGAAAGGTGGCCTTCGTGCAGATAGCCCATGGTTGGCGCAAAGCCAATGGGGGCGGGAAGTTCGGCGCGGGCGGCGCGTAGTTCACTTAGAGAGGTAACGGTTTTCATCGGTGGTTAACCCTTTAATCAATTTGCACAAAACATGGTTGAGCGGCGTCGGCGTGCGGGTTTGTTGGCCGGCTCTGACCACCGCCCCATTGATGGCCTCAATCTCAGTCGGCGCGCCGCGCAGCACATCTTGCAGCATAGAAGAGCGATTCTCGCCCGTCCGGCGGGCGACGGCTTCCACGGTTGCAATCGGGTTTGAATAGGGGAGATCAATCTGCATGGCCTCGGCCACCGCGGCGGTCTCGTAAACGGTCTCGGCCAGCAGCAGGCGGGCGGAGGGCCGCTGCACCAGTTCGCCGTTGGGGACGCGCAGCAAGGCGCTCAACGGGTTGATGGCGGCGTTGATCACCAGCTTGCCCCACAGCAGCGAGGGGATCGCCGGCGATTGTTCAACCTGAAAGCCCGCTGCTTGCAGCAGGGCGACCAAAGCCTCCAGGCGCGGCTGAACGCCCAGCGTCAAAGTCCCCTCGCCAGCGGTGCGCACCCGGCCGGCCTGCAGCAGATGAGCGCCCAGGGTGTTGATGCCTACTGCGGCGCGTTCGCTCCCCAGGATGGCGCACAGAGTCTCGTAGTTGCCCATCCCGTTTTGCAGCGTGAGCGCCACGCCATCCGCCGCCAGGCAGGTCGCGAGCTGCCGGGCGGCGCGCTCTGTCTGCCAGGCTTTGACCAGCACCAGCGCGGCCAGCGCCCCGGCGCAGTCCGCCGGGTTGGTCGTCGCCTGTACCGCGCAGCGCTGCTCGACGCCGTTTTCATCTATAAAATGTACCCCGTCGCGCTGCAGCGCGGCGATCCCTTCGGGCCAGGCGCCTAAGATCTGCGGCGCGAGGCCGGCCCGCGCCAACCGGGCGGCGAACAGGCAGGCCATCGCGCCAGAACCAACGATCAGAATAGAAGGAGAAGTGGACAAAGGGATCAGGCCTGTCCCAGGCAGTTGAGAAGCTCTGCCCATTCGGAATCTGGCATATCGGTGGTGTGTTCAACTGCCGGGAAGGCGCGCGCCCTGACATCCATCATATAAGCCTGGGCGGCGCGCTCCATTTCGGCGCGCAGGCACGTGTACTGGCGAGCGAACTTCGGCGTGCGCTCGAACATTCCGAGCAGGTCCGCGATGACCAATACCTGCCCATCGCAGCCCGCGCCGGCCCCGATTC
>CAIQJJ010000128.1 GCA_903872065.1 uncultured Anaerolineales bacterium | reverse complement strand
CTTCCCGCCGATTGCTTCGCATTTGCTGGTGGTGTGGAGCGCATCCGACGCGGGCATGCGCGCATCCGAGGCAGGCATGCCCGCTTCTGAGGCAGGCATGCCCGCTTCTGAGGCAGGCATGCTGAGCTTGTCGAAGCATGACCTGCCGCAAGACGAAGAGCCGCTTCGACAAGCTCAGCGCGCCTTCGACGCGGGCATGCGCGCCTTCGAGAACGACCTGCCCAATCAATGGGAACTCAAGCTGTGCGCGCCCAACGCCCTGACGCTCGATCACGCCGCCTTACAGATCGAGCAGGGCGCGTGGAGCCAGCCGCTCTATATCCTGGACGCCCATCAAAAAGTCGCCGCGGCCGGCGTGGGAACGTCGTTCGCCCTACGCTACACGTTCGAGGCGAGCGAAATCCCGCCCGGCGAAGTCTTTCTCGCCGTTGAAGCGCCGGAACGCTTCGCGATCAGCATCAACGGCCAGGCAGTATCTTGCCACGCAAGCGCCAACCCATCCAATGATTGGTGGGTGGACATCAGCTTCCGCAAAGTACCCCTGACCGGCCGGCTGCAAAAGGGCATCAACGAGATCGTCTTACGCGGCGTTTTTGAAAAAGGCACTGGCTCCAAGCACGACACCGAACTGGAAAGTGTGTACCTGGTGGGATGGTTCGGCGTCCGGCTCGAGGCGGGCCAATTCGACGGCGGCAGCAGCGGGCAGGTCTTCTACCGCTACCCACCGCGCTTCACCGTCGCCGGGTTAGCGTCCACCGTCGCCGCCCAAGACCTGGTCAACGAGGGGCTGCCCTTCTTCGCCGGACGGGTGCGCCTGGCGCAAACCGTGAACATCCCGCTAAAGAACCCGGCGGAAAAACCCGCCATCGCCCGCCTGGCGCTGGATAACCCTCGCCTGGCCGTCGCCCGCGTGCTGGTCAATGGGCAAGATTGCGGCCTGACCGCCTGGCCGCCCTACGAAGTGGATGTGAGCGCCGCCTTGCAGCCCGGCGACAACCGCATCGAATTAGAACTGGTCAACACCTTGCGCAACCTGTGCGGCCCGCACCATGTCAAGGGCGGCGAAGGCGAAGCGGTTGGCCCGCACAGTTTCCGCCTGACGCCGCAGTGGACCGACGATTACGTCTTCGTCCCCTTTGGCCTGGGCGGGGCGCGTTTGATTGTATCGTAAAGAGCCTGGAGACTCTCCCCCATGAAAAACCATCCTTTTGAACTGCGCGTGGGCATCCTGGGATGCCCCTCGCGCCCATCCGTCGCCTGGAACGTGGAAAACCTGGAGCGGCTCAAGACGCTCGGTTTCAACACCATGCAGTTAAACATCGCCTGGGGCTACCGCCCGGCCGATGAGCCGCTGACGCTGGAAGATGTGATTGAGCTTCCAACGGAGTTTCAACACCTGCAAAGCGAGCGCCCGGTTCCCATCCGCTCCGACCGTTCGCCGGAGCGCAGCGCGCAGCGCAAGGCCGATCTCAAGGAGCGCATCCGCCTCTGCCGCCAGGTGGGCATGCGCACCATTTTCCATTTCGGCGCGCCGAACAATGCCTTTTACGATCCCAACTTTATTAATTACATCAAAGGCCAGATGGCGCACTGCCTGCTGGACGGCAAGACGCAAGAATACTACACCCGCCTGCTGGAAGCCTTCGCCGCCGAATACCCCGGCGTGGATGACGTGCTGATGTACACCTACGACCAGGATGCCTGGCTGTGCAATGAGTTCGGCGAATGCCCGGTGTGCGGCGGCGTGCCGCTGCACGAGCGTGTACCGGTCTTTGTCAACCAGATGGCCGAAACCTGGCAGCGCCTGAACCCGGCCGGCCGCCTGTGGTGGGAACCCTGGGAGCTTTCCGCCGGGCAAGTGCTGCAATCGGTGGAACGCCTGAACCCGGCCTGCGCCGGATTGTCGCTGCACACCAACATCGCCGAGGCGCAAACGACCATCGTCGCCGACCGCTGGTTCAAAAACACCGTCGCCCTGGCGCAGGGCCGCGGCATCCCCGTCATCGGCGAGAACTTCCTGGGTTCAGCCAGTGAAGAGGTCGAACCCTATACCCACCTGGCCCACCCCCTGGTCATCCTGCGCCTGCTGCGCGCCGCAGCCCAGGTGGAGGGGGTGATCGGCATCAAAGAGTATTACGGCCTGCTGCCCGACCAGGCGGATCCCAATTTGAGCGCCGTCGGCCTGTTCCTGCACGATCCCCAGGTGAGCGACGACAGCGCTCTGGTGAAACTGGCGCAGCCCTACGGCGCAGCGGCGGAGAAAATGGAGCATTTCTGGCGGTTGACCAGCGAGGCGATGGAACTCTTCCCGTGGGATTCTTCCTGGTTCATCCGCGAAATCGGCAAATCGGAGCCGGTGCATGCGATGAGCGCCGCCTTCTTGCGCGGCTACTGCGCCGAGACCCCCAGTTGGCTCTCGACGCGCGACGCCATCTTCATGAAGGTGAACAACGACGAACCCAATCCCTGGATGCTGGAAGATGTGCAGCTGCGCTGTGAAATCGCCGCCCGCCGCTTCCAATCGGCCCTGGAAATCGGGCGCGCCGCGCTGGGCCAGGCGCCGGCAGAGTCAGCGCAGGCTGAATTCCTGGCGCGCAACCTGGAAGACCTGCAAGGCTTTATCCAGCGCGCGTACGCCTACGTCTATCACATCCGCGCCAGCAACCTGGCCGCCCTGCTGCGCAAAAAGCTGGAGCAGGGGCAGCCGCTTCCGCCGCGCTGGCTGGAAGAACTGCTCGCCGTCATGCAGGCCGACCAGGCCAACCAGGGCGTCGCGGAGCCGATGGGCAGCGCCATTCAACTGCTGCAGCAAGATGTCGCGGCCTTTCTCGCCGCTTATTATCTCCCGACAGAGAACAACATCTCCAAAGGATACTTCAGCCTGACTTCTCGTTAAAGGAGGCTCTCATGCCAGTCTATCAACATGCTACTTATGCCGGGGAAAGCATCACTTTACAAAACGCCGCCATCCGCCTGGAGGTGCACAAACGCGTCACCGGCTGGGGCTGGGTTGAAATTTTCACTCCCGACGGAATCTGTATGGGAGTATTGGATCATTTCGGCGAACTGCTGCTGCGCGACCAGGAAATCCCCATGCGCCTGGAAGCCTCCGCCGTGCAGCGCAGCCAGAGCGAGGCCGGCGAACAGTTGACCTTCGCCGTCGAATCGCTGATCGTCAAAGCCAAGCTGGAAGGCACATCCTTTGAACCCTGGCTCAATTATCCGCTCGATCTGCACTGCATGAGCGGCGAGGTGACTTTGACGCTCGATCCTGTGCTGCCGGTCGTGCGCCTGAGCTACCGCCTGATCTCCAACGCCAACCAATACGCCCGCTATGTGCGCGGCCCGTGGTTGAAGGTCGGCGAAGGGAGCTTTGGCAGCCAAAAGACGGATGGCATCTTGCCGGGCGTCGAATGGCTGATCAACGATGAGTGGTCGAGCGGCACCGATTGGTTCAAAGACCCCTGGGCGCTGCGGGTCGTGCCGCATCCCAACAAAGTGGGCGCGCCGCTGATGGCGATCAGCCACGCCGGCTGGGGGATCGGCCTGGCCTGGAAGCCCAATCAGCACGCCACCGGCTGGTTCAATTACCACCGCAGCCGCCCGCAGCCGGTTTTTGCCTCGCCCAATTTTATAGACCGGCGCAACAATCACTTGCTCGGCTTGATGATCCCCAATGTGGAAGTGGAAGCGCAGGAGAACCAGGTCTACCGCGAGCCGCCGCTGGAACTGCACAAAGAGCAACGCATTGAGTTTGACGCCGAAATCTTCCTGGCGCGCGGCGACAGCCTGGATGTAATGGTGGACTGGGTCAAACGGTACGGCCTGCCGCCCGTCCCCGCCCCGCGCTGGCCCTTCCCGGAGACACTCGACCGGATTGCCGAGGGCTATACCACCCACCTGTGGCACGAGGGGCGCGGCTTTGGTTTCGCCCAGAGCGCCCACAGCATCGGGGCGCACGTCCCGCGCTTTGCTGAACAGTACATCGCGAGCAATCCCGACTCCCCGCTGGCGCAAGAATTGAAGTGGCGCGTGGAGTGGTGCAAAGCCAAAATCGCCGAAACCCACCCGGCCGCCCCCCGCCGGGAAGACTTGCTGAAGAAAGCGCAGGCGTTGATTGCCTGCCAGCGCGAGGACGGCTCCTTCCCCTTCGACCCGCGCGGCCGCCACTACCGCAAGGACGATTTCGTCGTCGCCACGACCTACCTGGAGCCGATGGGGCTGGAAGGTGACACCGCCCTCGACATCACCATCCTGCCGGCGTTGGAACTGCTCGACCTGACGCGCCAGACCGGCGAAGAGACGCTGCGCGCCGCGGCGCGCAAGGCGCTCGATTACTGCCTGCCGATGCAGCGTCCGGAGGGCGGCGACTTTTGGGAGACGCCGCTGCACGCCCCCAACCTGTTTGCCGCCGGCCACGCCGCCATCGCCTACTACCTGGGCTACGAGGCCTTCGGCGAGGAGCTTTACCGGCAGCGCGCCATCCACTGGATTCGCGCCCTGCTGCCCTTCACGCATCTCTGGCATCCCGAAACCCCTCAGGGCCAGGCCATCCTGCCGATGATGTACAACACCAAGCCCTGCCTGTGTTCCAGCGATTGGTTCTTTGCCAACTGGGTACGCGATCATGTTCAATGGGAAGTGCTGGAGACTTTCCGTCTCTCCAACGAACTGGGCATCCGCTGGGATCAGATTGACCGCGAAATTGACTGGCTGCGCTACCAGGAAGGCGTCACCGTCGCGGCCATGCGCTGGATGATTGACCACCGCCTGGACAACTGGCGTCCGCACAATATCCCCAGCACGCTGGAGCTTTACCGCCAGGGCAAGATGGATTTGTGCTTTGCCGATACCCACAACACGGTCAGCGGCAACTACGGCGGGATGGGGATCATGCCGGATGGGATCGCGGTGAATATCCAGGCCATTTTGGCGGCGCGGGGATAAGAAGTGGGAAGTGGAGAGTGGGAAGTGTTACAGAACATCGAAGGATGAAGGATGTATGGATGATCAGTTGCAGGTGAATGGTTCAATAATGGGGATTTCGGCGCAGGATTTTCGCCAGCCCCCAACGGCTTATCGCGAAATTCCCTTTTGGTCGTGGAATGACGATCTGCAGCCGGACGAACTGCGCCGCCAGATCGGCTTGATGCAGGCCGGCGGGTGGGGAGGCTTCTTTATGCACGCCCGCATCGGGTTGAAGACGCCCTACCTCAGCGCCGACTGGATGGCGTGCATCCGCGCTTGTGTGGAGGAGGCGCGCCAGCGCGGCATGCAGGCCTGGCTCTATGACGAGGATCAATGGCCCAGCGGCTTTGCCGGCGGGTTGAGTGTGGCCGGGCGGGCGGAGAATCGTTCGCAGTACCTGGTCTATAAGCTGGACAACCGCCCCGCCCTGCTCGAAGAGCGCCTGGCGGCTTACGTGGTGCGCGTCGCAGATGGGCAGGTAGTCGAAATCCTGCGTCCCATCGAGCCCGGCGCAGCTCCCACAGCCCCCCTGCTGGATGGGCGCGATCAACGCCTGCTCCAGTTCTACGTCCAGACGATGCCGATCGGCGACCCGAACTGGTTCAACGGCTTTGCCTATCTGAACCTGCTCAACCCGGACGCCGTGCGCGACTTCCTGGCCTCCACCCACGAGGCCTACCGGCAAGAGATCGGGGCCGATTTTGGCAAAACGACGCCGGGCATTTTCACCGATGAGCCGTGCAGCTACTTCCGCGTCTCCCGCGGGGCTTCGCCCGAGGCGGCGCTGCCCTGGGAACGCCGCCTGCCGGAGATTTTCCAGCAGCGCTGCGGCTACGATCTGCTGCAGCGCCTGCCTGGGCTGTTCTTTGACGTTGGCGAGGCGAAGAAAACGCGCTATGACTTCTGGCGCACCGTCACCCACTGCTTCGTCACAGCCTACTCGCAGCAAATTTACCAGTGGTGCAGCCAAAACAACCTGCGCCTGACCGGGCATTACATGTCCGAAGACACTATGCTCACTCAAATCCAGTGGGGGCTGGCGGCGGCCATGCCGCACTACGCCTATATGCAAGTGCCGGGCATTGATAAACTGGGCCGCCAGATCGGGCAGATCTACGGCAAAATTCTCACCGTCAAGCAGCTTGACAGCGCCGCCTGCCAGCTTGGCAAGCCGCGCGCCCTGGTCGAGAACTACGCCTGCTCAGCGCAGGACTTCGCCCACCTGGGACGCAAATGGCTGGGCGATTGGGCGGCGGTGCTGGGCGCTAACCTGCACAACCCTCACCTGGCGCTCTACAGCCTGCGCGGCGAACGCAAACGCGACTGCCCGCCCAACCTGTTTTACCAGCAGCCCTGGTGGCCGGAAAACAAGCTGATTGCTGACTACACCGCCCGCCTGTCTTATGCCCTCAGCCAGGGGCAGCGCGTGACGGACATCCTGGTCATCCACCCGATGGGCAGCGCCTGGGCGCTCTACAAGCCGGGGGCGGTCGCCGGGGTGGAGGCGCTCGACCGGCAGTTGGATCAACTCTTGCAAGCGCTGCTGGCCGATCAGCGCGACTTCCACCTGGGCGATGAGACGATGATGCTGCCGGACGGCGAAACACCGGCCAGTGTGGATACGACCGGCGATCTCCCCCGCCTGAAAGTCGGGCAAATGAGCTACCGCCTGGTGATTGTGCCGCCCTGTGTGACGCTGGCCCGCCACACCGCCGATCTGCTGGCGCGCTTCGCGGCCGCCGGCGGGCCGGTACTGGCGTTCCGCTCCCTGCCGACGCTGCTGGATGGGATGACGGTGGAGGGGGGAAAAGTGGGAAGTGGGGAGTGGGAAGTGGGAAGTGGTACAGATCACCACCGTGGGAAGTGGAAAGTGTTCGAGGGCGCTGGGGTGGAGGCGGTGGGCTTTACCGACGCGGTGGGCTTTACCGCAGATGTCAATGAGGTGGGGGCGGCGCTGGATGAATGCTTGCCGTTTGATGTGCGCGTGGCGGCTTGTCCTGACCGCCGCGGGACGGGAGACAACCGGGCGGCAGCAGCGGCTTCCGCAGCAGCGGCTTCCGCAGCAGCGGCTTCCGCTGAGATTTGGGCGCATCACCGCCGCGCCGGGGAGACGGAGATTTACTTTTTCGCCAACACCAGCCTGGACAAGGGCGGCGAGGCCGAGGTCTGCCTGCGCACAGCGGGACGCACCCTGGCGGTGGAGGAATGGGACCTGGCCTCCGGCGAGGTTCGCCCGGTGGCCGTCCGGCGCGACGAGGACTGCCTCACGCTGAAGCTGGACTTTCCGCCGGTCGGATCGCATTTGCTGGTCTGCCGCCCAACCGACGCCGCGATGGAGGCCGCGACCGACGCCGGCGCAGCTTCCACTGCGCTTTCGCTGCGGGCGATCGAATTGAACGGCCCCTGGGATCTCGAACTGCGCGGCCCCAACTCGCTAACGCTGGATCGGGCGCAAATCGCTCTGCCGGAGGGAGGCTGGAGCCAGCCGATGCCCATCCTGGAGGCGCACGCCCGGCTGGCCGTCCAGGGCGTCGGCGCGTCCTTTGCGCTGCGCTTTACCTTTGAGACAGTGGGAAGTGGGAAGTGGGGAGTGGGAAGTGAAGATGAGGTTTTCCTGGCGATTGAGGCGCCGGAACACTTCAGCATCTCGGTCAACGGCCAGGCGCTGGAGGCGGGCGCGGCGCGCGGCTGGTGGGTGGATACGTCCTTCCGCAAGCTGGTGATCACGCCCTGGGTGCAGGCCGGCGAGAATGAGATCGTCTTGCGCGGCGTCTTCCGCCTGGACAGTGAACTGGAAAGCCTGTACCTGGGCGGTTCTTTTGGCGTCGCCGCGCGGCGCGTTGGCGAGGAGGGCCGCCACAATGGGCTGATCTGCGACCGCTACCGCCCGCCCTTCCACCTGGTCAGCCAGCCCACCCAGGCGATCCCTGACCCCCAGCAGGCGCTGCCGTTGGATTTGACCGCCGCCGGCCTGCCGTTCTTCACCGGGCGGGTGGTGCTGCGCCAGAGGGTGGGAAGTGGGGAGTGGGAAGTGGGGAGTGGGAAGTGGAGAGAGAGAGGGGCAAAGCGGGTTTGGTTGGAGTTGGAGGGGTTGAGGGCGGCGGTGGCGCAGGTGCGCGTTAACGGCCAATCGTGCGGCAGCCTGGCCTGGCAGCCTTTCCGCGTCGAAATCGGCGCCGCGCTGCAGCCAGGCGAAAACCTGATCGAGATTGAGCTGGTCAACACTCTGCGCAACCTGCTCGGCCCGCATCACCTGGCCGGCGGGGAGAAAGATATGACCGGCCCAGGCGAGTATCGCGACCCGCGCCGCTGGACGGATGATTATATTCTCGTCCCCTTTGGCTTCGCCG
>CAIQJJ010000127.1 GCA_903872065.1 uncultured Anaerolineales bacterium | reverse complement strand
GTATTCCCAAAGATCCCAAAATTGAAAAAATTCAAGCGGCAATCACATACTTCTCGATCCAAAAAGAAACTTGTCATGAACCCATTACAATGCAAACAAGTATTTGGAGAAATATGACTGTGTTCAGCGAATCATTTCCTCAGAATGCGGATGTCTTGGCAAAATTGTTTGGCTATACAGCCTCTTTTCTGACCGGCATTTTGGCTATCACTGGCAAAATTACCCCTGTCGGGAAAGCCATTTTGGAAAAACTAGGGGGCTCTGAGCATCCTGAAAGTAATAAGCAATGACTGATTCGAACCCTTTCCTCTTTGGTAACCCCATATTAGCCAACCGCTTGGTCAACCGCACGCGCGAGATCCGCCGCCTGGCCGGGCGCATCCAGACCGGGCAGTCGAGTGCCCTGATCGGCGACCCGCGCAGCGGCAAGACCTCCCTACTGCTTTATCTGATGGATGAGGAGAAGCGTTCCGAACTGTACTACGAGGCGGCTCCAAACATCTTCTTTTGCTACCTGGACGCCCAAACCCTGTCCGGTTCCAATGCGGCGCGCTTCTGGCAGGTCGCCCTGCAGCCTGTGCAGCGCGCCGCGCTCGATCGGCGCGGCGATCTGCTCAAAGCCTATCAGACCTGCGAGAAGGAAGGCTTCACCACCTTCGTGCTGGAGCGCCTGTTGATGCAGATGCAGGCCAATGGGCTGCGCCTGGCGCTTTTGCTTGATGAATTCGATTTTATCTTGCACATCCCCGAATTGAACAAGGCCGAATTTTACGGCGGCTTGCGCTCGCTGGCCTCGCGCTACAACCGCGCCTTAAGCGTGCTGATTGCGGCGCGCCAATCAGTGGGCGAGCTCAACCGGCAAACGCAGGAATTCAGCCGCAACGGCTCGCCCTTTTTCAACTTCCTGGAGGAGATTGTCTTGGGGCAGTTTTCGGCGAAGGCCGCCGGCGATCTGCTGGCGTTGGATAAGCGCTTCACCCCGGCCGAGCGCCAGGCGCTTTACCGGCTGTGCGGCGGGCATCCTTACCTGCTGCAGGCGGCCGCCTCCGCGCTGTGGGATGCGTACCAGGAGAAGGAAGACGATCCCGCCCGCCGCCTGGCCTCGGTGCAAAAATTCCTGCTGGCGCAGGCAGCCCCGACGCTGGCGGATACCTGGCGCGTGTGGACGCCGGCGGCGCGGCGCGCCTTTACCATCCTCGCCCTGGACAGCGCCCCGACCCTGTTGGGCGAGCGCCGCTTCGATCTCAATGCTCTGCTTGGAACGCTGCACGAAAATACCCCCGAAATCCATTTCCTGGAGCAGTGCGGCTATATCAGCTCGGATAACCAGCTTGCCAGCGGCTGGCAGATCAGCGCCGAGATGATGATCCACTGGCTGGCGCTCGAATTGACCATCGCGCTGCGCAGCAATGACGAATTGGGCGGCTGGTTGAGCGCCCAGGAATGGGATGGGCTGTTCACAAAGGCTGAAAAGGCGCAGTTGGTCAAAGCCGCCAGCGGGTTGAGCGCACCGCTTAAGGGCGGGGTGGATGCTTTCGTCAAAGTCTGGGCTGAGAGGACGGAGAAGGG
>CAIQJJ010000126.1 GCA_903872065.1 uncultured Anaerolineales bacterium | reverse complement strand
GCGCCTGGGGCCGGCCGGGGCGCTGGAAGAACTGGTCGGTTTCCGGCCCAACCCGGCCAGCGCGCAGTACATTCTGGAAGCTTACGAGGCATTAAAAGCATGAACACCCCTCTCGCCCTGGTCAAAGATCATCACGGAACGCCGACTTGCTTTCTCAACGGCGCGCCTTATTTCTACCGCCTGATGTGGGGCAGCCCCCCCACACTGGAGGGCTACCCCTTGAGCGAATGCGCCCGGCGCTACGCCGAGGCCGGCGTCCACCTGTTCACCTTCGATATGGGCCTCGGCGATGTACCGCCCACGGCGCGCGAAAATCGCCTCGCCATCCCCTCAGACCTGCTGCAGGCGCGCTTTCAGCGCCTGCTGGAGGCCGACCCCCAGGCGCTCTTTCACCTGCGCGTCCACCTGGAGACGCCCGAATGGTGGCAAAAGCAGTATCCAGAGGAATGCGAACTGGCCTCGAACGACAAACGCTTGTGCCAGTCGTTTGCTTCAACGCTGTGGCGCGCCCAGGCCAAAGATTTTCTGCAAGGATTGGTGGAACAAATTGAGCAGATCGGGCTGAGCGGGCGCGTCGTCGCTTACCAGTGCTGCACGGGCAGCAGCGGAGAGTGGGTCAAAGGGCCGAGCGCCATGGGCTTGATCTGCGGCGATTACAGCCAGCCGATGCAAACGCACTTTCAAAACTGGCTGCGCCAGCAGTACCAGGGAGACGAGATCGCCCTGCGCCGCGCCTGGAACGACCCCGCCGCGGCGTTCGAGCGCGCCGCCGTACCTGGGCCAGAGGCGCAGTTCCGCACCCAGAAGGCGCGCGGTACGCCGCAAAGCACCTTCCGCAGCCCGGCCAGCGAGCAGCCAGTGATTGACTATTATCGCTGCCTGGCCGAGCTTTCCGCCGAACTGCTGATCGACTTTTGCGCCACGGTCAAGCGCGTCACCCAGGGGCGGACGCTGGCCGGGGCCTTCTACGGTTATTTGAGCGAACTGGCCTGGAACGCCGGCTTCTTTGGCGAGGGCCTGGACAGCGACTACTCCACCTACCAGCGCAGCGGGCATTTGGGCCTGTGGCGCGTCTTGCACGCGCCGGAAGTGGACTTCCTGGTCAGCCCTTATTCCTACGGCTTCCGCGGCATCGGCGGCGAGGGCTGCGCCATGCCGCCCTCCGAGTCGCTGCGCCTCCACGGCAAGCTCTATCTCTTCGAGGATGACACCCGCACCCACATCACCCTGCACGACCATCCCAACTACGGCAAGACCGACACCCTGCAAGAGAGCCTGGCCATCCTGCAGCGCAACTTCGCCTACGTGACGACGCACGGCCAGGGCATCTGGTGGCTGGCGGGCGGCAGCCCGCAGACGCCGCACATCGAGCTATCACAGCAGCCGGCCTTCCAGCCATGGATCCAGCGCTTTCAAGAGATCGGGACGCTGGCCCTCGACCTGGATCGCACCCCCTGCGCCGAGATCGCCGTCTTGTTGGACGACGAAAGCATGTACTACCAATCGCCGGAAAATAAGCTCGATCTGCCGCTGATCTTCCAACAGCGATTATGGGGGCTGCCGCGCCTGGGCGCGCCGTTCGATCTGTACCTGCTGAACGATTTCCTGAGCGGGAATCTCAAGCCGTACAAACTCTATTTCTTCTTGAACGCCTTCCGGCTGGATCAGGCGCGGCGCGCCGCGCTGAAGCGCGAACTGCACCGCGAAGGTCGCGCCGCCCTGTGGGTCTACGCGCCGGGCTACCTCGCTGACGAGGCCTCGCTGGCGAACATGACCGACCTGACCGGGCTGAACTTTGGCTGCGGCGAGCATCCCTGGGGGCCGCTGATCAACCTGGTTGACTTTGACCATCCCATCACCCGCGACCTGCCGCAAGATTTGAACTGGGGGACGAACAGCCCGCTGTCCCCAGTCTTCCACGTGGCCGATGGCGGGGCGCGCACCCTGGGCAATGTCGTCTATGCGCAAGGGCGCTGCCGCCCCGGCTTCGTCGTCAAGGAGTTCCCTGAGTGGCGCTCGATTTACAGCGCCGCCCCCAACCTGCCGGCGGCGGTACTGCGCGGCATTGCTCGCTACGCCGGGGTGCACCTCTACAGCGAGGCCGGGGATGTGCTGTATGCGACGCGGGAACTGCTGGCGCTGCACTCGGCCAGGGGCGGAGCGCGGCGCATCGCTCTACCGGCGGCGGTGGAGCAGGTCTACGATCTGTTCAACCAACGGATCATCGCAAGCGAAACAGCCCAGTTTGAGGCGACCCTGCCGCCGGCCTCGACCGCGCTGTTTTATACCGGACGAAGACGAGAGTGGGGAAAACAATAAACCAGGAGACATTGAGAAATGAGGTGAAGGCGATGGATAAGTCAGTTTCTACCCCCAACAACGAGGCGCAGTCCGCGCAGATGCCGGCCTCCCTGGACCTGCTGGAACACGCCCGCCTGGGGATCAACGGCCTGGCGGGGTCGGTCAATCCTGATCTGGATTATGAACCCTACTTTCTAACCTGCCTGGGGACGCAGCCGCCCTACATGGTGCATTGGAGTTCAATGATCTCCGGCGTGCTGCCCAAGTACCTGGAGGCGTTTCCCCTGCTGCGCTGTATGTCGGGCTGCGACGACTACCGCGACATCGAGCAGGGCCTGCTGGCGGCGGTGCGCGCCAACATCGCTGAGGATGGGCTGATCTATGACCGCGCCACGCCGCGCCGCCCGTGGAATGTGGGCGTCGGCTACGGACGCAAAAGCTGGAATGAGGATTATTCCTGCCTGGCCGGGGATGGCCGCCTGCTGGTGGGAATGGATTTCTACGCCCAATGGACGGGCGATGATTTTTGGCCGCGCCAGATGAAGCGCACGGCCGAGCGCATGCTGGAATTGGCGATCGTCAAGGGCGATTACGCCTACTATCCAAATGTGGGCTGCGGCAACGATTTCAGCTACCCTCGCCAGTCGGGCTGGACTCACACGAACGAGCCGGCCAGCGCCCAGGAGGGGGCCGAGGGCGCGACCACGTTCTACCTGGGGCAGCCGATCCGCGGCCTGATCCGCTGGTTCGTGCGCAGCGGCGACGAGCGCTTTCTCGATCTGTGCCGCAAGTTTGCCAATTTCATCACCCTGCCCAAGTATTGGGGCGGCGTGGTCGAACAAGAACCCGCCTACGGCGCGACCCGCGCCCACTTTTGGGGACACTTCCACGGCACGCTGGCCGCGCTGCGCAGTTTGCTGGAGTATGCGCTGGCCGCGGAGGATTACCGCCTGCAAAGTTTTGTGCGCGACGGCTACGAGTGGGCCTGGCAGCAGCTTTGCCCACGCCTGGGCCTCGACACCAACCTGGAAGGCTGCACCACCGCCGATTTGGTCGCCCTGGGCGTCCAGCTTTCCCTGGCCGGGATCGGCGATTTCTGGGATCAGGTGGATGTGCTGGCGCGCAACTCGCTGGCTGAAGCCCAGGTGACAGACAGACAGGCGATCCGCCGCCTGAGCGAGGCCGGCCCGCTGCGCCCGCAAGACTCGCTGTGGGGCGCGCCGCAGGATTTCCGCTTCAGCAGCAGCCTCTTGCGCGCCCCCATGCCCGGCATGGAGACGACCGCCAATGTGCTGGAGCGCGCCATCGGCGGCTTCGCCTGCACGCTGGTCAACGGCCGCTACCAATCGCCGTTTGAGATGCAGTGCTGCACCGCCAACGGCAACCAGGGCTTTTACTATGTCTGGGATGCTATCGTGAAGGCGAGCGGCGAGACCGCCACGGTCAACCTGCTGCTCAACCGCTTCTCGCCCTGGCTGGACGTGGAAAGCCACCTGCCCTACTGCGGCAAAGTCATCATCCGCAACAAACGCGCCCGCCACATCCAGGTGCGCATCCCCGGCTGGGTGCGCCTCTCCGCCCTGCGCTGCACCTTGAACGGCGCGCCGGTCGCGCCCTCCTGGAGCGGAAGACTGGCCGGCTTCTACGACCTCCCACACGAGGCGCAGCTTACCCTGGAGTTCCCCATCCAGGAAGAAAGCATCGAACTGCTGATCCCCTGCCTCAACGCGCGCCAATACCGCGGCGTCCTGCGGGCGACATACCAGTTCAAAGGCTCTACCTGCACCGGCGTCGTAGAAGACGAAAGCATCTTTGGCTCAGAACATCCCTGGGTGCGCCTGTACCAGCGCGCCCCCTACCGCCAGCCCACCGCGCCCCTGGTCGAAAAGCCTTACCACGTCGTCGAAAAACCGATCCAGTGGTACCCAGGCTAAGTTTTTAAGCAAAACCACGAATAACGCTAATCTACACGAATTTTTTCTTAGTCTTCTTATTCGTGAAATTCGTGTTATTCGTGGTTAATCTTTGCACTCATAACAGCGTTAAATGTTCAGCCGCGGTTTCTGCAATGAAGCGCTGAGCAAACGGACGCATCGGATCGTTATAAAATTCTGGTTCTTAAGAAGATGTGTGCTACAATTAAAGCATCTACCCATGAAAGATGTCTAACCAGGAGGTTCTGCTATGATTGACATGACCAAGTGCTATCGCTTAGTAACCCGCAGCGACATGGACGGGTTAGTGTGCGCCGTGCTTCTCAAAGAACTCGGCATACTGGATACGATCAAATTTGTCCATCCCAAAGACGTACAGGATGGCAAGGTGGAGATCGGCCCGAATGACATCACCACCAATCTCCCCTATTCCCCCAATGTCTCTATGGCCTTCGACCACCACCTGAGCGAGACGCTGCGCGTCAGCGGCGCGCCGGCCAACCATGTGATTGACCCCCACGCGCCCTCGGCGGCGCGAGTGGTGTATCGCTACTTCGGCGGGGAGACGGCTTTCCCCCGCATCTCCCGCGAAATGATGGAAGCCGTAGATAAGGCCGACTCGGCCCAATTCACCATGGACGAGATTCTCAACCCGCAGGGCTGGGTGCTGCTCAACTTCTTAATGGACGCCCGCACCGGCCTGGGACGCTTCCGCAACTTCCGCATCTCGAATTACGATCTGATGATGGCGCTGATTGACTACTGCATTGACCACAAGATCGAAGACATCCTGGCTTTGCCGGATGTCAAAGAGCGCGTCGACCTGTACTTCGAACTGAGCGGGCCGTTCAAGGAGCAGTTGCAGCGCTGCGCCGAAGTCCACGGCAAGTTGGTGGTGCTGGATCTGCGCCAGGAAGAGACGATTTACCCCGGCAACCGCTTTATGATCTACGCCCTGAACCCCACCTGCCAGATTTCAATCCACGTCCTGTGGGGCGTGCAGAAGCAGAACACCGCTTTTGCAGTGGGCAAATCGATCTTCGACCGCTCCTCGCCGGTCAATATCGGCGAACTTATGTTGAGCTACGGCGGCGGTGGACATGTCGCCGCCGGCACCTGCCAGGTAGACAACGCGCGCGCCGAGGCGGTCAAACAAGAACTGATCGCCAGGCTCAGCCAGTAAACCAGCCTGTATCACCGCTCTCTATGACTATCGCTCCCTTGATGCAAGTGAGGGAGCGATAGTCGCGTCAAGCCCTGCCCA
Source organism: uncultured Anaerolineales bacterium (assembly GCA_903872065.1). Classification (GTDB taxonomy): domain Bacteria; phylum Chloroflexota; class Anaerolineae; order Anaerolineales; family UBA4823; genus CAIQJJ01. Next base: position 4,837 of record CAIQJJ010000126.1, on the reverse strand, counting down.
ATCGGATCGCCATGCTGACCAAACCCGCCCTCGCCGACGAAGCCATCCTTGCCTGTCTGCAAGCACAATATCACCTGCCTGTGGAGAGTCTCGCCTTCCTGCCGCTCGGCGCCGATCTGAACACCGCCGTCTATCGCGCCGTCGCCCCTGGGGGAAGCGCTTATTTCGTCAAGCTGCGCAGCGGGCCTTTTGACGAAACCTCCGTCGCCCTGCCCAGGCATCTCTACGCGCAGGGCGCGCCGGCGATCATCCCGCCCCTGCCGGCCCAAACCGGAAAACTGTGGGCAGCCCTGGGAGATTTCAAGCTGATTCTCTATCCCTATATCGAGGGTCGCAACGGCTACGAAATCCGCCTATCCGATCGCCACTGGATCGAATTCGGCGCGGCCCTGCGGCGCATTCACAGCCTCCCCATCCCGGCGGAAATCGCCAGCCAGGTTCAAGCCGAAACCTATCCCCCGGCCGGGCGTCGCAGCGTCAGGCAAGCGCTGGATCGGGCGGAGCAAGACGCCGGGGATGATCCGCTGGCGCAGGAGTTGGTCGCCTGCCTAAGAACGCAGCGCGCCCTGATCCTCGAGCTCGTCGCCCGCGCCGAACAATGCGCCCAGGCGCTCCAGGCGCAGCCGCCGGAGTCGATCGTGTGCCACTCCGACCTGCACGCCGGCAACGTCTTGATCGCCGCCGATGGGACTTTCTACCTGGTGGATTGGGACAACCCCATCCTGGCAGCCAAAGAACGGGACTTGATGTTTGCCGGCGGGGGACAATTCGGCGCGGCGCGCACGCCGCAAGAGGAAGAAGCGCTGTTTTACCAGGGCTACGGGGCGGCGCAGATCAACCCGATTGCACTGGCCTATTATCGCTGCGAGCGCATCGTCCAGGATATTGCCATCTTTTGCGAACAGGTCTTTTCTGTGCATGGCAGCGAGCCAGACCGCCAACAGGCGCTGCGCTACCTGGCCTCCAATTTCATCCCCGGCGGGGTGATTGAGATCGCCCTTAAACCGTAAGCCATTGTACAGACGCAGGGGCGAATCTCCACTGCGCGCCTTTTCCCCGCGCCCCTGGAGGCGAGGCTTCAGCCGAACCGGGCCGGCCCAACCCCCTTCCAGATTTGGAATCACTGTGATCGAACAGCAAGCCAATAGCGGGGTTATAATAGCTGCGATATTCCGTTTTTCGCCCAAAAACGGACATTCGCTCTATCCAGATTCGCTCGAGAAACCAATATGCAAGATCACTGGATTATCGCTCAAAAGCTGCTCAACCATTGCTCATCCCCGATGTTTGCACTGGATGGCAACGGCTGCTACACCATCTTCAATCACCGCCACGCTCAATTCATGCAGACCCGCTATGGCAGTTCGATCGAGATTGGCGCAAACTGGCTGGAGGCCATCACCGACTCTGAGGATCGCGCCAAAGCCCGCCAATCATTAGAGCGGGCGCTGGCCGGGGAGGAGTTCACCGAACTGGCATTCCTCGGCGGCGGGATACTGCCCAGGCAGCCCATGGCGCTTCATTACATCCCTCAAAGCGAGCCGGCCGGGGCGCTGGTCATTGCCGAAGCTGCCACACAGGAGGTGTATCAGCGCCTGCTCAATCACGCCGGCTCGATCATCTTGTTCGTTGACCCCCAGACGACGGCGATCCTGGACGCCAACGCCACCGCCTGCCAGTTCTATGGCTATTCTTACGCAGAACTGCTCCAGATGAGAATCATCGATCTGGCGGCTGCGCCGGAGGAGCTGGTATGGGAAGGTTTTAAGAAGGTACTCTCAGGAGAACGGAAGACGTTTCAAGGAGTCCACCGGCTGGCCAACGGGGAGATCCGGCAGATAGAAGTCCATCCTGAGCCGGTAGAGATTTATGGGCAGGCGATGGTTCTAGGAGTGGTGCATGACATCACCGAACGCAAACAAGCAGAGCGAAAACTGAGAGAAGCGGAATACCAGTATCGCATGCTGGCCGAGAATTCGCCCGACACCATTTACGTCATGGATCTGGCAAAGTACAAAACCATCTATCTGAACCGCGAGACGCTCTTTGGCTACACCCTGGAGGAATTGGAAGCTTCTGGCTCGATCCTTTCAAAGGTTCACCCTGACGATCTGCCCGGTCTACAAAGCCACTGGCAAAGGGCATTGAAGGGCGAACCCCAGGAAGCCTGCGAATACCGGCTGCAGGCCAAAGACGGCCGGTGGGTGTGGATCAGCAGCCGCGAGAGTATTCTCGCCAGGGATGAGAATGGCAAGCCGGCGCAGTTATTGGTTACGCTCAGCCAAATTACTGAGCAAAAACGCGCCCGGCAAGAATTTGAACTGTTCTTCAACATGATCCCGGACCTGGTTTGTATCGCTTCGAGCGATGGCTATTTTAAGCAGCTTAACCAGGAATGGGAACGCGCCCTGGGGTACACCCAGGAAGAACTACTGGCAAGCCCCCTGGCAGAGTTCATCCACCCTGAAGATGTTGAAGCGACGTTCAAAGAGATCGAGCGGCAGATCGCCGGACATTCAACGATTCACTTCACCAATCGTTATCGCGCCAAAGACGGCGTTGATCACTGGTTCGAGTGGAATGGCATCCCATCGCCAGATGGCGTCTCCTTATATGCGGCGGCGCGCGATATTACTGAACACAAACGCATCCAACATTCTCTGGCAGAGAGCGAGAAGCATTTCAAGGATTTGTACCTTCAACAGAAAATAGCCGAGGCTGCGCTGCGCGAGAGCGAAGCGCGCTTCAACCGCACATTGCGGGCCAGCCCAATTGGCATCGGTATATTCCGCATCGCGGACAACCGTTCAACCGATATCAACGACGCCTTATTGGATCTGCTCGGCTGCTCCCGCGAAGAGGCGCTCGGCCGCACGTCAGACGAGCTAAAAATTTTCCCCAAGTCTGGGCAGAAAGCAAGATGGAATCAAACCCTGCTGCAGGAGGGCATTATCAGGCGTTCGGAAGCAGTAATCCACAGAAACTCCGGCGAGATTCGGTATGTCATGTTCTCAGCGATGGTTTTCGAAATGCAGGCCGAACCCCTGGTGATGATTCTGACCAGCGACATCACCGAACTGAAACACCTGGAAGCATCCCTGCTGCTGGCGCAAACCGAGTTGGAAAAGCGCGTCGCCGAGCGCACGGCGGAACTGAACCACAGCAACCAGATTTTGGAGTTGTTTGTCGCCTACGCCCCGGCCGCTATTGCCATGTTTGACCGAGAGATGAACTACCTGGCGGTCAGCCAGCGCTTTCTGAGCGATTATCACATCAGCGGGCAAAACATCATCGGCCGCTCACATTATGATGTGTTCCCGGAAATCTCGGAGACCTGGAAGGCCATCCACCGGCGCTGCCTGGCCGGCGCGGTTGAGAAATGCGAGGAGGAGCCCTTCTTACGCGCCGATGGCAGCCTGGACTGGGTGCGTTGGGAAATCCACCCCTGGTACGAGAGTCCAACCCAGGTAGGCGGCATCCTGCTCTTTTCAGAGCTGATCACCGAGCGAAAAACTGCGGAATCTGCCCTACAGGAATCTCAAAAGAAGCTGAGACTGGCGATCCAATCAGCCAATGTGGGATTGTGGGACTGGGATCTGCGCACCAACCAGGTGTATTATTCCCCCGAATACAAGCGGATTCTCGGATATACGGAAGAGGAATTTTCAAATGATTTTTCCGAATGGGAGAGCCGGGTACACCCAGATGATCTGAGTCCCACCAATGCCAGGCTGGCTACCTTTCTCCGCAACCCATCCGAAGGGTACTGGGCAGAGTTTCGCATGCGACACAAAGACGGCGGCTATCGCTGGATCCTGGCGCAGGCCGCCGTTCTCACGGATGCACAGGGGCAGGCGGCGCGCATGCTCGGTTCGCACATTGATATCACCGGGAGCAAGAAGGCTGAACGCTCCCTTCAGGAGACATCCGAAAAGCTTCGGACAACCAATATACTCCTGGAAAAAGCCCTGAAAGCCAAGGATGAATTCATGGCCGCCATGAGTCATGAGATGCGCACCCCGCTGACCGGGATCCTGGGCCTGTCTGAAGTGCTGCAATTACAGACCTACGGGCCATTGAGTGATAAACAGATCAAAGCCATCATGAGCATTGAGAGCAGCGGGCAGCGCCTTTTGAGCCTGGTCAATGATGTCCTCGACTTCACGCAGATCCAGAGCGGTACAATGCGACTGCGCCTCACTCCTTGTTCACTGACCGAGCTTTGCCAGACCAGTTTGCGCAAGGTGCAGAGCAAGGCGGAAGCCAAACGCCAACAGATTCAGTTAAAACTGCCCACCAAGAGCGTTCAAATCCAGGCCGATGCCCGCTATTTCCAGCAGATGCTCGCCAATCTGCTGGAAAACGCCGTCAAATTCACCGCCGCGGGAGGCGTCATCACCCTGGCGGCGGCCGGGCTGTCCGCCCAAAAGCAGGTTCGGATCAGCATTTCAGACACAGGCATCGGGATCCAGGAAGAGGATTTCCCGCGGCTGTTCCAGCCTTTCATCCAGCTCGACGCCAGCTTGTCCCGCATGTATGAAGGCACTGGCCTGGGCCTGGCGATTGTCAAAGGCCTGGCCGAACTGCATGGCGGCAGCGTGAGCGTGGAAAGCGTTTTTGGCCAGGGCAGCACATTCACCGTCACCCTGCCCTGGCCCGGCGCATGATCCGGCGACAGGCGCGCTGAGCTTGTCGAAGCGCTTCTTCCCCCGGCCATCCTCCGACTATCCTTCGACAGGCTCAGGATGCCTGGATGCCTCCCATCAGGCGCGCTGAGCTTGTCGAAGCGCTTCTTCCCCCGGCCATCCTCCGACTATCCTTCGACAGGCTCAGGATG
>CAIQJJ010000125.1 GCA_903872065.1 uncultured Anaerolineales bacterium | reverse complement strand
GGTCTACCAGGCCAGTGGGACGGATGATTTGTTCAACCACTTGCTCGGCTTTATCCAATTCATAAGGGCCGGGGGTAGCCGAAGTATAAACCACATACCCCATGCGCTGCTCAAATTCATCAAATTTCAGCGGACGGTTATCCACCGCCGAGGGCAGGCGGAAGCCATAATCAATCAAGGTATTTTTGCGTTGACGATCGCCGTTATACATCCCACGCACTTGTGGGATGGTCATGTGCGACTCATCAATCACCAACAAATAATCGCTCGGCAGAAAATCCATCAACGTCCAGGGAGCAGTGCCTGACGCGCGGCGATCAATATGGCGCGAATAGTTTTCAATTCCCGAACAGTAACCCATTTCACGCAGCATTTCCAGATCGTACAGCGTACGCTGCTCAATGCGCTGCGCCTCCAGCAATTTTTCTTGGGACTTGAAATGCTGAACGCGCCCTTGCAATTCAACCTCAATATCTGCAATGGCCTCCTTAAGTTTGTCATCACTGGTCATATAATGCTTGGCGGGGTAAATGGCCGCAGTATCTGGTTCAGCGTGAATTTCGCCCGTGATCGGGTTCAACTCAATAATCCGCTCTACCTCGTCGCCAAAGAACGTCACACGGTAAGCCAGGCGATCTTGATAGGCTGGCATCACTTCCAACGTATCCCCGCGCACCCGAAAAGTCCCCGGACGCAATTCCATATCATTACGCTCATATTGCGCCTCCACCAACTGCCGCAGCAAAGCGTTGCGCCGGTAGATCTCGCCTACCTGAAGTTTAACCAAACCTTTGCCAAATTCCTCTGGACTGCCTAAGCCATAGATGCACGACACTGAAGCCACGATAATGACATCCCGGCGTGAGAGCAGCGCCGTGGTGGCAGCCAGGCGCAGTCGTTCGATCTCCTGGTTGATCTCCGCCTCTTTCTCGATATACAGATCGTGGCGGGGAACATAGGCCTCCGGCTGATAATAATCATAATAAGAAACAAAATAAGATACTGCGTTTTCAGGGAAGAAGTCTTTAAACTCTGCATATAGCTGAGCCGCCAGGGTTTTGTTATGCGCCATCACCAACGCCGGCTTTTGCACCTCCTGGATGACCGAAGCAATAGTAAAAGTTTTGCCGGTACCAGTTGCTCCAAGCAGCACCTGGTTTTTTTGACCTTTTTTAATGCCTTCCACCAATTGGTGAATGGCTTCAGGCTGATCGCCCATCGGTTGAAAAGGAGAGACAAGTTGAAAGTTCATAAGCTTAATCAATGTCAGCGCACATAAATCGGATTGCTAAAAATCCAGCCGCGCAACTGCCCCAGGTATGAAATATAGACTTCCACCCGGTAGACGCCCGGCTCAGTGGTAATGTAAGTACAGTTCTCGGTTTTACGCCAGACCTTAATCACCGCTCCATCCTTAAGCAAGCGGCATTCGGCGCGGCGCGGCAGACGGATTTGCAAAGTAATCCCTCCTTGCACAGAGATTTCATCCCCCATCCCCACAGTTTTGTCATTGCCTTGGGCAATGAAATTAAAACCACGCGTTGAAGCTGGCAGATCGTACCCGATGAAAGCGTGACCCTGGCGCAGCGCGTCCAGGATCAACCGGCGATCATCGATCGCGTCTTTCGTCAGGGCTTGCGAGATCTGCAAATGAGTGTTGATGGCGCGAAAATGCACTTCGTAAGGAAAGACTACCCGCCGCAGTGGGCCCAGGCTGCGGTGCAGAGCGTGGGCGTCCGAACCTCCCACCGCCGCCACACGGCGTTTTTCCGCCAGCAGACGATCCCACAATTGCAAAGTTTGCGGCAGTGGGCCGCGCGCAACACGCGCAAAATTGAAAGTGTAAAACAGGGCGTGCAAGTAGGTCTTAAGGCGAGTCTTAAACTCTGAAAAGCCATTCCATAGTTCAATGCCGGTATATCCTTGCACATTCCAATCATCCCACGAAATATCCGTCTCGCCAACGGCCGGCGCTTCCGGGTCAATCGGGTGCGCCAGAAAAGACACCCCCCCAGCCTGGTTGACGCCATCAATCAAGTGCTGCGGGTTGGGCGCCAGGGTCGCCAGATCGCGCCCGGCCCCAAATACCAGCAGATGGCTTTTTTGTGGGTCGCGAACGGGGTTGTGGATTTCTTCTCCTACCAATAATAAGACGCTGCGATCTCCCTGAGTATAGTAGTCCTCAGGCCCATTCACCCACACATTATGATCAGTAACGATCACTGCATCCAGGCCGGCGCGCAAGGCGGCCTGGACAATATCAGCGTGTGAGCCGCTACCATCAGAGTAGCGAGTGTGCATGTGTAAGTTGATGACAATTTCAGGCATTGTGATATAATCCGCCTGCCTGGGGTAGGGTAGCTTTTGGCTGCCGGCTGCCCCATAGCTTGTTTTTTGGAGGCTTAACGTGCAAACAGTTTTGGATATTGCTCTGATTATAATCTCAGCAGTGCTAATTTTATTTGTCATCTTGCAAAGTAAAGGCGCTGGTTTGGGTGGTTTAACGGGCGGCGATACGGGCGGCGTCTTCACCGCACGGCGTGGTGTTGAGAAAACTCTGTTTTGGCTCACGATCGTCTTTAGTGTGCTCTTCTTTGCGCTGACCATTGCAACCGTATTGCTGCGACAGGCGTCCTGAGATCTATCAGACCTTTTGTTTGATCGTTCGACTGACCATTTTTATTAAGTTTCGGTTAATATTGACCGCTTTTGCCGCCAGGACAGCCTGGCGGTATTTTTCGTTAACCACGGGGGAAAAAGGTCTCCTCTTCTCACTTACGGTATAATCGCTCGCATGAAAAAACTTCGATGGCCCATTTTCATTGCTGTGCTGGCTGTTGCTGTGGTGGCTGTTTTGCTCTACACCCAGCAGCAGGCCGTTACCCCTACCCAACCCATTGATCAACAAGTCGTGATCGAACCTGAAGCTGGCGGCATCTACGTTGAAGGGTTGATCGGCGCTCTCAACCGTCTGAACCCGGCCCTGGATGCCTATAACCCGCCGGATCGCGATGTCGACCGCTTGATCTTCAGCGGCTTGATCCACTTCGACGATCGCGGCCTGCCGCAGGGCGATCTGGCCGATTCATGGGGCATCTCATCCGATGGATTGATCTACAATTTTTCCCTGCGCGCCAATGCGGTCTGGCATGATGGGCAGCCAGTGACCAGCGATGATGTGATCTTCACACTCAGCCTTTTACGCGATCCTCAATCGCCGATCACAGACGACTTACGCACATTCTGGCAGCAAGTAGTGGTTGAACGACAGGATGATAAAAATTTGCGCTTCATGCTGCCCGAAACCTTTGCTCCGTTTTTAGATTATCTTACCTTTGGAGTGCTGCCGGCGCATTTGTTAGGCGATCTCGATTTTGCCAGCATGGTAAGCGATCATTTCAACCTGGCCCCAGTTGGCAGCGGGCCTTATCGTTTTGATCATCTCCTGATTGAAGATGGCAAAATTGCCGGCGTCGTGTTAACCGTTTTCAAAGATTACTATGCGCAAAAGCCCTACATTGAGCAAGTCGCTTTTCGTTACTATCCCACCGCGCGCGCGGCGCTTGAGGCCTACCAAAAAGGGGAAATTCTTGGCATCAGCCAGGTCACCGCGGATATATTGCCCGACGTGCTGCGCGAACCCAAACTGGCCCTGCAAACTGGCCGTATTTCGCAATTGATGATCGTCTTATTCAACCTGGATAATCCATCGGTTCCATTTCTCAAAGATGTTCAAATACGCCGGGCGCTGCTCAAGGGTCTCAACCGACAGTGGATGATTGACCAAATTTTAGGCGGGCAGGCCATTTTGGCCAACGGCCCAATCTTCCCTGGTACGTGGGCATACTATGAGGCGATCGAGCAAATCGCGTACGATCCGACAGAGGCCGTGACCACGCTGCGAAAAATGGGCTATACCATCCCCGCCGGCGGCGGCGATGTGCGATCCAGCGAGGGAGTCACATTAACTCTTGAATTGCTTTATCCAGATGACGATACCCATGCCGCCCTGGCTGAAGCCATCCGCGATGATTGGGCCAGGCTGGGCTTACAGGTTGAGTTAAAAAATGTCCCTTACCAGGATTTGATCGCCAACTATCTGGACAGCCGTACTTACCAGGCGGCGCTGATCGATCTCAATTTGATGCAATCCCCCGATCCTGATCCCTATCCATTTTGGGATCAAGCGCAAATCACTGGCGGGCAAAATTATTCCAAATGGGATGATCGCCAGGCCAGTGAATATCTTGAACAGGCGCGCGTAACCCTTGACCTTACTGAACGGACGCGCCTCTATCGCAATTTTCAGGTGCGCTTTGCGCAAATGCTGCCCGCCTTGCCAATAGCCTACCCAGTCTACACTTATGCGGTGGATGCCAGTGTACAGGGTGTGCGTATGGGAGCGCTGCTCTCGCCAAGCGACCGGCTGAGAACCATCAGCGATTGGTTTTTAATGGCGAAACGCGCCGTCAGCGCGCCGGAAACGCCCAAAGCAGCCCCCGGCGCGCAGCCAACTTCCACACCCTGAGCGCCATCTGGCTTACTTTTCCTCGGCGCTTTGATCAACGCTCTGCTCAGTGTTCGGGCCAACGCCCTCGCCAGCGCTTCCACTGCCAATCCCAAGCGGCATCCACTTCTTATCGTCTTTCAAACGATGCTGTATCCCACCGCGGCCGCGTAGTTCATCAAAACCTTCCGGCTTGATAAACATCTCGTCGCCATCCAGCAACCCCAAAATCCCTGCCTGGCCTGGTTCAAGGCGCTTGCTGCCCTTGAAAACAGCGGCATCCCTGGGACTATAATCCAAAGGTTCTTCGTAGGTTGCGATAAAACCCTCAAAGTTGCGCAAAATGATCTTGTGATCGGACATTGAGATTAAATAATTGGGCATCACCGGAATTTTCCCGCCGCCGCCCGGCGCATCCACTACATACATAGGCACTGCATAGCCAGATGTATGGCCGCGCAACCCCTCGATGATCTCAATCCCTTTTGCCACCGGGGTGCGAAAATGTCCCGCCCCCTCGACAAGGTCGCATTGGTACAAATAATATGGACGCACCCGAATCCGCACCAGGTCTTGCACCAACTGACGCTGAATATGAACATTATCATTGACGCCTGCCAGCAGCACACTCTGGTTTCCCAATGGGATGCCGGCGCGCGTGAGCTTATCGCAGGCTTCCGCCAGTTCCTGGGTGATCTCATTCGAGTGATTGACGTGGATATTCATCCACAGGGGATGATATTTTTGCAACATATCACAGAGTTCGTCCGTAATACGCATTGGCATAAAAACCGGCACCCGTGTCCCAATGCGAATGATCTCAATATGCGGAATTTCGCGCAGACGGGTAAGGATCTCTTCCAGAATTTTCGGCGCCAAAACCAACGGATCGCCGCCTGAAAGCAGCACATCCCGCACCTGGGGTGTGCGTTTGAGGTATTCGATCTGCATTTCAAATTCGGCGCGCGAAAACGTCGCCGATGGATCGCCTACAATGCGTGACCGCGTGCAATACCGGCAGTACGAAGCGCACTGGGTAGTAACCAACATCAGCACCCGATCAGGATAGCGATGAACCAAACCAGGCACAGGTGAATGCCGGTCTTCTGACAAGGAATCACTCATCATGGCAGTGAACGGTCTCAATTCTGCCTCTGTGGGGATGATCTGCCGGCGGATCGGGTCGTGCGGATCGCGGGGATCGACCAAAGAGATAAAATAAGGCGTTACATCGACGCGGAAGATATTGGGCGTCGCAAGCGCTTTGCGTTCACTATCCGTAAGTCCCGTGTGCGCGTCGCCGGCTGCTTCTGCGGCGGAAGCAAACACGTTTTCAATATCTTCAATGCTATTCAAACGGTTGGAAAGCTGCCAGCGCCAGTTAGACCACTTTTCTGCCGGGATATCCGCATAAATTGGCGCGCGTTTGGATGGAAAAGGAAGAGAGGACATTGAATATCTCCTATCAGCAACGAATTGATCGGTTTGCGTTATTGCCCTATCACGGACTCAAGAGAACTTCCAGGCTTGAAACATGAACAATCCCGCCAGGGCGTTCCCCGTTCATGCTGGCTGCCAAAAGCACCCATGTAGGAGCATCTACCGAATAAGGTACATCTACAATAAACGGGGCGTAGCCGGTTTCATCTACCGCGCCGAGAGCGGCCTGGCGGTAGCCAACCACGCGCCCATGTGTATCAATCAGTTCAACGAGCAGCATCCCATCGGCGCTCGGACGAGCCAAACCTGAGGCGATCAACACCCCATCCTGGATCAAGGTGTTTTCAACCGGCTCACGCAGCACAAGGCCTTCCAAAAAACTCCCTTGTGGATTCGGCTCCTCTTCACCAATCGAGAGCAAGATTAAATCCACCGAAGCCAGGGCGACCGTTCGCCCATAACGATCCGCCGTGCTGATCACCAGGCGAGCAGTTTCCGCCACCGCGGCGATCTCAAAATCCAATTCCTGCACGACGCCAACAACCGTGCCAGCGGCGGCGCTGTAAACCAATGTTTTTCTAACCAGCAAACGGCCATCCTCGCCTGACAATTCGACATTGACGCGATTGCTTGAGGCAATTTTCAGCGAGGCTCTCAATACAATCGGCGAACGAAGCCTGGCCATTGGGCCAGGGGCCGAGATTTGAATGGCGGCAAAGGGCATGGTAGGCGTTGGAGTGATGGTAGGCGTGCGCGTCGGCCGGCGTGTGCGCGTTGGAGTAGGCGTAATGGAGGGACGACGGGTGCGGGTAGGGGTGAGGCTGGGCGTTTCGGGCGTCTGGGTAGGCATTGTTGGCGATGGCGAAGACGTCTTTGTGAGGGTAGGCGGCTGCGTTTCCGTTGGCAACGACACAATCTGTGTCACCCTTGCTGTCGAAGAGGCGGCAGGCAAGCGCGTAACAGTGAGCTGCGCCGCTTGAACCGTCAGCGCAATCACCGTAGGCAGATATTCGGTAGGGTAAGGAGTAGGCAAGGCGCTTTGCGGCGCGGTCACACAAGCGCTGACCCAAGACATCAGACAAATCATCGCACTGACCAATACCCAAGAGTCAAAAACCCGTTTTCGCGGAGAAAACGGGTTTTTCACCAAAAAAGGAGGGAAGAGATGCCTGGCTAACGTCTCGTGGAAGGGATCCAACAATTTACGCGACAGGGTCATTTTCGCCGCCCGGCGAATATCAGTCGGCGGACGACCATCCCCAAATGGCAATCGCTCAAGGCACATATTTGCTAATGGTATCCAGCAAAGCCTGCAAGCGAATCGGTTTAAGCTGATAGGCATTTGCGCCGGCTTCGTGGGCTTTTCCTGCAGCGTCAATTTCTGGCCCGGCGGAGAGCATAATCACTGGAATATTGTTGTTCACAGCGCCTTTGCGAATGCGACGGACAACTGTCAGGCCATCCATATCGGGTAAATTCATATCCACGAAAACCAGGTCGGGGTTCTGAGATATCACCATTTGAATAGCTGCCTCGCCTGAGGAAGCCAAACTAGCCTGATGGCCGAAAAGTTCAACAGCCTTTTTCAGGGTAAAAAGAGTATCGGGTTCGTCATCAATAAAAAGAACATGCGCCATAATTGCATTCTACCATAAGGTTTCACTATCGTCAGTTATGATCCTGACGTCGAATAAACACTTTCAGGCCATCCTGAACAAGTTGGTCAGCGACCAAAATCAAATACCCGCCGCCCCCTGCCCCCGATATTTTCCAGCCCAGAGCCTGCCCGCGATATTCCTCAATCAATTCCAAAATAGAGGAGTTGACCATATTAGGGAACATGGCAATCTGCGCTTCGAAGGCCGCCCGCATAGATTTCCCAAATCCAACCACGTCTTGCTTCAAAAGCGCATCCCAACATTGCAGCGCGGCATCCGAAAGCGCTTTTGCACCCTTTTTGGTGATATGGGTGTTGGCTAATACCGAGAAGCCCATTTCGCGTGGGCCAAGCGGAATTAAATACAGTGCATTTTCGATGAATTGCAGGATCGCTTCATCTTGCACCGATTCGATCTTCGCTGGCCAATATTCACCCGCATAATGAGAAATATTCAAACCTGGAAAAACCAACCCGATGGCATCCTGCGAACCAGAAATTTCGCGCGTCCCCGGCGGGTTATCATAACAAAACAACACCTTCGCCAATTTGTGTGGATCGCCGTCTGGCAAGCGCGGCCCCCACAACTCAAGCGCTTTGCGACGAGTGCTGGTCGCCATGCCGCTGCGCTCGTTAAATTCAACTGTTGGCTCCAGCGAAATTGTAATCACCGGGCCTGGAGATTTGCGCGATACCCAGGGCTGGTCAAGCCACCCCCCAGCCACATCAATCCGATAGGGCATGGTAGAAATCCCACGCAAAGCCGTCGTCGAACGCGGTTCAAGCCCTCCATGCGGGCGGCGTTCCAGCACCAGGTAAGTAATTCCCAACTGGTCGCACAGTTCTTTTTTGGCCTTTAAATTCCCATCTGCGTTCACCACAAAATAATCGGGGCGAATTGCCTTAAGCTCTTCAACAAAATCTAAAACCCCCGAACCTTTCGAGATAAAAGCCTCTGTTACACAAGCAATCGCTTTCACCATATACAAGCGCTCTTCATTGTTATTGACTGGAGGCCGACCTTTTAACTCCAATACAGTCCTATCTGAACCAAGCGCGACATACAGATCGCCATACGTGGCAGCTTCTTGAAAAAAGGCCACATGGCCGCTGTGCAGCAGATCAAAACAACCGCTGACAAAAACTTTCTTACGCGACTCGCTAGACATAAAGATAGACGCTCCTAAACCAAAAATATCCTTTCAGGTTTGCCCGTGATGGACAGGCCTCGCTTAGTAAACAATCATCGGAAAAAAATACTGCCTTCGCCTGGTAATTAAAGTATGAACCGGCAAATGATAAACCATTTGCTTCAACACCGGGCTATATGCGCTGTATTCCTGGTTGACCACTTCGGTCACAGTGAGTGGGATGCTCATTGGAAGCAGCACACTTACCTGGAGAGTTGCAGGCGATGTTAAGCTGATCGCCCGGCCCCAAGAAATCATCCCATCTGTGAGGGTATAAGGATCGGTCGCTGAAAGAAAAACGCTTTCTCCAGGCAGCCGATCTTGAACCACAACCGACAGAGATGGCGTGAGGATAGCAGTATGCGTAATGGTAAGTGTATAGGTTAAGACGCCTCCCGGCGACAATTGGGCAGCGGAAGCAGTTTTCCGAATAAATAAAGACGGCGATTGAACAGCCTGGTAAGCGTCAAAAACATCCAGAATACCCCAACCAAAGCTGTTATTAGGCCAGGTTGCTGGAGAGATCCCCTGGGCGCCACAGCCAGTCGTATCAGGCTGATGACGTGCAGACTGCTGGAGGAGATATTCCAGCGTATCCACCTGGCCGCGCAAGGTGGGGTAAGCCGAAATTAACAAGGCAATCGCCCCGGCCACATGCGGGCCAGCCATGCTCGTGCCACTCAGGAAACCATAGCTCCCGGGCGTCGAGGAGCGCACCCCACTGCCCGGCGCGGAAATATCAGGCTTTGCCAGGCCAGTGTAAACGGCCGGCCCACGGCTGCTAAAACTGGCCAGGCTATCCGCAATCGTGGTTGCGCCAACGCTGAAAGCCGCATCATAGATCGCCGGCGGGTCATTCACTGAACCGCAGCCAAGAGATCCATCGTTGCCGGCGGAAACCACCACCACGATGCCCGCCTTGCGCACATTCTCCACCGCTGACTGCATGGTCGCGATCGCAGTTGCGTCGCAGCCTTCTTGAGGGGGGCAGCCCCAGGAATTGTTAATCACATCCGGGGCCAGGTCAAAACGGGGCTCACTACCATCCAAACGGGTAGGCGCAACAAACCATTGAAAACATTCCATGTAAGTAGTCGGAGTGCCAACGCCGCGATCCATATTCCGGCAGCCAATCCAACGTGCGCCAGGCGCCATCCCCACCTGGTTTTCTCCATCGGAACCCACCATAGTCCCCATGGTATGCGTCCCGTGACCGTTATCATCGCAAGGCGCAATCGAATCAGGCATACACCCGGGGCTGCCGCCGCTGTGGATCGCATCGTGCCAGCTATAATCATGATTCGCTGCCGTCCCATCCCAGCCGCGATATTTGTCCTTAAGCGCCGGATGCTGCCAGGCATAACCGGTATCCTGGCCGCCAATCACTGCACCTGCCCCGTTTACGCCAACCGCCCAAAGATCATCCGCATTGACCAGATCGATATTCCACTCTACCCCACGCCGCGTCTGTAAACTCTCTGACGCGATGCTCTGCGCCTCAAACATCTGATCCTCTTGCGAGAAATCCTGTGGGGAGGAAAATCTCACCGCCGGATTCGTAGTGAGGTAAGCCACATCTGAACGGCGCGCCAGGCTTTGCAGCAAAGCTGCATTCCCCCGCGCCCAAATCACATTAGCGATCCAAAAAGAGCGGTATTCGACGCCAGCTTGCTGGAGCAAAGTTAACAATGGGGACTGGGTACGCTTGGCCACCGCGTTTAAGACCTGGTAAACATAGCTTCCCTTTTCAGCTTTTGACTGAGCAGATTTTCCTGCTTCCAGATTAGCTTGTTCTTGCAAAACGATCAGAAATTCTATTGGCTGCTCATCCTCTTGTAGGGTGTGCAATAACTGGGGATTTACTTTCTGCTGCCAGGAAGCATCACCCAAAAACGAGGCGGCGCTGTTGAACATATCATGCGGTGAAACTGGATCCGCCTCAACCGAATAAACCGTTAGGCTGCCCAGAAAAAACAAAAAAAGCAAAATAATTGCGCCTGCTCTCTGATCGCCCATACCGAAACTACTCGCCCGCAAAAGCCTTCACCAATTCTCGACAAAAAGCAGGGATATCTTCAACCACCCGTCCCCATACCAAATTGCCATCGCGCAGCGCCGGCGCATCTACCCATTCAGCGCCAGCATTGATTAAATCATCCCGAATCCCAACTGAACCGGTAGCTTTACGACCTTTGACAATCTTGGCCGAAATCAACACCGAACCTGCATGACAGATTGCGCCGATCACCTTGCCCTGTTCGTTGATCTCGCGCACCAGCTTAAGCACCGATGGATAGCGGCGCAGTTTGTCGGGCGCCCATCCGCCCGGCACCACCAGACCATCAAACTCTGCCGCGCATACGTCCGAGGCTTCGACATCCGCCGTAGCCTCCAAACGATATTTTCCATGAAAACGCTCCAGCCGGCTGCCAACAATCACCACTGAAGCGCCTTCTTCACGCAAACGCATCACGGGCACCCAAAATTCCAGATCCTCAAAGCCATCTTCTACCAGATAAGCTATTCGTTTGCCATTTAGTTTCATAAACTCCTCCAGAGTTTGCTATTGTAGGCCGTAGAACTATCCAGACAATTTTCGCCATGCTGCCACAAGTTCCTGATGACGCAAGAAACTTGCACATTTACAGGGTATTATAACAACTTCAAGACTAAAAACAGGAAACCTTTACATGCCAGAGCTTTTTGCATCGCTCAAGGCGAGCGGAAAATAAACGGTGCGAAAAGTAAATTTTTGGGGCGTATGATCGTAATAGTCAAAGTCCGGACATTCTGGGCGCCATCTCCATCCATCACCCTCACACTCACAGAAACAATAATATTTTTCGTGACTGAATAAACGTGAGACATAACAAACTCCGTCACACCGGCTGCGAGATGCACACTTGTGGTAATCCCTGGCGACCACTCAATCTCCGCGACATGCTCATCCAAAACCCCAGCATCCGTTAATACTCCGGTAATCGTGACGGACTGGCCGCTGATCACTGTCTGATCCGGTAAAGCAGCCAAAAGCGGAGCAGCATTCAGCACAGTCACACTGATTGCATTGGCCCCAGCGTCCAACCCATCACTGATGGTCACTGTGACCGGATAGACGCCATTTTGCAGATAGGCATGACCTAACCAAAATGTTTTCTCCGCCGGCAAAACCAGGGGATATATTCCACTGCCATCGCCATAATTCACCTCAGCCTGCCAGTTTGTACTATCCCAATCTGTAAAACTTCCCGTTTGGCTAAAAACTTGCCCTTCATAGAGAGTGACATCGCCAATCAAACTTACTTGTGGGGCATGATTGACCAGAGTATTCATCGTGACCGAAATCCAGACCGTAGCGTTTGCCGAGAGCAAGCCATCTGAAACCTGGTAGATAAAACTATCTTGCCCGCTAAAATACGCCGCCGGAGTATATTGAAAAGCCCCATCGCTGCCCAATGTCACCGTACCATTGGCCGGATCGGTTAAAAGCGTCGCAGTCAACGCCAACAGAGGGGCCGGGAAATCGCTATCCGTATCATTCAGCAACACACCCGGCGCAAGAACATTCAGAGGGATATTTTCAGTAGTTGTGTAACAATCACCGTTCGCGACAGGCGCAGTATCCACCACCACCGTAGCAGAACTGGTTTGATTGGCAAGATTGAAATCTATCCCTTCCAGATCGCTTAAGATAGCCGTATTGACCACGACCTGCGGCGTAATGGGCATCGTCAGCGTAAGGAGAAGCGTATCAGTAATGCCGGCTGGCAAACTGCCCGTACTGCAAGTCACAAACGAACTACCCGCCTCACACACCCAATTGGAAGGAGCCGAAAGCGCATGGAAACTGCTCCCGGCTGGCAATGTGTCTGTCATGACAAGCCGCGTAGAAATGGTCGAGGAGATCAGATCGTCTGGCCCAAGATTAGCCACCTCGATGGTATAAGGAAGCAGTTGACCGGGAAGCGCCTGGGCAACCTGAGCGCTTTTTCGCAAAGC
>CAIQJJ010000124.1 GCA_903872065.1 uncultured Anaerolineales bacterium | reverse complement strand
TGCCAATATTGACAATCCTGGAGTTTAGACATAAAATCTGTCTAATTTTCTCATCCTGTGATCATCACGCGCGGCTCTGAAGGGATGAGGTGGAATTCCGGATCATCGGATTTTATTTTAAGCCAAATTTGAACCGGTTCAAATCCCTGGATGGATAGGATAAGGACTGGTGAATTGGAGGAGTATGAACGAGAATCGTGATAGCGAGAGATGGTATCAAAAGATATTTCGGCGGAATGTGGTGGATATGCACATTACCGACGATGACCCACGCTTCCTGGCCGACTTTGACGCCGATCGGTATGTGGACATGCTGGCGCGCGCGCAGGTGCAGTCAACAGTCCTTTATGCGCATTCGCATGTCGGATTATGTTATTTCCCCACAAAGATTGGCCCGATGCATCCGGGGGTAAAGGGACGCGACATTTTGGGGGAAGTGGCTGAACGCTGCCGCCGCCGCAACATTGCCGTTGTCGGGTACTGCAGCTTGATTTACGATCACTGGGCGTACCGGAACAATCCCGATTGGCGCATCATTGGCGTGGATGGGAAAGGCGTTGCCGATTACAGCCGTTACGGGGTATGCTGTCCCAATTCACCCTACCGCGACCGCACCGCGGCGCTCATCCAAGAACTATGCGCGGGTTATGATCTACAAGGGTTCCGCTTCGACATGACCTTCTGGCCGACAATTTGCTACTGCCGCCACTGCCAGCAGCGCTTCGCCAGCGAAGTGGGGGGAGAGCTTCCTACGGTCATTGATTGGAATGACTCGCGTTGGGTGGCCTTTCAACGGGCGCGGGAGCGCTGGCTGGTGGAGTTCGCCGGCCTGGCAACCGGCGCCGTTCGCCGCTTCAGGCCCGCAGCCAGCGTCGAACACCAGGCGTCAACCTATCCATTAACCTGGCGAATGGGGGTTACAACAGCGCTGAGCCAACACAATGATTTCCTGCAGGGCGATTTTTACGGGGATGCTTTGCAGGGATCCTTTGTCCGCAAACTGCTCGCCAACCTCAGCGCGAACCGCCCGATCGGTTTTGAGACGAGCATCAGCACCGAGTTGTCTAACTGCACGGCGTTAAAATCTGAAGAGTTGCTCCATTGCAAGGCGGCGGCGGCTCTGGCCGATGGGACAGCCTTTATCATGATCGACTCCATTGACCCGGCCGGAACGCTCAATCCAGCGGTTTACGAGCGTATGGGCCGGGTGTTCGGCCGCATGGCGTCCTACCAGCCTTTCCTCGGCGGAGAGAGGATCAGTGATGTGGCAGTGTACTTCAGCACCGAGTCCAAGCACGACCCGGCTGATAACGGCAAAGGGGTGAACGACCCAAGCGGTTCCGCCCGTATGCCGCATGTCGAGGCGGCCTTGGGCGCCTGTAAAATGCTGCTGGATCAGCATATCCCCTTTGAGGTCATTACCCGGCGCAACCTGGCGGACCTGGCGCGTTTTCGGCTGATCTTGCTCCCCAATATCCTGATGATGGATGCAAGTGAAGCCGCGGCGTTGCGAGAATATGTCAACGGCGGCGGCCGCCTTTACGCCAGCCGTGGGACATCCCTCCAGACGCCCGACGGCCAGCAAATGGGCAACTTCCTGCTGGCGGATGTCTTTGGGATTACCTGGCAGGGTGAAACAAAGGAGAAATTTACCTATATTGCTCCCTCCGTTGAAGGGGAGAGCTACTTCAATGGGTATTCGCGCCAGTACCCGGTTGGTTTTTACGCGCCCCAGGTGCTGCTGAAAGCTGATCCGGGCGCTGAGATACTTGGCGAACTGGCGCTGCCCTATACTGATCCGGCTGACCCGCTCACCTTTGCATCAACGCATAACAATCCCCCTGGCCGGTGGATTGGCTCTCCTGCTCTGGTACTCAACCGTTTCGGCGGCGGCTGCTGCCTGTATGCTGCGGTTGATATGGAAAGCGCCGATCACGCCCGCGAGGTATTTGCCAATTTGATCCATTTCCTGGCCGGGCCTTTCACTCTGGAGTCCAATGCGCCCAAGTCGGTGGAGATCACTGCTTTTGACCAGCCGGCAGACCAACGCTCCATCGTCCACCTGGTCAATTTCCAGAAAGAACTGCCCAATATCCCCGTGGATGGCATCCGGGTGCGGATGCGCCTGGCGGGAAAAGCCCCCCGTCAGGTAAGCCTGCTCCCCGATCGGGAGCCTTTAACCTGGGAAGTTCAAAATGATGTGTTGGAATTCACCCTGCCGCGCCTGGACACCTACCAGATGGCTGAGATCAGTTACTAAACATTGGCTCGAATGTAAGTGTAGACAATGATGACCGCAAGGACGCAAAGCATGCCCACCGTATTACCCGAAGACCCCTTTTCGACTCGTCAGGCTCAGGAGAGCCTGGGGCGAATTTCTGAGCTGATCGAACAAGTAAAAACGGCCCATACCAGCCCGCAAAACCTGGGGCGCGGCCAGCGCCAGCCCCAGGTGACCTTTGGCATCGAAGAGCCGATGACATGGGTGCGGCTGTGGAACCTGGATACCCCGCGTTATTATGCCGATCCGCTGTATTATGTTGAAATGACCCTGCGGCAGAAGTTGTGGCGTTGGGAGAATTTTCCTGAAGATCATGCCCCCATGACGCTCGATCTGCCGGCCAGCCTGAGCATGTATCCTGAATATACCTTCCTGGGAATGGGGCTGCATTTTTCTGCTGAGGGCATCCCCACCATTCAGAATGACCATCCCATGACGCGCACCCCAGACCTCAGCCTGCTCCAGCCGGTTGATTTTAAAACCTCCGGCTGGATGCCGCGCGTTTTGCGCTGGTGGGATGACATTCACCGCGTCGTTGCTGGCCGGTTGAATGTCACCAATGCCATGATCTGGTGGCGCGGCGCTCTGGACCTGGCAATGCAGATGCGCAGCTACGAACGGCTGGTTGAGGATGTCGCTGAACGACCACAGTTTGTGCATGACCTGTTCGATTTCATCACTGAGCAGCGCTGCCGGTGGTGGGAGGCCTACAGCGCGCATTTTGGCCTCAAGCTTGAGCCGACCAATATCGGCGATGACTGGCTGAATGTCCCGTTTATCAGCCCCAATTTCTTCCGAGATTTTGTTCTTCCGGGCTACCTCACGCTGGAAGCTTTTCATGGCGGGATCAACAGCATTCACTCCTGTGGAAATCAGGCCCCTCTTCAGCGCTACCTTTTGGAGATCAAGAGCCTGCCAAACTTCGAGGTAAGTCCCTGGACGTCCCTGGAGAAATCGCTGATCAATATCCCGCCGGATAAACGGCTGATGATCGGGCTGCACCCCAATGATGTGCTGTTCAGCGCCCCGGATCAGATGGAAGCGCGCCTGAATGGAATCAAGGCAGCCTGCGTTGGCCGCCGGTACGATATTGGCACCTCTGGCCTGACGCCTATCCTGGAGACGCAGCAGGCTTTTATCTGGCAGGTCAATACCTGGACAGGGGTTGTCAAACGCGTCTTCGGCTGACCATTGTGCATCCGAGCGGAAGAAAAAGATTATGGAAGTGTCCATCAATCCTTATTTATGTCTCGAGTTCATTCACGAACTGACCCAGGTTAAGTTTGGTGAACGGTACTTCAACGACCCAGAATACCGCCGCCAGCAGGACATCCTCATCAACCAGAAACTGTTTGACTATTTCAGCCAGTATTGGCCGGAATATGCAGCCGGTTATGCCGCCGAACCGGGGTACGTTGTCGGGGTTGGGCAGGCTTTTGTCATTCTGGCGGCTCTGTTTGGCAGCCAGATTGTCTACTACGACGATTTCCACCCCGATTGCACAGCCAATCCATTGGCCTGGGTTACCGACGCCGATCAGTTGCGCGTCCCCGATATCGCCAACACATGGCCGATGAGCCAATACCTCGATCAGTATGCTGAGCTTGTCGCAAAGTACGGGCCGCAGCGCGTATCCCTCGCCGGATTTGAGTCGCAGGCGATCCATTCCCCTCACCTGCGTGGACTGACGATGCACTCGCCGCTGACGACGGCTTATAAGCTGCGCGGCGAACAACTTTTCCTGGATATGGTAGAGCGGCCGCAGTTGGCGCAGCGCTTGTTCGCCGTGGTTCGGGATACCTACTGCCAGATCTGCGATCGATTAATTGAAATCGCCGGCCACAAGAGCGATGTGATTTTCTTTGGCGCTTGTTTTTCCAGCCTGGTATCAGAACCGGTGTGGAGAAAATGGGAAATGCCGGCGATCATCGAAATTGCCGAACGCTACAACGCCAGGATTCTCTTGCACAGTTGCGGCCGCTCCACCCATATTCTCAAACCCCTCAGCGAGATATCCTGTCTTCAGGAAGTACACCTGGGCGACGCGACCAACTTAGCCGAGGCGCGCCGGCTGATGCCCAACACAGGTTTCTACATCGTCCCCGACTCAGTCAACTGGGCGCGCAATCCCGCGGAGCAAACGCGCCGCTCTGTCGAGGCCATGATGGCCGCGGCGGCCTCTGGGCCATTGGCCTTTCAATTTGTCATGGAAAAAGGGCTGTCGCCGGAAACGATACGAACCGTGGTGGAAACCGTCCGCAGTTACAATGCCTCTCACCAGGGCTGAAAAGCAGAAGAAGCTGGCGGAGGCGCGATCCTATCGCCGGTAGAGAAATCGAAGCACCCGCTTCGGGTTTCAATTTCGACGCCTGCTGCCATGTCGATCAGCGTGCAGCGCAGTTGAAGCCGGTTGGGGCCCATCCAGGTCAGTTGGTGTTCCAACTGCCACTCCAGGCGCGCCGACAGATTGCTTTTCATGCCAGGGAGCGAATACTCCCCGCGCGCCTCAAACCGCCCCCGGTCTACAATCAGACCCATCAAGGCGGTGAAGTGGCGGATGAAAGCAAGATACAGATAGTCGCGGTCGTAGCACACCTCTGCCACCACCTGAAAAAGCCAGTCATGAAGCTGCATAAGCCTTGATATTTAGGCGCGCTGAATCCGGAAGAGCCATCTGGGGTTTAGCCAGGCAGTTCGCGGTAGGTGGCAATCGGAGCGCCAACCGGCGCCGTTTCACCGGCCGGCGTCAGAACGGTTTGCAGGATACCGTTAAAAGTGGCTTCAACTTCGACGGTTGTCTTTTCAGTTTCAACGACGATCAAGATTTCGCCCTTCTTAATAGCGTCGCCCGGCCGTTTGCGCCATTCCACCACCGTCCCAACTTCTTGCACATGGCCCAATTTGGGCATCAAATAGTCCATCATGGCATTCTCCAGTTGCACCTGAGTCAGCGACTCAGGTGCAGCACTTCATTCCTCTCAAGCCAAGACTTCCTTCACGCCGGCAACGATCCAATCTGGATTCGGTACAACGGCCTTTTCGAGGTGCGTCGGGTAGGGTACGCCGGTGCGCATCCCACAAACCCGTTTGACTGGCCTGGCCAGCTCGCTGAAGCAGCCTTCGTGGATCACCGCCGAGGCCTCGCCGCTCCAACCGCCCTCGGCCGGCGCTTCCGTCACCACCACGCAGTGATGGGTCTTGCGAACCGAGTCAACCAGGGTTTGACGATCCAGAGGCCAGAGCGTGCGGGGATCAATCACCTCAGCCGAAATTCCTTCGGCTTCCAATTTCTGAGCCGCCGCCAGCGCCTGCAAGACCATGAAGGAGGTTGCGATAATCGTCACATCCTTCCCGGCGCGCTTGACATCGGCGCTCCCGAACGGGACGAGGTATTCTTCCTGGGGCACTTCGCCGCGCGTAAAGTAAAGGGACTTGTGTTCAATGAGGATCACCGGGTTATCGTTGCGGACGGCGCTCTTAAGCAGCCCTTTGGCATCGTAGGGGGTAGAAGGCATCGCCACGATAATCCCCGGCACGTTGACAAACCAGTTTTCGAGACTCTGGGAATGCTGCGAGGCGTTGCGCATCCCGATTCCGCCCTGGGTGCGAATCGTGACCGGTACCTTCACCTGGCCGTTTGAAAGCTGATGATACTTGACGGCATGGTTGACGATCTGATCCATGGCGATCGTAATAAAGTCAATGTACATGATCTCGGCAATTGGGCGCATTCCCATGATGGCGCTGCCAACTGCACACCCCATCAGCGCCGCCTCAGAGATCGGCGAATCCTTCACCTGCTCCCAGCCAAACTCTTGCAGCAGCCCCGCCGACGCGCCGAACAGGTTGCCCCAGCGGCCTACATCTTCACCGATCAGATAAACATTGGGATCGCGGCGCATTTCCTCG
>CAIQJJ010000123.1 GCA_903872065.1 uncultured Anaerolineales bacterium | reverse complement strand
GGGGCGCTTCCACTGTCTCGGCAGGGATTTCCGCCGGCGGCAGAAACACGTCGCACCCTGTCAAAAGAAAGACAAATACGGTCAAAGCGAGTAAGAAACGCATGATGTACTCCTCGTGAAACATTTTCTCCATTATAACGGGTATTCGGCGGATTGCACTACAGCAACCGAGAACGTAACGGTTTGTGTAAGGCTTTCACGATTGTCCACAGATTATCGCAGATTACAGATTTTAAGCCAGATTTGCAAAGATTAACCACGAATAACACGAATAACGCGAATAAGAAGACTAAGAAAAAATTCGTGTAGATTAGTGTTATTCGTGGTTTTAACTGGCTTTGCTCCCAATCTGCGAAATCTGTGGATGAATCAATCCTTTCTTACAAATGGTGATACGCTCTCCAAGAATCCTTTGTGATCTTCGTGGCTTAGTGGTTCAATTTTCCCTGATGTGATACACTGCTTGCAGCCTACGGAGGTTTATGAAACCATTGCTACTATTCACTCTGATTTTTTTATTGAGCGCCTGCACCAGGCCGGCCTCAGGGCCGGTGGCGGCGACGGCGCTGGATGGGCCGGCGGCTCAAGCGTCCCAGGCGGGGCAGGCGACGCCAACCATGTCAAGCCCTGCCGCGGCTTCCACGGCGACGGAAGCTACTGCGGGAGAGACCGCGGCGGCGGAGACGCCGATGGTGGAGGCGGCGGTCGTGGAAGTCGCGGTGATCGAGATTCCGCTGGCCGGCGAGGCGGGCAAGCCCGAAGCCGAGCTGTCGGGGATGGCCTGGTACTCTGATACGTTGATCTTGCTGCCGCAGTACCCGACCCGCTGCGGGGCGGGGGACGGCTGCCTGTGGGGATTGGCTAAAGCGGACATCCTGGCTTTCCTGGACGGCAGCCGCCGCGAGCCTTTGCAGCCCTTCCCGATCCGCTTGCTAGCGCCGGGGGCCAACAAGCTTAAGGGATTCGAGGGCTTTGAGGCGCTGGCTTTCGCCGGCGAGCAGGTCTTTGTGACGATCGAGACGAAGCCGGGCAAGATGCTCGGCTACCTGGTGAGCGGCTCAATCACGCCCGATGGCTCTCAAATCAGCCTGGACACGGCGCACGCGACGGCGATCGAGCCGCAAAGCGGGATCACGAACCTGAGCGATGAGGCGCTGCTGGTCGCCGGGCGGCGCGTCTTCACCTTTTACGAGGCCAATGGAGCGCGGGTCAACCCCAAGCCCGTGGCGCATCTCTTTGATCTGACGCTGGCGGCGCAAGGGACGGTGACTTTCCCGGCGCTGGAGTACCGCCTGACGGACGTGACGCCGCCGGACGAGCGCGGCAGTTTTTGGGGGATCAACTATTTCTACCCCGGCGACAGTCAACTGGCGGCCCCCGACCCGCTGGCGCGGCAGTATGGGATAGGGGAAAGCCATGCCCGCTCGCCGATAGTGGAGCGCCTGGTGGAGTTTCACTTCACCGAAAACGGGGTCGAGTTGAGCGCCGGCGCCCCTCTCCAACTGCAATTGACAGACGAGGCGCGCAATTGGGAGGCCATCGCCCGCCTGGATGAGCGCGGCTTTTTGCTGGCGACGGATAAGTTCCCCAGGACGATCCTGGGCTTTGCGGCGTATCCATGAGGGAGGGTTTGTAGGGCCAATGCGCCTGTTTTCCCCGCTCCCCCTGCGATCACCCGCCATCCCGCGCCCATGATGAAATCACCGTAAGGGCGCAGGGTTGATCGCAAAGAGCGGATGTTTGGACGACGCCCCCTGCGCCCTGTCGCGGCGGAGTGGCGGGCGCGGATGGGGATGAGGCAGCGGGAGCGGATTGGCGATTCGTCCGGGGAAGGGCGCAGGGGGATCGGGGAAAAGCCGCGCATTGGAGATTCACCCCTGCGCCCCTGCTCGAGGAGGGTTCACTCTGCACCGCTCTGTTTTGTCGCGTTTTACACGCTAAAAGCAGTTCCATGTTAAAATGCTGAACAAGATCTCGAAAATGGGATGCGGATACAAATCGCCATCATAAGTCACAATGAATCAGAAAAGGTTAAACGGAGGGTTTTAGGATGACAGATTTACCCCCATCCAGTGATTTGCCAGTTGAACACCTGGCAGCCTGTTTTAATAAAGTAACCAATTCTTACAAGTTTTACTGGTTTCTGGCAATCCTGGAGCATCTGCGCGAAAACCATTCCGCTGTTATTCCCATCAACGATCTACTGGCGAGAATGGTAGCCAGCGTTTGGTATCCAGCGAATTATTTTCGTCTCTCATTTGGCAAACAAGACAGGTTAGGCCAAATTGCAGTACAAGTTGGTGAACACACACTTCTACCGATAGATAGCAAGCGACAAGAAGTTATTCACTCGATACAAGAACTTTCAGCCAATTCGCCAACGGCATACGAGATTACAAGTTTAGGGGAGTATGCGCCATTTCGGTTCTTAAGGCCCTTTTTTACTCAACAATTGCGGGGATTGAGCGATTGGAAAGTTAATGAGAAGATCAAAGGTTTAGCAGAACAAACTTTTACAGATCCGCAATCTCCCTGTATTTACCGCTTTGTTTCTCAGCCAGCAGCCGCCATCGAAATCCAGGCAAGTTGGTTTAAATACCTGAATCAACACTTGAAGATC
>CAIQJJ010000122.1 GCA_903872065.1 uncultured Anaerolineales bacterium | reverse complement strand
TGCGGCAGCTTGAGGTAATTTTCCAGGCCAACAAAGGCTTTCGTCCGGTCAATTAAATGGGTATTCGTGAAGCTCAACCAGATGGTATTTACAATCGGATACGCGGCGGTAATTAAACGAAAGATGAAAACCGGGGCGACCAGCGCAACAAAGGTGATCACTCGTCGCCTCTGCCAGTGGATATGCCTGGGTTGTTTGAGGGTAGCAGATGCCGGCATAAGGCTCTCCTTGCCTGAAGCACACACCCTGGATGAGCAGGTCTTGAGGGCTGCTCATCCAGGGCAATTAAGAACAAAAAGCCAGGTTACGAGCCGAGAGTTTTCATTGCATCCTGGACTTGCTGCATGGCCTGATCAATGCTGATCTGTTTGGTCAAATAAGCAGTTGCAGACTCATCAATTTTCGTAGAGGCCTCGACGAATTTGGGATGGAAAGGCCGTGTACCGATCACGCCAGCGTCGGAATACATCTTCAGGTACTTTGCCATACCCTGCTCGCCAACCGCTTCCATGACCGATTTGCGGTTGATCAAATACCAGGTGTTAATTTTGGCCATCTCGCCGGCGTTTTTCTTATCCACCAGGAACTTCAGCAAGGCTTTCGCTCCCTCGGCGTTCGGCGCAGATTTCAAGATGCCATAGCCCCAACCAGCGGCGTAAGTGCTGTTTTGTTTTCCTCCAGGCCCAACCGGAGGCAGGCAGATAACCGCCTTGTCTTCATTGAACCAATCTTTTTTGGCCCGCGCCACATCATAGAAGAACGGCCATTGGCGATGATAGGCTACCTTGTCTTCGGTGTAATCCGCATTTTGCTGATCGTAGTTCTTCTGCAAGCAAGCCGGGTTGAGCGTCTTGTCCTCATACATCAATTTGTAAATATATTCCAGGGTGGTCTTCAGTTTATCATCCGCGTCGAAGGGATTGCCCCCCGCTTGTTTGGTAAGATAACCCAGGAATACCGCCAGGTAACCGGTCAGCATTCCTTCTTCCACCGCCCAGACACTCTTTGCCTCATCGGTGAAGACCTTGCCCAGGGCCGCGACTTCATCCCAGGTGGTTGGGGGCTTAATGCCTTTGGCGTCGAACCAGTCCTTACGATACCAACTGTATTGGGCCTCGAAGTTGTGGTGGATGCGGAATGTCTTACCTTCGTACTGATCCCACAACTTGGCCATATCTATCATCATCTGAGGGAAATCATCCCAAAAACCAGGCTCCAACAAACCGTCCAGCGCCTCAAAAAAGCCAGAGCGAGAATAAGTAATCGCGACTTCATCCTCAAAATCAATCACATCGTAGGGGCTTTTCCCGCTGGCGATCCCGGCGGTTAACATCGAGGTGAGTTCGGGCCCGCCAGGGCGAACCTGGACATTGATGGTATAGCCTGTATCTTTAAAACCGAGTTTATCGGCAACTTCTTTGGTGGAAGCTTCCGCCCAACCACCAACGGTAATAATCACTTCGCCGCTGCCTTTGGCAGGCGCGGGAGCCTCGGTGGGTTTCACTTCCGGCGCTTGAGTGGATTTCGCCGGCGCACAAGAGGCGACAGTTCCTGCCAGGGAAACGACGCCGGCCGTTTTCAGGAAATCGCGCCGGCTTAAATGGGTTTGTGGGTTCTTGGTCATTTGTTTCTCTCCTGTAAATTTTTTATCGAAGGCATCTGAGATTCATGGAACATGATCTTCCGATTGTCTGACGGTATCCGCAAGGGATTCTTACATTTTTTCGGCCGACCTCCTGTCAACAACACCTGGAATCAATAAAGAAAACGATTTCCTATGATTATAGAGGAAATCGTTTTCTGTGTCAATATATTTGTACCCCAAAGAGCCTGGCAGTCTGCCGATTGAACTTACAAATTCCGCTTCGGACTGCGCGCCGACCAATCAGCCGCCTGCGTCAGCAGTTTTTGCCCTTCTTCCTCCGAATCGACGCGCGTACGCAGCATCAAGCCTCTTGGCGAAAGTTCAGCCAACAGCGGTTCGATCTCATGCGGCTCAACCAGCAAGAACAAGCGCTTGCCGGCCGCCTGGATTTTCTGATAGGCGGGAATGTACTGCGGCGAGAAGGTCGGCGGCAGGTTTTCGCCGGGCGTCCACTGGATGGTATCAATTTGTTCGACGCCCAGCAAAGTGTCCAGCGTGCTTTTCATCGCCGGCGGCCCATCCAGGTGATACGTACCATATTCACACCAGTCGCCTTCGCGGCGCACTTCGGGGATAAAGAACTGGCGGAACATGCGCGGCGAAAGGATGGACGAAAAATCGCACGCCAACTGGCTGATCCGGCCAGGCGCCCACAGCAGCATCCATGGCAGTGTCCCGCCCTGGTTGTTCTGGAATGTCATCTGGTAAATATGCTCATGCAAGTCAATCCAACTGTCTGAAAGAACCTGGATGGCGCGGTGGACGTGGTCGGGGTATTCGAGTAGATCCAACGCCAGGCGATCCATGCCGCGCATCAGCGACAAGACATCCGCCCCATCGCCAAATTCAGGCATCCCGACAAAATAGCGCCCGGCGCAGTTCTCCAGGAGGCAGTTCACAATCGCCTGCGTCTGCCGCCAATAGAGATTGTTTTGCCAATCAAAGCGCCATTCCCACGCTTCCCAATCCTGGATCACTGGCGTGTACCAGACAGTTTCACGGTTGAAGACCGGCTGGCTGCCGTAAAAACACGCCATCGCCATCGCGCCCCAGTTGACATACGTGCAGGGGATTGCCTCGCCGCCAAACCAGGTGTTTTCGAACCAGGCGATCATCCGCTGATAATTGAGTTCGGGATCGGTCCACCACCGCTCGAATCCTTTTTCGTCCCCGGCCGCGATCGCTTGCAGGCTTTCTTCCATGCCGGCGTTCAACGCCGCGTGCGAGCCATAAGGCGAGGTCTTGCGCGGGGCAGTCACCGCCACGCAGCAGCGATCGATCCACTCATTCCGCCAAAAGGCTTCCATCCGCTCTTTAGCCTGCGGCCAATCTTGTTTGTAATACATCTAGCCTCCTTTTCCCTCTCAGGTGGGGTTCCAAAGCGTCACCGTGTGCAGGCCGGTTTCCGCCAGGTTGACCGGGATCTGCACACTCCCTTCTTTCACCTGGACAACCGCTGGCCCGCTCGATCCACTGACTTCGTAATCGCCAGGCGGCAGGCCGCGCAGGGTCAGCGTCATACTGTGCGCAGTATTTGAACGATTTTCCAGCTTGAGCTCAATCCGTTTGAGGTCTTTGCGGATGCGCAGCGCCTCGCCAGCGGCGAAGCCATCCCAGTCGCAGAGGATGGATAAACGTTGTTCCTGGGTGACGAGATAGACGCGCCGGCGCAGCCCATCGTGCGGCGTCACAATCCATGAAGAAACGCCCGCTTCGCCTGCTTCATCTGGCGTTAAAACGCCGCCATAAGCCAACGGCCCAAAGAGCGGGTCATCGGCGATCACCGTCGCTGCCATGCGCAGACCGCCGGCGTAGCCCAGTTCGATCTCGCCATCGTAAGGCCAGGCCCCGCGCGGGTTATCCTTGCGAATCCACATTGGCCCATATTTCTCCGGCGTGACCGCCCAACCGGTCGCGCCGTCATTCTGCGGGCCGGGGTACCAATAGCCGTAATTGCTCTCCGGCGTCCCCGTGTTCATCAAAGCCCAGGAGCTCAGGTAAGAGGCATAGCCCAGGCGCAGGTAGGGGAACGGATCGCGGGCGTATTCAACTGCGTAATCCAGGATCGCCCAGCCGCCCATCTGCGACATATAACTTAAATTATAACGCACCCCTTCACCGCCGCGGTAATCGCTGCCCAACAGGTAATAGGCTGGTTCGACCCAACCGCGCAGCGCAATGTTGGCCTGGATCTGCTTTTCCAAAAAGGCTTCGGCGTCCTCGCGCCGGATGGTCGGATGCGAAAACCACTTTTTCTTGTTTTCGTCATACCACAGGTTTTCATCCGGCTGGAGTGTGTTGGCTAAGGCGTATTTGGCGATCGCATGCGACGACTCGAAAGCGGTGGTATCGAACGGATACTCCGAGTCGAACGGATAAGGGTCGTCATAGATAAAATACTTGACCTTCTTTTCCCATTCTGCTTTCAGGTAGTCGGCTTCTTCCGCCAGGCCTTCCATGCGCAAAGCGGCGATCAAATCCACGATCAGCAGTTCGTTGTAAATTCCCAAGACATAAGCCCAATACCCCCAACCGGGTTGGTAGTTCTGGATGGTGAAATAGGCGCGGGCAGTGCCGTAGGCGCGGCGCAAATAACCTGGCGCATCCAGGTAATGAACCAGCGCCGGGTATTTTTTGGCGATCTGGTACATGTGGAAGTACAGCATCATCACATGCGGATAGTCGAAATTGCGCCAGATGTGCGCCTGCCCTTTCCCTTTTAAGTGCAGGCCGCCGTCGCGGTAAACCTGCTCCATTCCCTGGGGTTGGAAACCCCACTCGTTATAGCGATTCTCGAACCAGTTTGGCACACCGTAGATGGCGTATGGCAGCGGGTCTTCTTGATCGGTGCGCTGAAGCTTGCCCCACACAAAGCGCTCCAGGTAATATTCGACCGCCGCGATTTCTTCTTGCACCGGGTAGTACAGATTTTTGGCGGCAATGAAAGGCGCTTTGGGCAGGGCGGTATCGTCGCAGGCCAGCACATACCCCCACCAGTAATCAAAGCCATCAGTATTGTCTGGCCCGCGCAGCACGGCCGTGCGCATATCCCACACCGAAAACAAGCCATCATACCATTTCGCCGGGTCGCGGTGCTGCTGCTTCTTGATCAGGAAATCGGCGCGTTTCTTGACCAGCGTCTCAATCGGCTCGGTGACGAAAAACTCCAGGATCATGTAGCGATCGGAGGCGCAGCGAACCTTCAAAAGATTCTCGCCCAGGCGTTGAAAGACCACGCGGTAAAGATAGGTCTCGGCGTCCTTTTTGCATATAAACTCAAGGCGCGTTTGGGCGGGATATTCGGGTTCAATCACAAAATCTTCGTTTCGCGTGCGCAGCGCAACGCGCGCTTCCAGGTCAATGGGGACGGTCATGCCCGGCGCGACTTGGACATCAAACAAACCTTCTTCAACCAGCGCCCGGCGCACGTCATCGTAATCTTGCACCCAGCGAAACTTAAATGCGTATGTCGCACTATCGCCGGCCTGGCCTTGCGGCGCCAGCAGCAGGCTGGTGTGCGGCTGCCGCCATACGCCGCGCGTTTCGCCGGCCCCGTTGCAGGCAGAGTGGATGTAAACCCAATACGGGGCGCGCACGGCGCGGCGATCCTGCTCATGCTGTTCATAATATTCAATCTTGGTACCGGGCAGGGGGGTCATCAGCAAATAAGGGCCGACCCCGTTCGGCCTTTCCCAAAAGATAAACGAGCCGTGGCCGGAGATAAAAGCATGCCGCCCCACCACTTTGGTGTAGTTCGCCAGGTTGTCTTGCACAAATTCTTTGTTGAAAGGCAGAGGCAAAGCAATATCGCCGATCTCCAGCGGTTGATCGGTTTGATTCTTCAGGCTGATCTGCCAGATGAGCGCCTCCGGCTGGGTAAAGAAGCGCACATCCAATGAAAAGTCGCGGATTCCCCTGGCGCCCCGCGAGCGACCAGCGTAATGGAATGCGAGCGACAGCCCGTCATCTTGCGAAACCTCCACCTGCCGGATATCGCCAGAGTAAAAAGCTGTCTCCTCGCGCCAGTTTTCTCCCTGGCGACAATTGATGATGATATTGCCCAGGGTTTCACCGGGCCAGATGTAATCGGTTTGGTGCACATCCTGGCGGCATTTCAGGCTGGTAAGCCCGCCAAAATTCCACTGCACCACAAATGAGCCTTCGTTCGATTTTAAGGAATTGTCCATAGATCTACCTCGCCATCAAATTGGTTTAATTGTTAAGCTGCGCTTCCCGCCCAAGCGCCGCCATCCTTCGACAGGCTCAGGATGCCTGACGCTTTAGGCGCGCTGAGCTTGTCGAAGCGCCGCCTACCCAAACTGACTTGAAAATAGGTTCCTTGTAGTGGCGACTTCAGTCGCCTGTCCTGACCGGAACGGCTGAAGCCGTCACTACGAAAGCATCCATTTTCATCCTTTGGGCTGTTGCCTAAACATGGTATCTGTTAAGTAGTTTCCTCTTCCGAATCTGGGAAGACGCCTTCCCGACTGCGCTTGCTTCTCCAGGCGCGCGAACCCTGTTCATCCTCAAAGACCAACTTCTGATCCACCGCCCCGCAGGATTGGCGCACAATCAACTTGCCGCGCACCTCGACGCCGATCTCGGTGGTCTTTTGCTGCTGGATCAGATGCAGCAGCAAACGCGCCGATTCCTGGCCCATTTCCTCCGCCGGCAAAGTGACGGTAGTGATCGCCGGGCGCACAATGCGGGCAAAGTAACGATCATCGTACCCAACGATGGCAATATCTTGCGGCGTTCGCAGCCCGGCATCTTGAATGGCATACATCGCTCCCGCAGCCATCAGATCATTGGCGGCAAAGATGGCAGTCGGGCGGTCGGGCAGGCCAAGCAGCGTCTGGCCGGCGGCATATCCTCCACCGGCCTCCCAATCGCCATGTTGAACAAATTCGGGGTAGAAAGGGATATTCCGTTCGGCCAGTTCCTGGCGATAGCCCTGCAAACGCTTCTTTGAGGCATCCCAATCTTTCGGGCCGTTGATATACGCGATTTTGCAGTGGCCGAGGCCGGCCAGGTGACCGGTCGCCAGCCTGGCGCCGTAGATTTCGTCCACGCGGATGGTATTCTCTAGCTGATTATGGAACAGCCGGTGTACAAAAACAAACGGTTTGTCGGTCTTATCGCGGATCTCTTTGCTGGAGCGGTGCCAGCTCTCAACAAAAATGATCCCGTCAATCTTACGGTTATTCAAGTCATTGATTGCCTCGCTTTCAATGACCGGATCCCAATCCGAATTGATAATTGTGCTAAAGTAGCCTTCTGCTCTTAGTACGTCCTGGATGCCACGCAGGATGGGCGGAATAAATGGACTGAGGATATTTTCGACAATCAAGCCAATCGTGTTGGTGCGATCGGTGCGCAAACTGCGCGCGATCAGATTGGGTTGGTAGCCCATCTCACGGGCGACAGCCAGGATGCGCTCCCTGGTATCGGCTGACATGGGATGACTGCTATTTGTCAAAGCCCTCGATGCGGTTGGAACTGATACTCCCGCGGCCTTCGCGATCTCTGAAAGTTTAACGGTCATAGGGTCCTTCTTTAGATAGGAGAATTCAAGAACTATTATACAGGAAATCGTTTTCCTCAACAAGGTCCTTTGGAGATTTGAATAGTTTATCATTCATTGAAAAACTATTGACACGGAAATCGTTTTCCTGTATATTAAGCTCATTCGTCTCATTCTATTTATTTCCCAAGGAGAATACCATGACCAGTCGTAAATTGAGCCGCCGCCAATTCTTATCTATCGCTGCGACAGCTTCGGCTGCAACAGCATTGGCTGCTTGCACCTCTCAGGCAAGCGCTCCCACCGAGGCCCCCAAGGCCGAAGCGCCCAAGGCTGAACCCACCGCCACACCCAAACAGGAAGCTCCCACTGAAGCGCCCAAGGCCGAAGCGCCCTCTACCGAAAGAAAACCGGTCGAGTTTTTGGGTTGGCCCGGGGATACCACTACCCCTGAAGAAAAAGATAAGTTTGAAGCCGAATTTCCAGAATATGAACTGAAATACGTCGCCCAGCAAGAAGGGGTGCAGTTGTTGGCATTGATCGCCGCCGGCACCGCTCCTGACGCCGCCCGCGTCGAGTCAAACGTCTATCAGAGCTTTGCCAAAGACGGAGCCTTGATGGATCTGACCGACCATCTGCGCGGCGATCCGGTCTTGGGCAAGCCCGATTACTTTATTGAACCGCAAGAGACGCAGCGCTGCGCCGTCAACGGAAAGTGGTATGGCATCGGCTCCTGCTGGGTCGCGCCGCACCTGTATTACAATGCCGACATCTTCGCTGAAGAGGGCATCGAACCGCCCAGCAACGACCCCGAAAAAGCCTGGGATTGGCCTTATTTCCTGGATGTCGCCCGGAAACTGACCATTGATACGAACAAAAAGCATCCCGGCGAACAGGGCTTCGATATCAACAGTGTCGAGCGCTATGGCATTGATTGGCCGACCTGGTGGATCCCTATGCACGCCGCGATCCAGTCGAACGAAGGCGCCTGGATTGATCCAGAAAGCGGCAAAATTGTCCTGGATACGCCGCAGGCGACTGAGGCGATGCAGAATATCGCCGATCTGAACTTAGTTCACCAGGTTAAGCCGACCTCAGCCGCCATGGAAGGCCTGGGGATGACCAACACGCAGATGTTGGAAACGAAGAAACTGGCGATGGCAGTGGACGGGTCGTGGGCTTTGGCCTGGATGTACCAGATGAAGGGCAAGCTTGGCACGGCGGTGCTGCCGAAGATGAAGCGGCCAGCCACCGATATGCAGGCTCACTTGCACGTCGTTGTCAGCGGGGCCAAGAATCCGGAAGGCGGTTGGGCGACAGTCAAGTTCCTCTCGGAAGACTGGTTCCAGGAAAAGTATCTGATGTCTGGGCTGTGGCTGCCCAGCCACACCTCGCTGATGACGCCCGAGGCGATCAAGCGTTGGTGCGTGGGCCCGGTGCATCCCGAGGGGTATGAACTGATCGTGACCCAATATGCGCCGAAATACGGCCATTTCTTAACCATGCCGATTGGCTACCAGAAAGCCGCCGATACGGTCTTGACGCCTTCGATGGATAAAATCTGGACCGGCGAAGCGACCGCTGCGGAGGCCATGAAGGTGGTGCCTGAGGCGAACCAGGTGATGGCCGACGAAGCCAATCGCTAATTCTTTACTTTCTGTGGTTGTTTTCCCCCCGCTGCGCAAATTTCTTGCGCAGCGGGGGACCGGCAAAGAGAGATTTTCATGGCAACGGCAACAGTCCATAAACGACATCTTTCATTTCAAGCCCGCAACAATATCGCTGGATATTTGTTTATTTCGCCTTTTCTGCTCGGTTTTTTGATCTGGTTTTTGATTCCGGCGGTGGTGGCATTCTGGCTGATCTTTCAGGATTGGAACTTGATTCGCGCCCCGCATTTTGTCGGGTTGAAAAATATCCTCCGGCTGGCCAAGGATCCGATCTTCTTTAAGTCGCTGCAGGTCACGGTGTACTACACTCTGGTCTCGGTTCCTTTGGGAATGGTGCTGGGTTTCCTGGTTGCCCTGCTGATGAACAGCAAGGTCAGGGGGATTTCGTTCTTTCGCACCGTTTTCTACCTTCCCAGCATTGTGCCAGCGGTTGCCAACGCCATGCTGTGGAGTTTTATCTTGAATTCTGAATATGGCTTGTTGAACGGGGTCCTGCGCTCGCTCGGCTTCCAAAAAATGCTCTGGCTGCAAAATCCCAAGCTGGCCGTGCCAGCCCTGATTTTGATGAGCCTGTGGGGCATCGGCGGCGGGATGGTCATCTACCTGGCGGGGCTGCAAGGCATCCCTGTCTCGCTGTACGAGGCGGCGGAAATTGACGGCGCCGGGCGGGTGGCGCAGCTTTGGTATGTAACGATTCCGCTCATGTCGCCCATCATCTTCTTTAACCTGATCATGGGGATTATCGGCTCTTTCCAGGTGTTTAGCGCCGGTTATTTGATCACCGATGGCGGCCCACAAAACGCCACCATGTTTTATGTCTTGTACAATTACAAGACGGCTTTCCAATACATGGATATGGGCTACGCTTCAGTTTTGGCGTGGGTCCTCTTCTTCATTATTTTGATCTTGACGCTGATTGTGTTCAAGTTTGTGGGCCGTCTGATTTATTACGAAGATGTCGGTGGAAATTAGGTATTCAGGAGACAAATGGAGCTCGCATGGCTATTGAAATTGCACCCAAAGTTGAGACAAATCTCTCGCAGCCGGCAAATGTCCGTCGCTATGGCAAGTTTGATCGCGCCTGGCGCGCCCTGGTCTGGTTGATGCTGCTGGCCGGTTCCATCGTCATGTTCGTCCCTTTTCTGTGGTTGGTCAGCGCCTCGCTAAAAACAGAGACGCAGGTCTTTCAATTCCCGCCGCAGTGGATTCCGAACCCCGTGATGTGGAACAACTACCCTGAAGCCGGGAAAGCCGCTCCCTGGTTGACTTACATTAAGAACACGGTCTTTATCCTGATCATCAATGAAGTCGCCATTTTGTTCAGTTCTTCGCTGTGCGCGTATGGCTTTGCGCGCATCAATTTCACCGGCAAAAACTTTTGGTTCGGCGTGCTGCTGGCGACCATGATGCTGCCGGGGGTTGTGCTGATGATCCCGACCTATGTCATGTTCAGCCGCATGCACTGGGTAAACACCTTTTATCCATTAACTGTGCCGGCCTTTTTCGGCGGAGGGGCGTTTAACATTTTCCTGCTGCGCCAGTTCTTTCGCTCGCTGCCGCCCGAATTGGCCGACGCGGCGAAGATTGACGGCTGCAGCGAGTTTGACACTTTTCTCTTGATTATGCTGCCCCTGGCGAAACCGGCTTTGGCGACGATCGCCGTCTTTACCTTCTTAGGGGTATGGAACGATTTTATGGGGCCTTTGCTTTATCTCTCGAAGGACCCGAATAATTACACCGTCTCACTTGGCCTGGCCTCCTTCCGCAACAACACTTTTTATTCCCGCGTTCGTTGGGACCTGCTCATGGCTGCCTCCACGGCGGCTATCGCGCCGGTCATCATCATCTTCTTCCTGGCGCAGCGCTTTTTTGTCCAGGGAATTGCTACTACTGGTTTGAAAGGATAATCCTGTACGAGGAAAACGGAATATGATCACTGCTCAGCGGAAACTCACTCCCCTCTCTTTCACGCGCGTCCGCTTCCAGGATAATTTTTGGGCGCCGCGCCTCGAAGTCAACCGGAAAGCGACCATCCCGCACATCTACCAAAAATTGGATGAAACCGGTCGCATCAGCGCTTTTGATCTGCAATTCACCCGTCCTGTGCCGTCGCCGATTGTGGAAATCTTTGGCGATTCAGACCTGGCCAAGTGGATTGAAGCCGCCAGTTATGTCCTGATGAATGACCCCGATCCCCAACTTGAGGCGCAGCTTAACCAGGCGGCGGAGAAGGTCGCCAAAGCGCAGCAGCCGGATGGCTATTTAAATACCCATTTCATCGTCGCCCAACCGGAGATGCGCTGGAAAAATTTGCGCGATTGGCACGAGATGTACTGCGCCGGCCATCTAATCGAAGGGGCGGTGGCGCATCACCAGGCTACCGGCCAAAACACGCTGCTGGACGCGTTAGCGCGTTACGCCGATCACATCGCGGCGACTTTTGGCCGTGAGCCGGGGCAAAAACGCGGCTACGGCGGCCACCCGGAGATCGAACTGGCCCTGGTGCGGCTTTATCATGAAACCAACAACCCGCGCTACCTGGAACTGGCCAACTATTTGATTGATGAGCGCGGCGCGCAGCCGCATTATTACGATGCTGAGGCGCGCGCCCGCGGCGATGCGCCGGAGCGCTATTGGGCGAAAACATACGAGTACTGCCAGGCGCATGTCCCGATTCGCGAGCAGGAAAAAGTGGTCGGCCACGCGGTGCGCGCCATGTACCTCTACAGCGCGGTGGCGGACCTGGCGCATGAAAAGAACGATCAAACGCTGCTGGATACCTGTTACCGCTTGTGGGATAACTTGATCAACAAACGCATCTACCTGACGGGCGGGATCGGCCCTTCGGGCCACAACGAGGGCTTCACCGAAGATTACGATTTGCCGGACGAGACCGCTTACGCCGAGACCTGCGCCACGATCGGCCTGGTGATGTGGAATCACCGTTTGTTGCAGTTTGCCGGCGATCGCCGCTTTGCGGATGTGATGGAGCGCGGCCTGTACAACGGGTTCTTAAGCGGCGTTTCGCTGGAAGGCACACATTTTCTCTATGAAAACCCGCTCTCCAGCGCCGGCAGCCGCCACCGCGAAGAGTGGTTCTACTGTCCGTGCTGCCCGCCCAATGTGAGCCGCACCCTGGCCAGCGTCGGCAAATATGTTTATTCGACCGGCGACGAGGATGTGTGGGTGCATCTATTTGCCGGCAGCACCGCCGATCTGGAAGTGGGCGGAAAAGCGGTGCGCATCCAGCAAACCACCCATTATCCCTGGGAGGGAACGGTCGCCTTCGACCTGAAGTTGGAAGAAGCGCAGGAGTTCAGCCTGCGCCTGCGTCTGCCGGGGTGGTGCCAGGCCTATCATTTGAGCCTGAACGGCGAAGAACAGGCCGTCCAGCCGGATAGCAGCGGCTACCTGGTGCTGCGCCGCCAGTGGCAAAACGGCGACCGCCTGGTCTACGAGATGGAGATGCCGGTGCGCCTGGTGTGGGCAAACCCGGCGGTGCGCCAATTGCAAGGGCGGGTTGCCATCGAACGCGGGCCGCTGGTCTACTGCCTGGAGGGCGTGGATCATGGCGATGCGGCGCTCGACCGGATTGCGCTCGATGCGCAGGCTTTTGGCGCGGCGTGCAAAGCCGAATACCAGCCAGGTTTTCTCGGCGGAGTAACGGTCATCCACGGGCCTGGGGTGATGATTGACGATGCGGATTGGGATGGTTCGCTCTACAGCACGACCAAACCACAGCAAAAGACGGTGGAAGTCCTGGCCGTGCCATACTGCGTATGGGACAACCGCGCCCCCGGTGAAATGCGCGTCTGGCTGCGGGGTTGGTAGAAGGCCGCGCCAGGGCGGCGGCAAACAACATGTTTAGGAGTTCGCTATGGTCGAGTTGAATCCGTCTGCACAGTTGCACGACTTGATCGAAGAAGAATGGCAGTATCGTTTGCGCGAGGACCCGTTCTTCGCCACCCAGGTGGGCGACCGGCGCTACAACGATCGCGTCCCCTCGATCGCTGCGGCGGCCGAGGCGCAGCGTGCCGCGCAGGTGGAGCAGTTCCTGCAGCGATTGGGTGCGATCCCATCCGCCGCCCTGGACGCCAGCGAGCAGATCAACCAGCAGATCCTTGAACGCGAGTTGAGCGAGCGCCTGGCGCATTATCGCTTCGGCGCGCACTTGATGCCGCTTTCCAAGATGATCGGCCCGCACATCTTTCTGCCCGACCTGGTGCTGCTCACGCCGTTTCACAGCGAGGAAGATTACGCCGCCTATCTCAGCCGCTTGAGCGCCCTGCCCGGCTATCTGCAAGAATTGATTGACGGGATGCGCGCCGGTCAGCAGCGCGGCCTGGTACCGCCGCGGGCAGCGCTGGCGGGGACAGAAACTTCGTTACAAAGCCTGGCCGCGCCCGGGGTTGAGCAGAGCGTGTTCTACCAGCCGTTTTTGAGCCTGCCGGAGAACATCCCTTCTGAGCGGCGGGCTGCCTTGCGCCAGGCCGGCGAGCAGGTCTTGCGCGAACAAGTCTTGCCCGCCTTCCAACGCCTGCTGGACTTTTTGACCCAGGAGTACCTGCCATCCGCCCGCGCCTCGATTGCCATCTCGGCCCTGCCCGGCGGCGAGGCGTACTACGCGTTCCTGACGCGCGCCTTCACCTCGCTGGAGCTCAGTCCGCAGCAAGTGTTCGAGACCGGCATGGCCGAAGTGCGGCGCATCCGCCAGGAGATGGAAAGCCTGATCCGCTCGACCGGCTTCGAGGGCGGGTTGCAAGACTTTCTCCGCTTCTTGAGCCAGGATGCTCAGTTCTACGCCACGCGCCCCGAAGACCTGATGGGACGCGTGGCGCTGATCCTCAAGCGCATGGACGGCGAACTGCCGCGTTTGTTTGCGACGCTGCCGCGCACCCCCTATGGGCTGCGCGAGACCCCGCCGCACCTGGCGACCTATTCGACCAGCGCTTATTATTTCCCGGCCACCGGCGATGGGACGACCGCCGGTTACTATTACGTCAACACGTACGATCTGGCCTCGCGGCCCTTGTACGAATACGAGGCGCTCTCTTTCCACGAGGCGGTTCCAGGCCATCATTTGCAGCTTGCTTTGCAGCAGGAGATGACCGGCGCGCCGAATTTCCGCCGCTGCACCCCAGGTACAGCGTTTGTGGAGGGTTGGGCCTTGTACGCTGAGCGCCTGGGGCTGGAGGTCGGCTTCTACCGCGACCCGTACAGCAATTTTGGCCGCCTGGTTTACGAAATGTGGCGGGCGTGCCGGTTGGTGGTCGATCCTGGCATGCACTGCCTGGGCTGGACGCGCCAGCAGGCGATTGAGTTTATGGCGGAAAATACGGCGCTCTCGCGGCTCAATATCGAAAACGAGGTCGATCGCTACATTGCCTGGCCCGGCCAGGCGCTGGCTTACAAAATCGGCGAACTCAAGCTGCGCGAACTGCGCGCCCAGGCCGAAGCGGCGCTCGGGGCGCGCTTTGACCTGCGCCAGTTCCATCGCGTCCTGTTGGAAGAAGGCGCAATCCCGTTGGATCTGGTTGAGCGGCGGCTAAAGGATTGGATGGCGACCTTTTAGCGGATACAAGCGCTCAGGGATGGGTAGAGGCAAATAACGCCGGCAGTCCGCCGGTGTGCAAGAAAATGACCGGGTCGTTTTGTCCCAGGCGGCCTTGCGCCATTTCGCCCAACAGGCCGGCAAAGGCTTTGGCGGTGTAGATCGGGTCGAGCAAGATGCCTTCGGCGCGGGCGAGGCGCTGCAAGGCGGCCTGGCCGGCGGGGGACGGCGCGCCGTAGCGGGCGCCGACGTAGGTCGCTTCGATGAGCGGAACCTGGCGCGGGGAAAACACCTGCGGTTGAGCGAGGCGGCGGCAGATCTCCGTGGACAAGGAGGCGACCGAAAGCGGGAAGGCTTTCCAGAGCTTGCCCACGTCAATGCCGAGCAGTTGGATGGACGAACGGCGCAGCGTCAAGCCGGCCCACAGGCCGGCCAGCGTCCCGCCCGAACCGGCTGCCAGCACGAGATGGGCGTTTTCCAGCCCCAGGGCGCGCGCCTGATCGTCAATCTCCAGGGCAGCGCGCACATAGCCCAGGCAGCCCAGCCAGTTGTGCCCGCCGACCGGGATGAAATAATGCCGCCCCACCAGGAGCCAGGCGACAAGGCGCGCCAGGCGGACGCTGGCTTCCAGGGTCATGCCGCCCCCGCCGCCAAAGGGGATGAAGTGCATGCGCGCGCCGAGCAACTGGTTCAAAGCCAGGTTGCCGGTCAACTGTCGGGGACGCTTTTCAAAATAAAGCAGGTGGGCTTGCATGCCAAGTTGGTTGGCCGCGGCGGCGGTCAGGCGGGCGTGGTTTGACTGCAAGCCGCCAAAAGTGACCACTTTTTGCTGGCGTCTGCGCTGCGCATCGGCCAGCAGGTATTCGAGCTTGCGGGTTTTGTTGCCTCCCAGGGCCGGCCCCAGGCTGTCATCGCGCTTGATGTAGACCGGACGGCCAAGCTCGGCGCTCAAGCGCGGCAGGGGATCCAGGGGCGTGGGATAGGCCGCCAGGGACAGGCGGGGGATGGAAGCCAGTTTTTCTTCAAAAGGCAGCATATTAGAAACCTCTATACTTCGTTTTCAGCCACGCTGGCGGCGGAGCGGCGCAGCCGCAGTACATACTGGTCGCGCCGCCCACCATCAGCGGGCGGATAATATTCAGGCCTTCTT
>CAIQJJ010000121.1 GCA_903872065.1 uncultured Anaerolineales bacterium | reverse complement strand
GGTCAACCAGGTGAAACGAGTCGATCATGCCGGAGGAGATCAGTTTTTCATCGGCTTTGATCACACGCTTGGGCTGCTTGAGAATGGTTGCAGTGATGTATTGGGAGAGGGAGGAAATGGTGTCAGTCATAGGGTTCCAGAAAAGAGAGTGAATGGTTTATTGGGTCGAGAAAGAACCCGCTAAAGCGGTCGAGTCCAGAAGGGTAAGGTGATTTATTGATCGAGCGGATTGAGGGCGCGCCGCAGCGAATCCAAAGTTTGCAAGGCGGTCAGGTTGCGCAAAGTCCAGCCGGTGCGGTACCCCAGGGGAACGTCGAAGAAGAAGTTGCTGCCGTGCGTCAGGTGAAATCCGTCTTCGGTCAGGCCGTGCTGATTAAGCGGCTGCACCGCCGCCCAGAAATTCCACAGCGGCAGATCATATTCCCAGGCCAGTTGGGCGATGATTTCGTTAATCTGATGGTCGCCTTCCAGATTGTCCGCTTTTGTCGCCAGCACCGGCGTAATCCCCTGCGAGAGGGTGAATTCGATCACCTGGCGCAGGTACTTGTCATATTTGGCCGCGTCGCCGGCCCACGCCTCTTCCATGCTGATGATCGCCAGGCTGGGGTTATAGGTGCGATATTCACAGGCAATCGGGCTTTCGCCCTTCTGGCAGGCTTTGGGATCGGCGCGCAGCGGGGACATGACCGCCGCGACGTTCATCCCGCCCTTGACCGCCAGGCTTTCGCGCTCAAACGATCCGCGATACCAGTCAATCGTCTCCTGCAGAGAGGTGTACTCGCCCAGCCGGTAAAGCGACGGGTCTTCAAAATGGGAAAGGAAATAGGTGGTGATGTTTTGGCAGTCGCCGACCTTTGAAAAGCGGTGGGCATCCCGTCCAAGCGCCTGGCCCTGGAGATAAACCTGGCGGGCTGCATCGCTTAAGGACGGCGCAACAGGAAGCAACTGCCACAGACCGGGCGCCAATGGGGTGCGGGTGAAAACCGGCTGCGACTGCAGGGCAGTTGGTTCAGGGGTTGCTTGATCCCCAGGCGCTGCGGTGGCCGAGGGCAGAGGCGTCGCTTCTTTGGCAGGCTCAGAATGCTCCTGATCCTTCGACAGGCTCAGGATGCCTTCCGGCGTGGCTGTCAGGCTGGAGGCGAGGCTGTCCGGCGCAGGCGTGGCAGAGGACAAGTCCTCCGACAATCCTTCGACAAGCTCTGGCCCTTCGACAAGCTCAGGATGCCTGGCGTCCTTCGATGATCCTTCGACAAGCTCTGTTCCTTCGACAAGCTCAGGATGCTTAACGTCCTTCGACAGGCTCTGGTCCTTCGACAAGCTCAGGATGCCTGGCGTGGATGGCGCGCCGGCGCAAGCTGCCAACAAAGAGATCAACATCCATCCCAATCCCAACAGCATCCACTTGACTTGGAAAGTGAGATGTGGGAAGTGGAAAGCGGGTTTCGACATTTCTTTAGCGTCCACCAAGAATCTCCTGAATGACCGGCGCGAGCGCCTCCGCCAACTGCTGCTCGCCGGCCGGCGAACGGTGGATGGCGCTGTTGGTAAATTCGGCGGCCGGCGTCCAATTCCAGGCATCCAGGCAGCGCCAGCCGGCCTGCTGACAGTGCTCGGCCAAAAGCTGGCGGTACTGGTCATAAGCCCAGCGCGGGTAAAAGAAGTTATAGCGCAGGTCGCTGTTTTTTCCCTGGCTCAGGTAAATGGGTTCATTCACCAACAAGACCGGCGTAGCGCCGGCCATCTGCACCCCGGCCGCCAGGACATCCAAGGCCAGGTCGTCCGCCCGCAGC
Source organism: uncultured Anaerolineales bacterium (assembly GCA_903872065.1). Lineage (GTDB taxonomy): Bacteria > Chloroflexota > Anaerolineae > Anaerolineales > UBA4823 > CAIQJJ01. The sequence goes on along the minus strand of CAIQJJ010000121.1, from coordinate 5,376 downwards.
GTGGGCGGCTGTAATCCATGGAAAGTTTGATCGGCCTCCAGATCGCTTTGCGGCGGATCGTAAGCCGCGGGGTAATACTGATCAATCCCCGTGCCGGCCCACAAAATGCCGTACATTTGCAGCCAGAAGAGATCCGCCAGGTCGCGGCGCGCGCCCCACAACGTGCGCGACCAAAGGGCCGCCATGCGGTCTTCGGCCGGCAGGTTGAGCTGGCGCAGGTTAAAATCGGCGATCAACCGGCGCGCCTCCGCCGCATTCTTCTGCACGATCGGCGAGGTCAACTGCTTGTCCAGGGGCAGCGACTCAAGCGTAACCAACCAGATGATCAGATCAGGCTGGCAGCGCAGGGCGTATTGGAGCAGCAGCAAATCTTTCGTAGCTGACAGGGTCGGATAGCCCAGGTTGTAAACCTGAAAACCGCGCTGCTTCAGCCGGGCGGCGAGCGTCTGCTCGGGGCGCAGCAGATAGCCCCAGGTGGCCGAATCGCCGATCAACACCACGCGCCGCGTTTCTGCGGGGCGCGGCTGGGCGATTTCATGCGAAGCAAACATCGCCTCCAGGTTGTTGAGGCTCAGGTTGTAAGCCAGGTCGGGGCGCTCGCCGTAAGGCAGGCGCAGCCGCCCCGGAAAAAGACGGTTGTACAGGGAAAGCCGCCCCAAAGCCGGCCGAGGGTCAGTCGCGGCAAACAGAAGATTGGCGACCAAAAACAAGACCAACGCTTTGAGCAGCACATTCCGCCAGGAAACAGGTTGATTGGTCATGCGCCTACCCACCGAACAACTTGAGCAAAGTCTGCCAGGAAAGCGCCGCGCTGGGCAGCGCAAACCAGACCCACCCCAGGGCTACGTAGTGAAACGTCGCCAAAGCGCCCACAACCGCCAGGAAACGCTGCGCCGCCGGATGATCGTTGAGCGAGGCAAAGCGCGCCTTGGTCGCCTCGCTCCAGCGGTTATGCACAAACAAGCCCACCCCATGCCACAAGCCCCACAGGGCAAAATTCCAGGTGACGCCATGCCACAAGCCAATCAGCAGCATCGTGCTTAACTGTCCAAGCAGGATCACCACACTCAACGGCGGCTGCCAGCGCCCGGTGCGCAAAGCGCGCGTCAGGGGATTGAACCAGTAGGCGCGAAACCACTGCGCCAGGGTGATATGCCAGGCGTTCCAAAAGGTGGTCAGGTTGGGCTTTAGGTAGGGACGCTCGAAATTTTCCGGCAAATGGAAGCCCATCAGCCGCCCCAGGCCAATCGCAATATCGGTATAACCGGAAAAATCAAAGTAAATGCGCAAGGCATAGGCATAAACCAACACCCACAGCCAGCCGGGATGGATCACCTGGCTGGCGTTGACGCCGTTCAGGGCAACCAGAGCTAAGGTATCGGCCAGGGCAAACTTCTTGAAAACGCCCCACAAAATGCGCTCAAAGCCGCTCCAGTCCGGTTTGCCGGCAAACTCCTTGCTAAAGCGCTGCACGCGGTCAATCGGCCCGGCGGTAAAGGCGGGGAAGAAGATGATATAGGTGACAAAAGCGGCCAGGGATAGATCGGGCAAGCGCCCGGCCAGGCGGTCGCGCAGGGTGTGGATCAGGCGGAAGGCGACGTAAGAAAAGCCCAGCCAGCGGATATCCAGGGCGGAGGCCATAGCCTGCGACTGCCCAGTGAGGGCGCGCAGCCCCAGCGCCGCCGCCTGCGCCAATGGGTCGGTTTTGAGCAGGATGAAGACAGCCAGCAGCGCCCAGACCGCGCCTTCCAACGCGCCGCGCCGCCCGGCTGCGAAGCGCCGCAGGGCGAATGCCAGCAAGGCCGCGCCCCCCACCCCCACCGCGATCTGCCAAAATTCCGGCGGGCGGCTGGGCGTCACGCAGCAAAGCGGGCCCAGGTAGCGCGTCGCCCCCAGACCCAGGATCAGCGCCGCAATCAACAACGCCGCCCGCCCATCCTGATCGCCACGCCGCAAGAACTCAAGGACTCGCGCCGGCAGATGCGGCGCACGCGGCGCGGCATCCGCCTCGCCTGTCGCTGGCGGTTCCTTGCGTTCGGGCCGGGCGATGCCCCAAACCCAAATCGTCACGGCCAACGTCGCCGTCGGCAGCCAGAAATCCAGGCCGCGAATCGGCAGCGCCGGCTGCGTCCAGTAGATCGCCAGGACGCTGATCGCCAGCAGCAGCCACGGGCGCGCCGGCGTCCAGCGCCCGACCCATAGGGCCAGGGTCGCAAAGACCAAAATTTGCGGCAGCGTCATGGCGACTCCCAAAACCGGCAAGTTCTCAGCATACGCGCCAAAGCACCTAAAACCCCTGGTAAATCCACTGTGGCGCTTGATCCGAGGTCAAGATCAACACCACAATTGCGACCAGGCACAGCGCCAGGGCGTAGCCGTTTTCAGCCGTCCAGATGCGGCGCTTTATTTGTAACCACACATTCGCCATTCGCCGCCTTCCTCAATCGTCAGGTAACTGCGATCCGCCAGGTTGATCTCCTGCTTCTCCCCGTTGTAATCCAACACCAACTTACCAGTGCAAGTCACCACAGTAAAATTGCCGTCCTTTTCACCCGCCTTGCAGGCGATGTTTTCCGCCGTCGCCGGGTTCAGGGCAAAAGTATCCGCATCCAGCGAGGCCTGCTCTTCCCACTGGGCGCAGGCCAGGCTGACCGCCTTTTGGCCGTCTTTGGCCGCCAGGGCTTTGAAATAATTCTCCACCGCCGTCGCCGACGGATTAGCGCCAGCAGCGCAAGCCGCCAGTGCGCAGAACAATAAGATGTAAACCAGTCGTTTCATAGCGCCTCCAAAATTCGGCTAATTGTACCGCAGTGACCGATAAAATGCTTCAGCCTGCGCCATGCAAACGCGCAATTCCGCCCGCTGCTCGATCAAGCGCCGATTCTCTTGGGCGGCGCTCAGGCGCTGCGCTGGCGACTGCAAGGCCGCCAGCAGCGCCTCGGCCAGCGCCGGCGGGTCGCCGGGCGGCGTAAGCCGGCCATTACGACCGGGCGTAATCCACTCGCGCAGCGCCTCGATATCCCCCGCCACCGGATAACACCCACAGGCCAGCGCCTCCAGGAGAGTGTTCGGCGTCCCATCATGCTCGGTGAGGCTGACCACGACCTGGGCGCGGCGAAAGAGATCGGCCATTTGCGCCGGCGCCTGGCGCGGCAGCAGATCCACCGCGGCGGCGATTTGCAATTGATCCACCCAGCGCAAGGCCTGCGCCTCGCCGGCCATCCCCACACACAGAAAGCGCGCCTCGCTCTGCTGCGCCAGAACGAGCGGGATGGCTTGAAAAAAGGTGTCGTTGCGCACATAAGAGCGGATGCCGCGCGGGTTGAGGATCAGAGGCAGCCTGTCTTCCAGCGGGGCGGGCGCAAACAGGGCCGTATCAATCCCGCCGTTGCCCGGCAGCACAATCCCCGGCTTGCCAGCGGCAAAGCCCCAGCGGCGCGCCAGCTTTTGGTCACGGGCGCAGTCGGTGTGCAAACCATCAGCGCGCTGCAGCGCCTGCCGCGTCAGCCAGCCCATCCAGGGATTGGAGGGCGCGTGGAGCGTAAAATCGTTGCCCCACACCGAAACCAGCAGGGCCGGGGCCGGGGAACGCAGCGCCTGCGCCGCCAGCATGCCCTCGAACGGAATACGCATGGCATGCACGATGTCCGGCTTGAGCGCCGCGACCACCTCGCGCAGCCGGCGCGCGGCGCGCGGCAAAGTCAGCGGGCCGGCGAACTGACGCAGCCAGGTGCGCGCCCCCACTGGAATCAACCGCCTGAAGGCGGCCCGCCGGCGCGCGGCGCTCCCTCCCGGCTGCTCATCCTTTCTCTCGCCGGCGATCTCGCCAAAGGCGGCCGGGATGATCGCCAGGGAGGCCAGGGGGAATTCGGGCTGGCAGGGATAAGTGGAAGCCAGGTGGACCTCATGCCCCAGGTGGACGCAGTGGCGGATCCAATTCAATGCAATCGGCGAACGGCCATCCGCGACAAACAAAAGTTTCATGCGCTCCCCTGCACGGCGTTCAAAAACACCTCGACCATTTTCTCAATATTCACTTCCTCGCTCACAATGCGATAGGATTCCAGCCCCATCGCCCGCAAGCGCCGCGGATCAGAAAGCGCCTCGCGCAAGGCGGCGATCAAGGCGTCCAGGTCATCCGGCGCGACCTGCCAGCCGTTTTGTGGACGAACCAGGTCGTCTTGCGTGCCGTCGCCGCGCGCCACTACCACAGGCAGAGCGTGCGCCATGGCTTCCTGCACCGCCAGGCCGCCCGTGCCAGGCAGAACGAACAGGTCGGCGGCGGCAAAATAGGGCCGCAGCGCCTCGCCGCGCTGCGCGCCGGTAAACTCAGCCCGCGGGTAGAGCGCCGCGGCCAGCGCCTCGAACTCCGCCCGCGCCGGCCCATCCCCCACCACCAGCAGACGCGGCTGCAAGACCTCGGGCAGGGCAGCGCAGGCCCTAAAGAGATTATCCAGGCGCTTGCGAGCTTGCAAACGCCCGACGAATAAGAGCGCCGGCGCGCCATTGAACTGCGGGGGACGGGAGGGCGGCGGCGCAGCCGGGGCCGGCGCGACCGCGTTGGCGGCCACGTAGATGCGCCCGGCAGGAACGCCGCGGGCGCGGTACTGCTCGGCCCCGCGCCGGCTGTAGGCGATCAACGCGTCAAACTGCCGCAAGAAGGGCGACCAGAGCCAGGCTTGCAGACCGCCCAATGAGCGCCGCGCTTCCGGCGCGCCGAGACCCCAGCCGATCACGCGCCGCCGGCGGGCGTGCATCCAACGGATAGCGGCCGGCGTGCTCAAATAGCGCGGATTGGCTTCCAGCACCAAAGCCTGCGGCTGCCAGGCCTCCAACCAAGCCAACAAACCGGCCTGCCAGCACAAAAAGAAAGGCGAGGCGGGGTGTAAAAAATAACGGTTGCGCGCCAGGGTAAACTGGGCGGGCGGCAAAGTTTCAAGCGCCGGGATGCTCTCTTGCGGCAGCGGCTTGCCAGCAAAGACGCCGAGGGCGCCGCGCCCCTCCGCGCCGCGCCCCTCGGGTCCGGCGCAAGCCCTGGCCAGCGCCTCAAAAAAGGGGGCGCGATACTCCGGCAGCACACGCTGCTGCACTCCCAGGCGAATGGCCAACCCGGCGCGTGGCTCAGACATCGAAGACAATCCGCGCTTCCAGGCCGCGCGGCGTGGGTTGAATGGCAAGATTATGGTAGGTCACAGCCTTAATCTGTTTCTCCAGCGCTATCACTGGCCTCATCGCCAGTTCCGCCGTCAGATGGCCCTCGCTCACCGCCAGGTCAAAGCGCTCGCAGCCCAGCCCATGCTGCTCTTGCAAATAGAGCAGTTCGCCGAGAAATTTCACCAGCAGGCTCTCCGCGTCCTGGGCGACAAATTCGAGATG
>CAIQJJ010000120.1 GCA_903872065.1 uncultured Anaerolineales bacterium | reverse complement strand
GCGAGGGTCGGGATGGGGGTAGCGGGAACAGCCGGCTGGCGGCCCGATTGACAGGCCGCCAGCATCCACAGAACGGCGGCCAGGGTCATCAAGGATAAAGTGGAGCGGAGAGATCGTTTCATAGAAAGGTCATGCGTACACGTTCTCCACCGCATTTGGATACTGCACATACACGTGCTGGAACAGTTCTTCGGCCAGGGTGATCACATCTTCGGGCGTGTAGGCCTCCACAGGCAGGCCGGTTAGCTCATCGTACAGGTAATTGTAAATCAGCGTTTGCACCTGGGCGCGGGTGACGGACTTGGCGCGCCAGTTGTCCACTTTGGCGATCTCGGTCTTGATCTTTTGGATCAATTCTTGGGCAATTTTCTTGACCCGCTTGCGGGCGTGGGCGCTGAGTTTGCGATTCCTCTCGCACAGCAGATCGAAAACGGCCAGGCCTTCTTCGTCCAACCCCTCGCGCACGCTGCGCTGCTCCTCATCGGATAAACCTTCAATCAGGTTCAAGAGCGCCTCAAAGGCCTTTTCAATGGCGGCGCGGTCAGTATCCTGGTTGTATTCGTCAACGATCTTCTGAAAACGCCCGGCAAAATCCACGCGGCGCGGGTTGCGGCGCAGCATGAGCTCCAGGCGCTGTTCCACGCGTTCTTTAAGGGTCTGCACGGCCAGGTTTTGGCGCGGCGAACGGGGAAATTCCTGGCGCAGCCTGGAAACATCAATCTGGCTGATGTCAAACAGCTTGCCCGAATCGCCGCCCGGCTGCTGGCTGGCGTTGTAAACCCCCACAGCCTGCCCAACCACGCCATACGCGCCGCGCAGGATGGCGGAAATATCTTCAAAGGCTGGCTCTTTTTCCACCTGCTGGAAAAGCGCCTCAATTGCATCCTGGCGGGTTTTGTAAACAGGCCAATACAGGCGGTTTTCGCTTAGCAGCGTTTGCGCCAGGAGCAGCGTGGCGCGCGCCAGGAGGCGAAACCGGGCGCGGGTTTCGTCGTTCAAGCAGATAGCATTGACCCCGCTTTCGATCCGCGCCAGTTTGTCAAAGCCCTGCGCTTCGATCAGGGCGTTCAAATCAACCCCCAATTCATCCAGGTAAGCGGCGCAAGCTTGCAGTGCCTCGTCGTACTGTTGGAACAAGCGCTCGACCGGCGGCAGAGGGTCGGGGGACTCGCCGCGATCGCCGGCATACACCGCCAACGCCTGGCGCAGAGCTTTGACCAGCCCGTTGTAATCCACAATCAGACCATTGGGCTTGCCTTCCTTCACCCGGTTGGCGCGGGCGATCGTCTGCATCAGGGTGTGCATCTGCATGGGCTTGTCAATGTACAGGGTGGCCAGGGCCTCGACATCGAAGCCGGTCAGCCACATGGCGCAAACGATGGCCACGCGGAAGGGATGTTCCTCTTTCTTAAAGTCTTCTTCCAGGTCGCGGGACGAGTCCTTCATGATCTTGCGGTGCGGCAGGATGTCCAACCCCCATTCCCGGAAGGTCTTGACCTCGTTCTGATCCTCGCTGACGATCACCAACCGCTCGGCGGCTTGCAGCCATTCCAGGTAGTTCTCCAACTCGGCCTGCTGCTGTTCATCCTGCGTCTGCTGGATTTGCTGCTTACAGCCGGAGATGGCCTGCTGCCAGTATTTCTCCACCAGGCCGTGCATACGCACCGCGGTCAGCTTGTCCAGGCAGATCAGCATCGCCTTGCCCGTCTGCCAACGCCTGGTGTAATGGGCGACGAAATCTTCGGCCACGCGTTCCAGGCGCTCCGGCGCGGTGAGGACAGCGTATTCCTGCGAAAGCGCGCCGCGGACGCGCTCTTCTGTCTCCTCCTGCAGATCGTAATTCTCCAACACTGCGGCGATCTTTTCATTGAGCGCGTCCGTGGCGATGCCCAGTTTCTCGCCGCGGTTGTCGTAATAGAGCGGCACAGTCGCGCCATCCTCCACGGCGCGCTGAAAATCGTACACGGAAACATATTCGCCAAATACCTGGCGGGTAAGCTGATCTTCGGGCGCGCCGAGCAAGGGGGTGCCGGTGAAGCCCAAATAGGCGGCATTGGGCAGGGCAAAGCGCATGCGGCGGGCGAACAAGCCGTACTGCGTGCGGTGGGCCTCATCGGACAAGACAATTAAATTGGCGCGCAGGGAATAGGGCTGCTCAATTTCCAGGTTGAACTTGTGGATCAGGCTGAAGAGATAGCGGTGGTTTTCGCCGAGCAGTTCTTGCAGGTGCAGCCCGCTGGCGGCCTGGCACTGCTCGCCCCGCGTCACTTCCCCAACGCCGACAAAAGTCTTGTAAAGCTGGCGCTCCAGTTCCACCCGGTCGGTGAGCAGCAGGAAGGTGAAATCGCCGGGCAGTTTGCGATGAACTTTGCGCGTCAGAAAGGCCATGGAATAGGATTTGCCGGCGCCCTGGGTATGCCAGAAGACGCCCAGCTTGCCGGCGCGCACGTCACGCGCTTGCACGGCAGCGAAGGCCTGGTTAACGCCCAAATATTGGTGGTTGCGGGCAATGATCTTGCGGGCTTCGGGCTTGCTGTGGTCGAAGAGAATAAAGTTCTCGAACAAATCCATGAAGGCGGCTTTGGCGCACACGCCGTTGAGCAGGGTTTGGAAATCCACCTTGCCCGGCTCGCCCTCCGCCAGGCGCTTCCACTCGCCAAAGTGGGCGTACTTGCTGGTGAGCGAGCCAATGCGCCCGCGCAGACCGTTGCCCAGGACAATGAAGGCGTTGTGGTAGAACAGGTGCGGGATGGTATCGCGGTAATCGCTCAAATTGCCATCATAGGCCAGGCGCAGGTCTTTGTGATGCTTTTTCAGCTCGACGAAGAGCAAAGGCAGGCCGTTGACGAAGCCGATCAGATCGGGGCGGCGGCGGTAGATCGGCCCGCGCACCCACAATTCGCGCACCGCCAGGAAATGGTTGTTGGCGGGCTGCTCGAAATCAAACACCTTCAGGCGTTCCGTGCGCTCCTTGCCCTGCGGAGTGCGGTAAGTCACCAACGCGCCGTCGCGCTGCAAGGCGTACATTTCAGCATTGATTTGCAGCGTGGTCTTGGCGGCGTCGTAGGCGGTCAGCGCGGCGACCGCCTGGCGATAAGCCTCTTCCGGGCGGCCAGGGTTCAGCTTGCGCAGCGCCGCCAGCAAGAAACGCGCCAGGACCACTTCGGTCTCATCCTTGCGCCCCAACAGCCCATCCGCGCCAAAGGTCTCGTCGTTGCAGGCATACACCGATTCCCAGCCCAGGGCGTCGTGCAGATAGGCGGCGGTGGTTTGCTGAACGAGTTGTTCTTCGGAGTAAGGATTGGGCATTCAGCAGTCCTTCAGGTGAGGAATATTCAGAGTTTCTGTCATGGGCGATCCTTCAGTTGCTTAAGTATACCGCTGTGCATCTTGTTTGTGTGTTCATAGACAGTTCATTCTCCCCGTCTCTGCGCTTTGCGTACATCATCTCTACCCACTCGTTGTATCGGAGCTTGATTATGACCAGGGAAGATACGTTGAAATTCCAAAGACCGCCGGCCAAAATTAAACAGTAAACCCACTGGCGCGCCAGCGGCTTTCAGATAATTGATTACCTGGGCGCGTTCATCATTCGTCAGTTGATGCGAAAATGCCTTGATTTCAACAACCACCTGGCTTTCGACAAACAAATCCAGATAAAACAATCCCACTTGCTCTCCATTGTACTCGACCGAAACTGGATACTGGCGCACATTCGCGATACCTCGCTGGTTTAGTTCAACCGTCAACGCCTTTTCATAAATTTCTTCCTTATAGCCTGGCCCTACACGGTTATGTACATCCATTGCCGCGCCGATAATGCGATACGTCAGATTATTTCCAGTGGCATCTTCCACAAGTCTGGTCATTTTGATCTCCTGAACAAGTTACTAACCATCCACAAACAGGCGCGAATCCACGAATAACGCCGCACCGCCACGCCCCATTCGAGTATTCGTGAAATATTCGTGGACGGTTCACCATCACGCCTCGACCTCCCCGCGCACCAAGCGCAGCCGCAGCAGGGCCAGGCCATCCACGAACAGGCGCGAATACACGAACAGCGCCGCACCGCCATGCCCCATTCGAGTATTCGTGAAATATTCGTGGACGGTTCACCATCACCCCTCCACCTCCCCACGCACCAAGCGCAGCCGCAGCAGGACGAGGCCAGGCCATCCACGAATAGACGCGAATACACGAATAACGCCG
>CAIQJJ010000119.1 GCA_903872065.1 uncultured Anaerolineales bacterium | reverse complement strand
TGCAGGATTTCCATCAATTTGTGGATTTCGGCCTCTGAGAGGGCGCTGGTCGGCTCATCCAGGATCAAAATCTTGGCGTCTTCCGAGAGCGCCTTGGCGATCTCGGTCATTTGCATCTTGCCCACGCCCAGGTTTTTGACAATATCTTGCGGGTGGATGTCGAGCTTGTATTTGGTCAGAATGGCTTGCGTATCTGAATAAAGCTTGTCCCAGACAATCGAGCCGTTTTCGACCGGCTCTTTGCCCAGGTAAATATTTTCGCCGACCGTCATGCTCGGCACCAGGGTCAATTCCTGGTAGACGATGGCGATCCCCTCCTCGATGGCCTGCCCGATGGCGCGGTTTTCGAGTTTGAGCTCACTGCCATTGTAGATGACGACGCCTTCGTAGGTGCCATGAGGGTAGACGCCCGAAAGAATCTTCATCAGGGTGGATTTCCCGGCCCCGTTCTCGCCGCACAGCCCGTGGATCTCCCCGCGCCGGATTTGCAGGCTGACATCGCTCAGCGCGGTTACGCCAGGAAAACGCTTGGTCACATTACGGATGTCAAGAATAATATCTTCGCTCATGGTCTTTTCATTAAAACCGCTAACAATTGTTTGGCTTGAGGCAGGCGCGGCGTATGGCGCGCCGCGCCTGCCTACGATGCTTCACCGCCGAGACCGCCGAGCGCCGAGAGAGAAAAGACTCAGCGGGCTTAGCGATCTCCGCGGTGCGATTTTCATCCTTTGGGGCGTTGGTAAAACATGGAACTGTGGTTCAATTACGGTTTGGCCGGGCGCTGATCTTCGGGAATATCGCGATAGACCGCGTCGTAGGTCTGGAAACCGCTCTTGACAATTTCATCGTAGACATTGTCCTTGGTGACCTGCACAACCGGCAGGAAGTAAGCCATCACATTGCCGGTCTTGCTGGGATCATTGGTCAGTTCGGCCAGGGTGTACTGCTTCAGGTCGGGATTGGCGGTGTTCTTGACCAGCTTATCCATCAGGTCCACGGCGATTGGGGCCAGGTTGCGGATGTCTTTGAAGATGGTGACGGTCAGTTCGCCTTTGACAATGCTGTTGCAGCCATCGCCGGTCGCGTCCTGCCCAGAGATGGGCACTACGCCGGCCAATTTCTGCGCCTTCATCGCTTCCAGGGCGCCCAGGGCGGTGCCATCGTTTGAAGCCACCACTGCGTCAATATCGTTGCCGGCGGCGGTCAGGATGTTTTCCATCAGCTTCAGCGCATTGGCGGCATCCCAGTTGTCCACCCACTGATCGGAGACGATTTCAAGCTTGTCGGCGTATTTGTCCAGGATTTCATCCTGGCCCTTGCGGAACAGAATGGCGTTGTTGTCGGTGGGGCTGCCGCCCAATTTCACCAGGCGCACCTTGCCCTTGCTCGCCACATCCCAATTGTCAATATCAATCGCCTTCATCACGCCAGCGGCCTGCTGCCGGCCAACTTCGACGTTGTTGAAGGACAGGTAGGCGGCGATCTTATCGGTCTTGATCAGGCGGTCATAAGCGATTACCTTGACGCCGGCCTTGGCGGCCTTTTCCACCGCAGTGGCGGCGGCATCGCCGTCTTCCGCGACGATGATCAAACCCTTGACGCCCTGGGCGACCATGGTGTCAATCTGATCATTTTGCAGCTTCACATCGTGATTGGCTTCCTGCACAACCACTTCGTAGCCCTTCTCTTCGAGCTGCTTCTTCATTAAATCTGCTTCGGGCTTCCAGCGTTCCGTGGCAAAGTCCGACATAGAAATCCCGATCTTAACCTTCTTCGAGCCGCCGCAGCCGGCCAGGGCGCTGGCGACCATCACGATGACTACCAGAGCCATCATCAAGCGAAACATCTTGGTCTTCATAATCTTCTTTCTCCGAACAAAAAATGGTTTAAATGGTTGACGGTGAGTGTAGATAAGGTTATATTGAACTGAATGGACGGCCACCTCCTGTGCATAGTATGCAGCGCTGTAAGATAAGTTAATCCCCCGTTAATAGCCTTATTATACTACGCCTTGCAAAATTGTCAGGCAAAACTTGCCATGATCCAGCGCGCTGAGCTTGTCGAAGCCGCCAAGCTTTTAAGCATCACTGGCATAAGGCGGTGGGAGATTTTTTGCAAAATTAAAATTGTTTCGCTTTATATTTCGCAATAAAAAATACATTTCATCCCCCTTTTGCCGTGCGAGAGCCCTCGCGCGGCGCTTTTTGTCCCCCGCCCTGCGAGACGGGATGGACGCGTGCGCGCGTAGGGGAGAAGCATACGGCTCCAAGAAATGCTCTATGGGACGATCAATTGTGCCGTATGCTTCGCCCTGGTCGCGGTCGCGCGGTTCTTTGTCTGGAGAGGCGCGACGATTGGAAGTCGCCTGTTCGTGTGTTCGAGTCTGAGTCCCTCGTTCGAGGATGGCTTGCTGAACGGCAGTGGTCTGTCATCTCCCGCTTCGTCCTCCTCTTTCCGTCCTCCTCGCTCCGCCGGTTCAAACCGGCGGTTGTTACGGGAAACACGTTGGAAAACGTGTTTCGGCGGGCTGCCGCTCTCTCTGCGTAGGGAATGTTTCGTGATAAGGGGAGGATGAATCAGCCGTCCACGAATTAGAAGCACGAATGCTCGAATGGGCTTGTTCCTGTCGCCGCGCTGTCGTGGGATAGGCGCGCTGGCGCTGGCTGCTTCGCCCTCCCATTTGATTCGGCTGAAGCCTCGCCTCCAGGGGACATGGGG
>CAIQJJ010000118.1 GCA_903872065.1 uncultured Anaerolineales bacterium | reverse complement strand
GTAAATGCTGTAGGGGTCGGCGCGGCGCACATCATAAGGCACGCCCGAAGCGCGCAAGACCGGCCCGGCCACCGAATAGGCAATCGCCTGATCCTGGGTCAGCACGCCCTGCCCCTCGGCGCGCTCGCGCACGATTTCGCTGTTGGTGATGTAGACATCCAGATCGTCCAACTTGCCCGGCAGGCGATCCACCACCTCTTTGGTTTTCTTCAAGGCCTCGTCCGACATATCCCGCGCCAGGCCGCCAAAGCGGAAATAGTTGTTCATCATGCGGGCGCCGGTCACGGCTTCAAAGATGTCCAGGATCAACTCGCGCTCTTCCAGGGCATACAACATGCCGGTGAAATAAACGCCCAGGTCGTTGATCAGGGCGCCGATCGCCATCAAGTGATTGCAGATGCGGGTCAGTTCGGCCATGATGACGCGGATGTACTCAGCCCGTTCGGGCGGCTTGACCCCCATCAGCTTCTCCACCGCCAGCACATAGCCGAAGTTATTGCTCATCGGCGAAAGGTAGTCCAGGCGGTCGGTGAAGGGGATATTGCCCAACCAGGTGTTGCGTTCGCCGATCTTTTCATGGTTGCGATGCAAATAGCCCATCACGGGTTTTAAGTCCACGATGGTTTCGCCATCCAGGGTGGCCACCATGCGAAAGACGCCGTGCGTGGAGGGGTGCTGCGGCCCCAGGTTGACCACCACCGAATCGGTCTTCAGGCTGCCGTCCGGGTGAACCGCGGCCGCCAGGCCGGCGTAGAGCAAGGTTTCGGCCTCGTCCGGCGTCCAGCGATCGGGGTCAAAGCCGGCAGGATAGACGACATTGTTGGTGTAAGGATTTTTGTCCTCGATGCGCAGGATCTTGCCATCCGGCCAGCGGCTCTTGAAGGGCTTGACTTCCTCTTCGTAAAACGCCTCGCGCCAATCTTTGCGCAGCGGGTGGCCGGCGAAGCCCTCCCACATCAAGATGCGCCGCAGATCGGGATGGCCCTCAAAGCGGATGCCGAGCAAATCCCAGGCCTCGCGCTCTTGAAAATCCGCCCCAGGGTAGACGCTGACCAGCGAAGGCACAACCGCCGCGTCGCGTGGGGTCTGCACCTTCAACACCACCGCCCCGCCGCCCGTGGAACGGTAGAGGTGATAAACCACTTCCATCTTGCCTTCGGGCTGATAATCTACGCCGGTGAGCGAGGAAAGATAGTCATAGCCCATCTCATCCCGCAGCGCCAAAGCAACTTCCAACAGTTTTTCCGGCTTGACAATGTAGCCTTCGTAACCTTTGCGGGTATCTTTCGCCGCCGCTTCCGGGAAGCGCGCCGCCAGATCAGTGGTGATCACAGCCATTGAATCGGTCATGAGGCACTCTCCTTTGTTTCAGCCGCCTTGCGCATGATTTCATACTGGCGAGGATCCATCAAATCCGGCCCCAACACCGGCACCGGCACATCGTGACCAGGGCCTTTTTGATACCAGGAGACATTGCTGATTGACTGCTTGTCAATTTTTTCCATCAGTTTGATAAAGCCAAAGAGCAAGGCCTGCGGAGTGGGCGGGCAGCCGGGGATGTACACATCTACGGGCAGGTAGCGATCAATGCCAGGCACCACATTGTAGCCTTCTTTGAAGGGGCCGCCGCCCGAAGCGCAGGCGCCCATCGCGATGACGTACTTCGGTTCGGGCATCTGATTGTACAGGCGGACGACCTGCGGGGCCATCTTCTTCGTCACCGTGCCGGAGACGATCATCAAATCGGCCTGGCGCGGGCTGGGGCGCATAATCTCCATGCCAAAGCGGGCAAAGTCGAAGCGGCCGGCGGCGGTGCAGATCATTTCGATCGCGCAGCACGCCAGGCCAAACATCATCGGCCAGATGGAGGAGCGCCGCCCCCAGTTGTAGATGCGGTCGAGGGTGGTAATCTTGACCACCCCTTGCATTTCAGGGGGGATGTTGTAACCGGGAGAATCAAGTTCAGTCATAACCAATTGGCCTCCTGAGCCAGAGTAAAGATATTCGACCCGATAAGGTCTGGCAGACCCGGCGGGCCTACCTGGGCAAACTTTCAAGCCATTCTTTCAAAATCGCGTCCAGGATCGAGTCATTGGCCAAAGCCGGATCATCCTGAAATTCAGGCAGTTCCAAAACCCAGCGATAAAGCCTCAGGCGCGAGACTTGCTCGATCGGGACAGTCGGATGACGCTGCCGCAAGAGCCTGGCAAGGGATAAGGAGTCGTCCCAGGTAAGGGGGAAGTCGCAGCCGCCAGGGTCAAGGGAAGGTTTTCCATCCACGCCTGCATTATACCAGCCTTAAAAAAGGATTTACGCAAACATATTTTTGCGAAATTCACCGATCGGCGGTAAAATGGGATCCATGAAGACCTCACGCCAGCGCGTCCTCGAATACCTGGAGGCCAGGGGCAGCGCCACGCCCAATGAAATCAGCCGCGCCCTGAAGATGACGACCGCCAACGCCCGCCATCACCTGGGGCTGCTGGCCCAAGACGGGCGCGCCCTCGTGGTGGGGCAAAGCAGCGCGGCGCGCGGGCGGCCGGCGCTGATTTATGCGCCGGCCAGCCGCGCCGCCAGCCACAATCTCAACGGCCTGGCAGAGGCGCTGTTGAGCGTGTTGAACGAGGCCCAGGCCGGCGAACGGGAAGCCCTCCTGCGCCGCGTCGCCGAGCGGATGCTGCAAGAGAGTCCCGCGCCGGCCGGCAGCCTGACCCAGCGCCTGACGCAGGCGGTGCATACTTTGAACGCCCTGCATTACGAGGCGCGCTGGGAAGCGCGCGCCGAGGCCCCGCGCTTCATCTTCGACCACTGCCCCTATCAAGAGATCGCCGCCGGCCACGCCGAACTATGCCAGCTTGACGCGCTCCTGCTGCAAAGGGCGCTGGGGCTGCCGGTAAAACAAAGCGCCAGGCTGGCGCAAGACGCCAAAGGCCTGGCGCACTGCGTTTTTGCGATCCAGTATACGCCTGGGCGTTAAGGGAGAAAACCCTAAAGGTTTTTTAAACCTTTAGGGTTTTTTTTAGGATTCTTCCAAAGTGTTGACAAGCAGGCTTTTTGCCTTATAATAGTTTCAATATCTGAATATATACTCAATTGTTCCTCTATGACCACACCATCCACCTTCCTCGATGAACACACCGCCGCGCACGTGGCGGAGTTGTTTCGCGCTTTCAGCGACACCAGTCGCGTGCGCATCTTATCGGCCATCATTGAAAGCGAAATGAACGTCAGCGCCCTGGCCGAGGTAGTGGGGATCAGTGAATCGGCCATCTCTCACCACCTGCGCGGCTTGCGGCAGATGCACCTGGTGCAGGCGCGGCGCGAGGGCAAAGAAGTATTTTACCGTCTTGAAGATGAGCATATCATTGCCCTGTTCCAACAAGGGGTCAAACACATCCAGGACGGCTGACGGTCATCCGAGCTCTAAGCCCACCACCGATCTGGAATGGCGAGGCGCTCGGCCTCAACCTCCGCGAACCAGGCCTCAAGCTCCGCCAGCATCTTTTGCACGCGCTCAGGATACTGCCCGGCGAGATTATGCTGCTCGCCGGGGTCCTGCGCCAGGTGATACAGCTCAGGCGGCGGGGGCGGAGGCACTTCACGCCGGGGATAGGGCTGACGAAAAACGCCGTTTTTCAAGAAGTATTCCGGCCCATACATCGAAACCCACAGCCAATGAATGTCCGGCACGTCTCCCGCCTCGCGGATGGCCGGGCGGACGAGCTTCCACTCGCCATCGCGCATGGCCGCGTTGGAGGTGATCAGCGGCGAATAACGATTCCACTGCCAGAAACGGCGCGTGTTCACCTTGCCGGCCTCGCCGCGCAAGACCGGCAGCACATTGACGCCGTCCAGGTTGAGCTGCGCCGGCGTTTCCAACCCAAGCATGGACAGGATGGTCGGCAGCCAATCGGTGAAATGCACCATCTCATTGACGACGCTCCCGGCGGGCAGCCCGGCCGGCCAGCGGACGATCATCGGCGTGCGGATGCCGCCCTCATAGACCGAGCCTTTCGCGCCGTTGAACTGGCAGTTGAAGCGCGTGGTGCAGTTTTCGCCCTCCCCGCCAAACTGCGGGCCGTTATCGCTGGTGAAGAAGACGATCGTGTTGTCGCGCAAGCCCAGGCGATCGAGCGTCTCCAACACCCGCCTCACCCCTTGATCTATATGATAGATCATGGCATAGATCAAGCTAACGGCGCGCGAGAACTGGCCCTTTTCAATGAAAGGCCGCACGTCTTCCCAGGGCGCTTCGAAGGGGTTGTGCGGAGCGTTATAGGTCAGGTGCAGGAAGAACGGCTGGCGCTGGTGACGCTCGATGAACTCCACCGCCTGATCGGTAAAGACATCAGTCAGGTAACGGCCATCGGCGCGCACGACCCGATCGTTAAACTCCAACCGCCAGTTGTAATAGTCGTGCATCCCACCGCGAAAACAGACCGCTTCATCGAAGCCGCGCCGGTTGGGATGGTAGCGCGGGTCGAACGAACCCAGGTGCCATTTGCCGATCAACCCGGTGGCGTACCCGGCGGACTTAAGCAAATCGGCCAGCGTTGTCTCGCGCAGCGCCAGGCGTTCAAGCCCCCACCATTCGAGCGTGTCAATCGAACCGGTGCGATGCGGATAGCGCCCGGTGAGCAGAGCGGCGCGCGAAGGGTTGCAAACCGGCGAGGCGGTGTACTGCTGCGCCAGGCAAGTGCTTTCCGCCATCAGCGCGTCCAGCGTGGGTGTGCTGGAGAGGCCGTGGTTAAAGGCGCTGAAGTCGCCATAGCCCATGTCATC